>JBJSXB010000279.1:0-11599 GCA_046086245.1 Planctomycetaceae bacterium | reverse complement strand
TCGCCGACGAAGAAGATCTGCCGTCCCCGGCAGATCTACACCGGAGAGACGCTCCGCGACTTCGTGCCGATCGCGGCACGGCGCTGACTTCGTGCCGATCGCGGCACGGTGATGACTTCGTGCCGATCGCGGCACGGTGCTGACCTCGTGCCGATAGCGGCACGGTGCTGAATTCTTGCCGATCGCGGCACGGTGCTAGCCGCCCGTGCCAACGACCATCCACGGCCTTCGGTCATTCCCGAACGAACGCCGTGCGTCGGAACGACGCCGCCGCGTCTCATCCGGCAGGCGCTCCCGGGCCGTGTGGCCGAAGCCCGCCGGGGCCCGGTGACGGCCGGCGCCGCGCTCAACCTCCACGGGGCCGCTTCGCGCGGAAGAAGGCGCTGAGGATCGCCCCGCACTCGTCAGCCATCACCAAGCCGGTGTGCTCGACACGGTGGTTGAGCCGCGGGTCGTCGAACAACCGGTAGAGCGAGGCCACCGCGCCCGCCTTGGGATCCGCCGCGCCCCACACCACCACCGGCACGCGGGCCTGGAGGATCGCGCCGGCGCACATCGGGCACGGCTCGAGCGTGACGTACAACGTGCACCCTTCCAGCCGCCAACTGGACAACGCCGCGGCCGCCTGCGTCAGGGCGATCATCTCGGCGTGCGCGGTGGGATCGGCGAGTTGTTCCCGCTGATTGTGGGCGCTGGCGATCACCCGGCCGCCGGTGACCACGACGGCCCCGACCGGCACTTCGTCCTCGGCGGCCGCGGCCCGTGCCTCATCCAGCGCCAACGCCATGAATCGGGCGTGGGGAGACTGGCCCGGCACGAGCAGATCGGAGGCGTGTTCCATGTCGCCTGTCTCCACGGGGATGCGACGGCGGGGATGGTACACCCGCGGCCGGCGATCGGATATCCTTCGGCTCGACACGCGTCCCGTTTTCGCCGACGGCGCCCCGTTCGCCTCACGGACTCCGCCATGCGCTCCATCGACTTGTCCCTGCTCGTGTTCCGCTGGGTGCACATCCTCGCCGCGATCGTCGCGATGGGGGGGCTCGTGTTCGCCCGCTTCGCCCTGCTGCCGGCGCTCGACGCGGAAAGCGACGAGACGCGTGCCCGGATCCACGAGGCGATTCGCCGCCGATGGCTCAAGTGGGTGATCGGCGCGATCACCCTGTTGATCGTGAGCGGATTGGTGAACTTCCTCGTGTTCACGGGGGATGCGATCGAGTGGGAGAACGGCGCCTGGCTCAAGCGCACCGGCTATCACGCCTTGTTCGGCGTGAAATTCCTCCTCGCGATGGTCGTGTTCTTCCTCGCCAGCGGCCTGGTCGGTCGCGGCGCCGGCACGCAATGGCTGCGGGACGACCGCGCCAAGTGGCTCGGCGTGACCCTGGCCACGTCGCTCGCAGTGGTGTTGATCTCCGGCTGGATGCGCCAACTGCACACCGGCCCCCCGCGGCAGGCGATCTCGACGGCCGACGAGGGGGGCGATGGCGGCGGCGGCGAACGCGCCGGCCCGCCGGACGGGGGAGCGTTCCGCGGCGGCCCTCCTGGAGATGGCGAGCGGGGCGGACGCGGGCCGGTCCGCGATGCCGATCGCCCCACCGATGACGCCGACCGTCGCGATGATGCGTCCGACCAGCGCGGCGGTGCGGTGCCCCCCCGCGACGCCCCTCCCGTGGCGACCCCGGCCGCCGACGCCGCGCCGGCTGACGTCCGCTGATCGGGCGTGTTTGACTGGGCACGCATGATGGACGGAACGGGTCGTGCCCGCGCGTGCCCTCGGACGGGCCGCCCGCGGGCAGCGACGGAGGGTAAGGGGGATAGCGGTGGACAAGAAAGACAAGAAGCGCCAGGAGGTGTTGCAGCAGCGGATCGCCAAACTCCAGCAGCTGCTCGCGGCGGCGAAGAAGCAACCCGATGACCCCTCCGAGGTGCCGCGCCTCGAGAAGGAACTGGCGACCGCCCACGACGAGTTGTCGCGCCTCAAGCACGGCTGATCGCCGCGGGAGACCCCTCCAGGATGAGCGACGCCACGCAGGTCGATCGCGATCTCGCCGCACCCTACCCGCTCGACGACGATGCCGTGCAGCGCTTCCGCGACGACGGATTCGTGCACCTGCCGGGTGTCCTCCGTCCGGAGACCCTGGCGTACTTCGATCCGGTGATCAGCGCGATCACCATGGCACGCGACCCGAACGCCGGGGTGCCGCTCGACCGCCGTGACACCTACGGCCGGGCCTTCATCCAGGTCTGCAACGTGTGGCGCGACGACGCCGACGCACGGCGCCTCTCGTGTTCGCAACGCCTCGCCCGGATCGCCACCGAACTGCTCGGCACGCGCGGCGTGCGGATGTGGCACGACCAGGCGCTGTTCAAAGAGCCCGGCGGCGGCCCGACCCCCTGGCATGCCGACCAACATTATTGGCCGATGGCCAGCGGCCTGTGCGTCACCGCGTGGATCCCGTTGCACGCGGTGCCGCTCGAACAAGGCCCCCTGGCATTCGCCCGCGGCAGCCACCGGCGCAAGATCGGCCGTGATCTGGAGATTTCCGACGAGTCGGAGCGGCGCATCGGCGCCGAACTCGCCGCCGCGGGGATCGCCGAGGAGGTGCGTCCCTTTGCGGCCGGCGACGTGTCCTTCCATCTCGGCTGGACCCTGCATCGGGCCGGGCCGAACGCCACCGCGTCGCCGCGCCGCGTGCACACGGTGATCTACATGGATGCGGAGATGCGCCTCGCCGAGCCGAAGAACGCCAATCAACGACGCGATCACGCCACGTGGACGCCATCGACCCGGATCGGCGAGGTGATGGACGACCCGCTCAACCCGCTCCTCTACCGGGCGCTGCCGGCGTTAGGCTGACGACGGCGGTACGATGAGGACGTCACGGCGGTGGCGGAGTCGTCACGCCGGTCATCCCCCATCCGACCCTTCCCATGGTCTTCCAACGCATCCTCGGCTGGTTCGGCGCCGGCACCGGGAAGCCGTCCGCCGACACCGAGCGTCGCCAGGCGGAGCGCCGCCGTCGCGGCAAGGTGGACGTATGGCGCCGGTACGAAGCGCTCCACCACAGCATCTCGGGAACGATGTCGAGTTTCTACAAGGTCCGCGATCGTGAGAACGGTGCGATCGTCGGTTTGAAGGTGCTCGACCCGAAGAAGGTCGGACCGATCGAAGGACGTTACAAGGGGCTCGGCAAGCCGTCGGAGGGTGAGATCGGTTCGCAGATCAAGGGGCGCCACGTCGTGCGGACGCTCGATTGGGGCACCCACAAGGACGGCAGCGCGTTCGTGGTCGAGGAGTTCCTCGACGGCCAACTGCTCCATGGCCTGCTCTCCGCGCGGAAGCCGCTGCCCGCCACGCAGCGCGTCGACCTGGTCCGGCAGGCGGCCACCGCGGTGGCCACGGTCCACAAGGCCGGATTCGTCCACCGCGACGTCTGCCCGCGCAACTTCATCCTCTGCCCCGACGGGCGGCTGGTGCTGTTCGATTTCGGCCTCACCGTGCCCGACAAGCCTGTCTTTCTCCAACCCGGCAACCGGATCGGGACCCCCAACTACATGGCACCCGAGGTGGTCCGGCGCCGCCAAGGCGACCGGCGGCTCGACATCTTCTCGTTCGGCGTCACGGCCTACGAGATCTGTACCCTGGAGTTGCCGTGGCCGCGCGGCACCACCGGCCGGGCGGCGCTGCAGCACGAGAATCCCCCCCAGGACATCCGCGAGCACTGGCCCGACATCCCGCCGGTGCTCGCCAAGGCCATCATGCAGTGCATCGACCCCGACGTCTCACGGCGGCTCGCGTCGCTCGACGAGTTCCTGACGCGGATCGCCGCCGTCGAGCCGGGCCCGCCGGGGACTTCTGGAGGGTGAGCGCCGCGACCGTCGCGGGCTCGAAGGCGGGGGCGGGCAACGCGTTTTCCCGCGGAAAAAGACGGCGGATGGTTTTTTCACCCCGTCTGCTAGGCTTTGGGGTTCGCTTTCCGTCCGGGCCGACGCGGCACCACCGAGGACGACGAAGCGCCGATCTCGACGAGACGACAAGGAACCGTGCCATGACGATGGACAAGAGCCTCCGCGTGCGGAAGGGTTCGACGTCTTCCCGGGGCGTGCTCTCGCGCGCCGAGCGGATCACCAAGCTCAAGGAACTCGACCGCTGGGGCGAGGGGCGCAGTCCGCTGGGCCTGCCCAAGGTCCGCGTCTACAAGATGGTCATGAAGAAAAAGAAGAAGGCGAAGGAGGAGGGGGCCGAGGGCGCTGCCGCCACTGGCAAGGCCGCCGCCGGCAAGCCGGCCGCGGGAGCCGCGAAGAAGAAGTGACGTCCGGCCGGTGTCCGCCGTGGCACCAGCCGGCGATCGATGCGGTGCGGTCAGCGGCTCGCCACGGCGGCGACCGCGAACGCCGCCGAACGCCCCGAGGCGATGACCTGCGGGATTCCCACCCCCTCGTAGGCGGCTCCCGCCAGCGCGAAGCCCGGGTGGCGGTCCGCGAGCGCCGTGATCCGGGCGACGCGTTGGGTGTGGCCGAGGTGGTATTGCGGCATCGCCCCCTGCCAGCGGGCCACGTCGACGAGCCGCGGCGGCGCCGAGACTCCGAGGATCGTGCCGACCTCGTCGAGCGCGCGGGCGATCAGTGCCTCGTCGTCGAGCGCGTTGACGTCGGGATCGAGCGCGCCGCCGAGGAACACGCGCAGCAGCGTTCCGTCTTCGGGAGCCCGTCCGGGAAACTTCGAACTCGCGAAACTGATCGCCAGACACCGCCGGCCGGCGATCCGCGGCACGACGATGCCGGCGGCGTCGAGCGCGTGGCCGATCGACCGGCGGTCGAAACCGAGGCACACCACGGCCGATCCCGCGTACTCGATCGCGGCGAGCTCGGTAGCCAGCGCGGCGTCGAAACCGGCGAGGATCCGTGAGGCCGCCGGAGCCGGGCAGGCCACGACCACGCCCCGGGCCAACAGCCGATCCCTCCCGCCGTCGCCGATCGCCAACGCGTATTCCCGGCCGGCGGCGGTGACCGCGGTCACGGTGCCCTGCCGCCAGCCGACGCCACCGGCCACGAGTCGGCGCTTGAGCGCGGTGCCCAGCGTGGCCAGACCACCGGCGAGCGTGACGAATTGCCCGTACCGTGCCCCCGCGGCGGCGTCGGCGACCGTGGAAGCCGCCGCCACGATCCGGGCGCGTTCCCCGGCGGTCAGGCTGCCGTGGTCGCGCTCCATCCGCACGAATTCGGGGCATGCCGCCGCCATGCTCAAGCGTGCCGGGTCGGCGGTCCAGATGCCGGCGACGAGCGGCTGGACGAGCCGTTCGAAGGCCTCCCGACCGAGGCGACGGACCGCGAACGACTCCAGCGACTCGTCGCCATCCGCCGCGTCGCGGGCCGGCACCGCGGGCTCGGCGAGGACGCGCGCCTTGCCCGCCGGCGACAGAAGCGGTGTCGCGCGGATCGCATCGACATCGCCCGGAGCGAGAAGCCGGAAGCCGCGCGGCACCGGCACGGCTCCCCCGTCCCAATACACCAGCGCCCGCCGCGCGGCGGGCTCGACCGGCAGCAAACGATCGGTGAGCCCGAGCCGACCGACCAACGCGAGCCCCTCCGGCCGCGCCGCGAGGAAGCAGTCGGCGGACCGTTCCACGAGCCAGCCGTCGCGCCGCTCGGTGCCCAGCACCCCTCCGGCATGAGCCGTCGATTCGATCACGCACACCGGTCCGGGAACGCTTTCCAGCAGCGCTTCCGCGGCCGACAGTCCCGCCAAGCCGGCACCGATGACGACGATCGGCGCGGCGGTCTGGGGTGACGGAGGCATCGGGGCAGGCTCGGAGATGAGTCAGTGTAACGGCGGGTCGTGGACCACCGCGGTCTGGTCTGGACCCGGGGAGCGGGGAAGCCTACGGTCCCGCCCCGATGGGAGGCCCGCGCCGGGACTCCGGTCCGCAATCGTCTTCGGAGGACCTCGACGTGGTCATGCTGCGGTGCCCCCGTGTCCTCGGCATCATCTTCTTTGCGACGGTAGTCGGCTTCGGCGGCGCGACGTTCGCCCAGGAGCGGGCGACCGCTCCGGGTCCTACCACCTCCAAGGCGCCCGCCGCGCCGCGCACGCTGCTCCGTCTCCCGAAATGGATGGACCGACTCACCGGCCGCGGAACCCCGGCGAAGGCACCCACGGTTGACGCCCGGGCCACCACCGCCCCCGCGCCGAGGACCGCCGCGCCGGCCGATTCGACCGCCGCGCCGGCGGGCACCGCACCGGCGATCGCCGCCACGCCGGCATCGACGGCCGAGGGCAAGCCGGGGCGGTCGCTGCTCCGCTCCCGGGCCACCGGACCGGTCGAGACGCGCAGTTCGATCCTCGGCGGCTGGGGAGAACTGGCGAGCGACCTCGCCGCCCGCACGCCGGCCGAGACGGGCGACCCGACGCTGCCCACCACGTCGGTCGCCGACACGTTCCCCGTCGGACCCGACCGGAGCGTCCTCAAGACGAGCGGCGAGGCGGACGGCTCGGGTGCCACGACGGCGGCCGGTGGTCAGGACGCCACCGCCGAAGCGGGCGTCGCCGAGTCGGCCACCAAGGGCGGCAGCGCGGAGCCACCGGTGCCCGTGCCACCGAGCGGCGATGCGGCGCCGACACCGCCGACGGTGCCCGCCCCGGTCACCACCACTCCCGACGAGATCCCCGCGCTGTCGATCGACCCGGCGAGCTTCCAGGGCATTCTCCCCGGGACATCGACCCGTGGCGACGTGGAGTCGGTCTTCGGCCTCGGCGCCGCCTTCACCCGTGAAGATGGCACCGCCGGCCTGTTCTGGGCGATGGAGCCATTCGAGCGGGTCGAGATGACCTTCGAGGGAGAGATCGTCAGCGCGATCCGCATCAAACTCGTGGAACCGGTCGCCGTCGACGAACTCGCGGCGAAGCTCGAGATCGGCGATTTGCGCACCGTCGCGATCCTCGACGAGGAGGGGATCTGCATCGGCGAGGTCTTCCCGGAGCGTGGCATCGTGTTCAGCCTCAAGCCGGGCACAAGGTCGGCCTTGGCGATGATGATCGAACCGCTCGACCCGGAGGCGTTCGTCCTCCGCGCCGAAGGGGAAATGGATACCCGCTGTGCCAACGCGTTGGCCGATCTCGGCTACGCGATCGAGATCGACCCCCGGCACCTCCGGGCCCACCGCGTGATGCTGGTGCTGCTCGCCGAACAGGGACGGTGGCAGCAGGCGCTGGCCGTCGCCGAGGCGGCGGAGGCACTCGATCCGGTCGACATTTGGACGCGGCTCAAGCACGCCAGCGTACTCGCCGCCCTCGAGAGGTACACGGAGGCCCGCGAGAAGGTCGAGGCGGTGCGCGACGCTTCGACGGCGACCCCGTTGGTCACCGCCCAGGCCGAACGGATGCTCGGGCGCATCGCCCTGGAGGAGACGGCCGCCGATCATGCGCGCGCGGTCGCCCACTTCGACCAAGCGATCCGCGCCGCCCTGCCCCTGGTGACCCATCGCTCGCCGTCGATTCAGACCGCGGCGCGTGAGGTGCTGCTCGACGCCCATCTCGGCATGGCAGTGGCGATCGCCAAGGGAAACTACCGCCAAAAAGGGCGTGTCATCGTCAAATGGATCGATCGGGCCGAGACGATGGTCGCCGAGGTGCCGGCCGACGCCCCGCAGCATGACATGCTCGAGGTCCAACTGTGCCGCGGCGCCCTGGCCGCGGCGGCCGGCTCGCCCGAGGCGGGCGAGCCGCTGCAGTGGGTGAAGCGGTTGCTGGCCGCTCGCGATCGCATGGGGGAGCGGCTCGAGGATTCTTGGCGGCGCCGTCAGCTCGACTGGGAGGTGGGGCACGGGTTGGCCGATGCGATCACCGCGTCGCAGAAGCGCGGCGACACCGCCGACATGCTCGCCAACGCGACGCTCACCGCCGCCTACCTCGAACGTGGCAGCGAATACCGCCAACTCGCGGACCGGGATCGCCGCAGCCTCGGCGACATCTACTTCCGCATCGGCGTCCTGCACGGCATCCAACAGGGGGACCATGGCACCGCGGTCGTCTGGTTCGACAAGACCGTGCCGCTGTGGGACGACAACGGTGCCTTCGCCGAGGACGGCACCGACGGTCGGCGGGGCGAATCGTACGTGAGCATGGCGATCTCCTACTGGCAGGTCGATCGCCGCGAGGAGGCGGTGCGGCTGAGCCGGCAGGGTGTCAAGTTGATGGAGGCCGCGGTCGCGCGGCGACAGATCGAGGAGAAAGCCCTCGCGGTCGCCTACGGCAACCTCTCGACGATGTACGCGGAACAGGGGGACGACTTCCAGGCGAAGGCCTTCGCCGAGATGGCTAGCCGGGTGGAATCGACCGCGGCGAAGCTCCAGTGACACCACCACGCCGACCCGACCCGGGCACCCTCAACCAGCTGCGTCGCTGGAACACTCCCACCGTCTACAACGGCTGGGAGCAGATCACGCGACGCGATCCCGCGGCCGACGGGATCAACCTCGAGGAAACCCGCGACTTCATGCCGCTGCTGGGGCCGATGGTCGGTTTCGCCGTGACGCTGGTCATCGAGCCGAGCAATCCGGCCCATCGTCGATCCGACCCCGACGCCTGGGATCGCTATCGGCGGTCGATCGCCGCCGTGCCCGGGCCGAAGATCGTCTGCGTGCAGGACCTCGACAAGCCCCGGGTCGTCGGTTCGTTCTGGGGGGAGGTCAACGCCTCGGTCCACCGCGCACTGGGCTGCGTCGGCACGATCGTCGACGGGGCGATCCGCGACGTCGACGAGATGACCTCCGTTGGCTTCAAAGCGCTGGCCCGGCGGCTGTGCGTCGGACACGCCCACGTGCAACCGGTGCGCTGGGATTGTCCGGTCGAGGTCTTCGGCCGCACGATCCACCCCGGCGACCTCATCCACGCCGACAAGCACGGGTTTCTCGTCGTCGCCGCCGATGAAACCCCGCGGTTGCTCGAAGCGGCATCGTTCATGGATGCCAACGAGTGCGACACGATCATCGCCGCCGCCCGTGACAGCGTCGGCATGACGGGCGACGCGATCGTCACCGCGCTCGCCGCCGCGTCACGGCGGTTCACGGCCGCGGCGCGCGAGCGATTCGGACGCGACGGCGAGTGGAGCGTCAGCGCCGACGGGCACTCCGATCCCGGCCGGCCGCCCGGCTCGCGATCCTGACACGGCCGCGATCCGGCAGGCCGGCCGCCGTGTCAGAGCAGGCTCTCGAGCAGGAGCCGCATCTTGCGCAGTTCGGCCGGCTGCTCGACGCCGGGCATCGGTGGCAGATGGGCGCACAGCGCGCGGTTGTAGCCGACGCGTTGCAGCTGGCTGAGGATCCGCCCGTACTCCACGCTGCCCTGCCCGATCCGCACCTGGAACGCGTCGGCCTTCGTGTCGCGCAGGTGGACGTGGTGGACGTACTTGAGGATCGGCTCCCAACTGGCGGGCTTCTTGTGGCCGAAGATGAAGTGGCTCGGGTCGAGGGTCACGCCGAGGCCCGGCACGTTGCGGCACAACGAGGCGGTGGTCTCCGCGTCGTGCGTCATCCGGCCGGCGGCGGTCTTCACCGCCACCCGGGCGTCGAGCGTGGCGGCGATCGCCACCATGCGGCGCAGCCGTTCGATTTCGCCGTTGAACGGCGTGCCGAGTTCCGACGATTCGACCACCATCGTCACCACGCCGAGCGACTTGGCCAGCTTGCAGCAGGCGGTGAACAGGCCGTCGGTGGCGGGGGAATCGGCAGCCGCGAACGACACCGCCACCGGCCGCAGCCGCTGCAGGTCGCTGCACGCCTTCACCGCCGCGTCGGGCTGGGCGGCGACATCGGCGGGCTGAAGGTGGCCGCCGGTTTCGTGCACGTCGATCTCGACGGCGGTGAACTCCAATTCGGCGAGCCGCTCCATGGCCGCCGCCAGTGGGAGGTCGGGGAAGCTCTCGGTGCTGACGCAGACGATCACGGCGCACTCCCACGGGGGTGTTCCGGTGGCGCGAAGGCGACGCGCGAGCCAGTCCGGGAACCTCGCAGCAAGGTAGCGGTCGCACCGGAATCGTGGCAACATGATCGTCACGTCGCGCGACGGCCGGCGGCCCTCCGCCTTCGCGGTGACGTGCGGATGAGCATCACGGATCGAGCGGGAGAAGACGCATGGACGGTACGAGCGCCGCGGTGCCGACGCGGGTGGTGGTGGCCGACGAGCGTGCGCGGGGGCGCTGGAGCCGGCGAATCGCCTGGGTGGTCACCGGCCTGTCGGTCCTGGTCGCCCTGTCGAGTCTCGCGGCCAACGCCCGGTATTTCCAGCGCGATGCCCGCTTGGCGGAATCCTGGCACGCGCTGTCCCGCACCGCGCCGGCGAAGGTCGCGGTGGTCGACGTCGCCGGGGCGATCCTCGGCGGCGAGGGTTTCGCGATGCGGCAGATCGAACAGGTGCGCCGCGACGACGCCGTGAAAGCGATCGTGCTCCGGGTCGATTCCCCGGGCGGCACGGTGAGCGGCGCCGACGAGATCCACGAGCGGCTCCGCCGGGTGGTGGCCGACCGCGACATTCCCGTGGTGGTGAGCATGGGGAGCATCGCGGCCAGCGGCGGCTACTACGTGGCGATGGCGAATGCCGGCCGCGACGACGTGATCTTCGCCGAACCCGCCACGCTGACCGGATCGATCGGCGTCATCATTCCCCACTTCGACGTCTCCCGGCTGCTCGAGCGATTCGACGTCGCCGACGACTCGATCACCAGCGGACCGCTCAAGGAGATGCTCAGCCCGACCAAGGCGCGGACTCCGGAATTGGCGGACCGCGAACGCGCGGTGCTGCAGGCCCTGGTGGACGACATGTTCGCCCGCTTCAAGGACATCGTCCGCGCCGGCCGGCCGAAGCTCGACGAGGCGGCGCTCGACCGGGTGGCTACCGGGCAGGTATTCACCGCGCAGCAGGCGCTGGCCGCCGGATTAGTGGACCGGATCGGGTTTCTCGACGATGCGATCGACCGTGCCGTCGAACTCGCCGGACTCACCGCGCAGACAGCCCGCGTGGTCCGCTACGCCCGACCGCGCTCCCTCGTCGAGGAACTGCTCGGCGCCGGCGTTCCGACGGCCCGCGGCCCCCTCGAGGCCTTCGCCGATCTGACGACGCCGCGCGTCTGGGCGTTGGCGAGTTGGTGGCCGGCGCTGGTGGCCAGCCACCGCTGACCGGCTCGAACGCGGCGTGGCCGGCCGCTGCGTCAGGCTGGCTCGCGCTCGACGAGCAGAGCGATCCCCTGGCCGAAGCCGACGCTCGCCGCTGCCGCGCCGACACGACCTCCGCCGCGCGCCAGGGCGTGCAGCAGGGTGGTCACGATGCGGGCGCCGGAGGCTCCGCGCGGTCGGCCGAGGGCGAGGCTGCCGCCGAGCGGGTTCACCCGCGCGGGGTCGAGTCCCAGGGCGTCGACATTGTGGATCACCTGCGCGGCGAACGCCTCGTCGATCTCGACGTGGTCGACTTCGTCGATGGCGACCGCGCCCTTCGTCATCACGGCACGGATGGCGGCGCCGGCACCGGTGCCGGCGAGCGCCGGCGGCACTCCGACGACGGCACTGGCGACGATTCGCGCCAGCGGAACGATCCCGCGCCGCCGCG
>JBJSXB010000278.1:0-3357 GCA_046086245.1 Planctomycetaceae bacterium | reverse complement strand
GCAAGGGCCTCGGCCTGTCCATCCGTGTGGACGGAGCGGCACGTCTTTTCCATACGAAAACCTCCTTGCAGCTGCGGGTGGCGGTGATGCCTTGCCCAACCACCGTCGCCGCCGTAGCGGGAAACTGTCCGCTGACGTAGGCAAGCGATCTTTCACCAGGCGACCATCGATCTGGCGGCACTTCGGCTGATCATTGAAGGAGTCGGTTTGCCGGACGGTCGATCGATCACTCGGCATGCGCAGGCACGGGCAACGAGACATGGACGCTGCGCACCTCACTCGGTATCCGCACGTGTCGTGGTCAGCAGGCTGTCGACACACAGCCTGCTCGACCGCACCGACGCGATCGCGACAGTACAACTGCCGATAAACCGGAGGTCTTCTCGCCGGGAAAAAGCCCCGGACGACTTCTTCCGCGGCCTGCTGGCCGCCTTGCGAAGACAGGTCGACGCGACACTCAAACCTGTGCTTTCGGACAAAGCGTTTCACGACTTCGACCTCGACCGGGCGATCGCGCTTGTCGTGGATATGGCGACACCGGTCGCATGAGCCTCACCCGCGGCGGCGGGCGAGATCGCTCGCCCAGGCGCGGCACGCGGCGTGGCTTTCGAGGAGAGAGGCGCCGCGGCAGGACGATCCATCTCGATCCACAGGGAAACGTCGGCGGCGATGCCGAAGCCGAGGCCCTGCTCACGCGCCCCTGCCGCTCCCCGTGGCAGCTCCCGACGCCCGAGAGCGTGTGAGCGGCCGCTCGACCGGCCGTCAATCGAGCGGAATGAGGACGGTCGCCTCGCTCTCGTCCTCGAACGGGTCGAAGTCGTCGTCGAACGGGCCGAAGCCGCCGGGGGCACGGTGCCCGGCGGGCGGTCGCGCGAAAAAGCGTGTCTGGCACATGGGTGTGGACGGGGTGGGCTGGGCGAAAACCACTCCTCCACTCCACCCCCGCGTGCGGGCGGAATCAATCGGCGGAAAACGCCCGGGCTGACGACGGTTTTTCCCCTTCCCCCTCGCGGGAGGCGACTTCCCAACACCCCCCCGACAGGTGATTCATCATCGGGCGATGTGGGTGTGCAGCGGACCACGCGGGGGCAGATGCCGAGACCTCGCGATGCTTCGCCATATACTTCGCGACTCGCCATGCCGCCCGGTCGCACGACGCCCCGCGCTCGTCGCCGGTAATTCCGCGGCCATCCTCTCCGGAGCGTTTCCCGTCCCATGGCCACGATCGCGCCCGCCGCCGCGGACCCCTGGTTTCAAGACCGTTTCGCCGCCCGGATCGGGGGTTCACAGTTCGGCAAAGGCAACGAGATCTACAAGTTCGAGTTGATCAAGCGGGCCAAGCGGAAGGCGATGGCCGACCACCCCGAGCGGCGGATGCTCGACTTCGGGATCGGGGAAAACGACGAGATGGCGCCGGTGGCCGTCCGTGAGGCGATGCATCGGGAGATCGACCGCCCCGACAATCGTGGCTACGCCGACAATGGCATCGCCGCCTACAAGGAGGCGGCGGCCGCCTTCATGGCCCGTGAGTTCGGCGTCGCGCTCGACCCCGTTACCGAGGTCAACCACTGCATCGGCTCGAAGACCGCCCTGTCGATGATCCCGGCGGCGTTCATCGACCCCGGCGACGTCACGCTGATGACGGTGCCCGGATATCCCGTCGCCGGCACCGCCACCCGCTGGTTCGGCGGCGCGGTCCACCGTCTGCCGCTCCTGCCGGAAAACGGTTTCTTCCCCGATCTCGACGGCATCCCCGCCGACGTCCTCGCCCGGGCCAAGCTCCTCGTCCTCTGCTACCCCAACAGCCCCACCGGCCGGGCGGCGACCCGCGACTTCTATTCGCAGGTCGTCGAGTTCGCCCACCGCCACCGGATCGTGGTCGTTCAGGATGCGGCCCACATCATGCTTTCCTACGACGCCGCGCCGCTCTCCTTCCTCTCGATCGACGGGGCGAAGGAGGTCGGCGTCGAGGTCCACTCGATGTCGAAGGGGTTCCACATGATCGGCTGGCGCCTCGGCTGGGTGTGCGGCCACGAGCGGCTCGTCCGTGCCTTCGCCGACGTCAAGGACAACTGCGACTCGGGCCAGTTCATGGCGATCCAGAAGGCGGCCGTGACGGCGTTGGCTGACCCCGCGATCCCGGCCTCGGTACGTGCCAAATACCGCCGGCGCCTCGAGAAGCTCGTCGCCGTCCTCCGCGATGTCGGCTTCGACTGCCGGATGCCGGGGGGCACCTACTTCCTCTACACGAAGAGCCCCGTCGGCGCCGGCAATCGCTCGTTCGCCACGGCGCAGGATGCCAGCCAGTTCCTCATCCACGAGCTGTCGGTCTCGACCGTGCCGTGGGACGACTGCGGCGCTCACTTGCGCTTCTCGGTCACCTACGAGGCCGCCGACGACGCGGCCGAGGACGCCCTGATGGCCGAGACGCGCGCCCGACTGACGCAGGCACGGCTCACGTTTTGACCGCGCTGCCGCCCCGATCGCTCGCCGCCGCCCCCCGAGGAGTTCGCCGTCGATGTGCGCCCCGATGAAGCCGGCCGTGCTGGTGCGGGTGTTGATGGTCGTCATGCCCCTGGTCATCGGGTGCGGCACGAAGGCCAAGAAGGGCGGAGGGTTGACGATCGGCCAGCGTCTCCAGCGCGCCGAGCAGGAGCCGACCGCCGAGAAGCAGGCGGTCGCCCTCGTGAAGGTCGCCCGCGCGCAGCTCGCGTCGGGAGACAAGTCGGGGGCGCGCGACACGGCCAACCGCGCCTTCGACCGCCTCAAGGCCGACGGCGACGCGGCGGTCCTCGCCCCGCGCCTCGTCGACGTGGCGGCAGCGCTCGGCGAGGTGGGCGACGGCAAGAAGGCCCGCGAGGCGGCGGCCTTGGCGGGCACGCGCGGGGCGGCGATCGAGGACCCCGTCCGCCGCGCTCAGGCGCTGGCCGGCGCCGGCGGCATCGCCGGCGACAAGACGGCGGGGGCCGACGCGGCGCTGGCCCGCGATCTCCTCGGCAAGGCGACGGCCGCGGCCGATGCCGCCGACGACCGGTTCCGCGCCGAGGCGCTCGCCGCCGTCGCCCTCGGCTACACGCGTGCCGGCATCGCCGATGCCGCCGCCGACATGGTCGGCCGGCTCGAGGAAAGCGCCCGTGGGGTCGGTGAGGCGCGGGCCAAGGCAGAGGCGCTCGCGGCCGCGGCCGACGTCCGCGCGCGAAGTGGCCAGAAGGACGAGGCGGGCAAGCTCGTCGAGGAGGCCGCCGCCGCGGCGAAGAGCGTGGAGCGGGCCGAGAGCCGCGCCTATGCTCTGCTCGCCGTGGCCAACGCCGCCGTCGCCGCCGGCGACACGAAGACGGCGCTGGCGCTGCTCGGCGA
>JBJSXB010000277.1:0-36226 GCA_046086245.1 Planctomycetaceae bacterium | reverse complement strand
TAGCGGTGCCGCCGCAGCATCGCCGCCACCGCGGGGTAATCGATGTCGAGGGCGTACCACTTGCCGCCGCCGTAGTAGGTCTTGGCCTGTACGAGGATCGCGTGGGGCGCGAGCGCCTCCATCTGCGCGGCCGAGTCGTCGAGGAAGTTGCCGGTGTCGAGCGTCACCCGCAGCCAGGGAGAATCGACCTCGTTCACCACCCGGAGCACGCCCGTGGCGGTGCGGCCGAGTCCCCAGTGGTTCTCCAGCCCCATCACGACACCGAGCGACTCGGCACGGGGCACGCATTCGCGGAAGGCGTCGATCACCCACGCGAAGCCCTCGTCGTCGGTGTGTCCGGGGAGCCGCGGTTCGATGCCCTTGTTGGCCATCAGCTCGTCGAACGACTTCGACGTGCCCCACCGACCGGTGTTGACCCGGATCGTGGGGATGCCGAGCGTGTGGGCGAGCTCGAGCGAGCGGATCGTCTTGGCGACGTTCTCCCGCCGCACGTCGGGATCGGGCGAGACGAAGCCCTGGTGTGTCGAGAGGCCGATCAGCGGCAGTCCCGACTCGAAGGCGCGGCGCTTGAGCCGTTGGAGGCGCCCGTTCGAGCGGTCGTCGCCGAGCTGCATTTCCAGGATCTCGACGCCGTCGAAGCCCATGCGCGCGGCGTCGTCGATCGACGCCTCGACCTCGACGCGCGGCTCGCGGAATTGCCAGAACGAATACGTCGATACGCCGATCCGGGTCGGGGCGGGCTTCGCCGGCGGATCGGCCGCGGATCCGCGGGACGCGACCGCCGCCAGGGCGACGGCACCCGCCCCCCGCAGCAGTCGGCGACGGGATGCCGGGCGGCCCCCGGTGGACGCAAAGCGGTGGGCGACGACCGGGACGACGTGCATGACCGTGGCTCCCCGTGAGGACGCGGCGGCGCCGCAGCGGAGCCACCGAAGCGTCATTAGACTGACCGGCTATGAAACCTGCACGCAACGCCCGTTCGCCCCGTCCATCCGGCGACCGTGCCGCTGCACGCGCGGCGGCGGCCAATGGTCGGCAACGCAGGCAACGGCCGGGGGCGGACCGCGACGGCGCGGCGGCGTCGGATCGCCGCCACCTGTCGGCCACGGAGACCGTGTTCCACGGCGTACGCGCCTGCCGCAGCCTCGCCGACCGTCGGCGTGAGGACGTGGTGCGCGTCTACCTTTCGGCGACGCGGGAGGCGGACTTCGCCGACCTGCTCGTCTGGTGCGCCCGCCGCCGCCGTGGGTTCCAGGTCGTCGAGGAGGCGAACCTCGCGCGGATCACCGGGTCGGTGCACCACGAGGGCATCGCGATCGTCGCCCGCGTGGCACGGCGCTGGGATCTCGATCGCCTGGTGGCGGCGCTGGCGGCGGGCGACGTCCGGGGACCGGTGATCCATCTCGACGGGGTGCACAATCCCCACAACGTCGGTTCGATCCTCCGCTCCGCCGCCCACTTCGGCGTAGTGGCCGTGGCCGGCAGGCGCGACGATCTTCCGGCGGTGTCGCCGGCCGTGGCGCGGGTGGCGCAGGGGGCGGCGGACGCGGTGCCGTTGTGCGACCTCGACGACGCTCCGGTGGCGTTCGGGCGGCTGAAGGAGGCCGGCTGGACGGTGGTCGGAACGTCGAGCCGGCGTGGCGATCCCTACCGGTCGCGGCCGCTGCCTCCGCGGACGGTGTTCGTCTTCGGCAGCGAAGGCACGGGGATGTCGGCGGAGGTCGAGCGGTCGATCGACCGGTGCGTCTGCATCCCGGGCAGCGGTGCGGTGGAGAGCGTCAACGTGGCCGTTGCCTGCGGGATCCTTCTCGCTGAGTGGTCGGCCGCCCATGGCGACCGGCGCATGCCGTCACCGAGGCCGGGGAAGCGCCGACCCTGACGGTCGTGCCGGTGGTGGCGCGGAGAGCGGTAGGACTGGTCGCACCGTGCCCCCCCGCCCGATCCTCGCCACGCATGGGGAGGTCGGGCGCCCAAGCCGCAGGGAGGCGGATATGCGGTGCATGAGGCGGACTCATGGCGATCGAACCGGTCAGCGGCGATCGGTCTCGCGATTGGCGGCGGGGAACTGCGACCCTTGGCCGGCGTGCCGGGGGCCGGTGCGTTCGGCCGAGCGGATCGTCGTCGGGCTCCTCGCGGCAACCCTGGCAGGGGCCGCGGCATGGGCCGACGCCCAAAGCGGGCTCGATTTCTCGGGGTTCGCGACGTTTGGCTCGATCGACAGCCCGGCCGCGGGGATCGGCGTCTGCCTTCCGGCGACGGGAATCCTCGACGAAAGGCCACGGCCGGGGCCGCCGGTCGACATCGACCGCGTTGATCCCGATCTCGAGCGCTACGCCGACTCCGTACTCCCCGACGAACGGCGGTTCTACATCGCCGGCCTCCTCGGGGCGTCGTTTGCGACCCTCGAGGTGGAGGAGCCGCCAAGCATCGTCGCCGAGCTGCTCACCGCCGGCGCGGCGGCCGGCGTGGCGTTCGAGCGTGAGCGCGGCTGGCTGCGCGTCGAGTTCGAGGGGCGCGGCCGCGATCCGATCACCGAGACACGGACTGATCCTTCCCTCATCGGCGCCCTCACCGCCAGTGCCGGTGGCGGCTGGTCGGCGCTGGTCAACCTGTGGCGCGACATCGAGATCACCGACAGGCTCGGGTGCTACGCCGGCGGCGGCATCGGTGGCGGCGGCTACACGATGGTCTTCGAAGGGGCCGTGTCGGATCCGCTGTTGCCCATCACGGCCGACGTCAGTGGGCGGACCGGCCTGTCCGGTTTTGCCTGGCAGGCGGGCACCGGTATCACCTGGGCGCTCGGCGACCGGACGACGCTCGATCTCGGCTACAGGTTCTTCGCCGTGGACGGCGGCCCCGCCGACATCACGATCACGTTGCCGCCGTTCGGCAGCTTCACCGATCAGGTGGGCACCGCCTTCAGCGCCAGTGAACTGATGCTCACGATCCGCGTCTACGAGCCGTTCCGCGACTGGCGGGACTGACCCGCCAGCCGCGGCGGCGGCTCATTGCTCGCCGGCCAGTTCGAGGATCTTGTTCCGCACACGGGGCGGCATGACGTAGCGCGGATTGCCCGCTGCATCGGTGCCACCGTCGGCGGCCGGCATCAGCATCGATAGGCCGAACCGTCGCTCGAGCTTGGCCATGATCGCCTTGAGCGACCGCATCTTGTTGGGCTGCAGGCCGATCGCCTCGTCCCATTCGGTGAGGCTCAGCGGCGCGTCACCGTGGCGGGCGATCGCCACCAGGTGCTTCCACATCCCGCGCCGCCGGATGAAACGGAGTTTCTGTCCGAGCGGCATGGCACGGGCGTCAGCCATGCCGGCCGGCGGGGGTGGCATCCATTCCGCACCGGGGCGCGGTCGCCCGCCGCCGCACGCCCCCGGCGGTGGAGGCGGGTCGTGCATGCCGCCGCGCGGCGCACCGGCGCGCCCCATCATCGGACCGGGACCGCGCGGCCCCATCCGCCGCCAGAGGTGTTCCACAGCCCGCCGGCAATCGGCGGGATCGTCGAGATTGACCATCAGAAAAGGCATCGTTCGCTCCGGAACCCGTGGGGAAACCCGCGTCGGCACGCGCCGCGGCCGCCGCTCCGGGGCCCGCTGCGTGGTGTGCAACGCGTACGCACTCCGTACGCAGTGCGGGCGACGAGGGTTCGTCGCGAGGGGCCGCCGGACGTCGTGGTGACGGCCCCTGGCGGGCGTGACGCGGTCAGCCGCCGGAACGGCCGAGGGGGAGCGCGACGAGGCTCGAGTCGTCGCGGACGAACAGCACGCCGCCGGACAAGGCCGGCGCGGCGTGGACGCCGCCGCGCAGCACGCGCGTCCGGGCGAGCATGGTCGGCCGCGTCGGATCGGCGGCCAGCAGGATCAATTCGCCGTCGTTGGTCAGGGCGAGCAGACGTTCGCGGGCGCCGATCACGTGGCCGTAGCCGACGTCAGGAATCTGCCATACCCGGCGTCCCGACCGCGCGTCGATGCAGACCAGCGCGCCGGGCGGCCCGTCCTCGCGGCCGTCGAAGGCGTACAGGTGGTCGCCGTGCAGGACCGGGGTGCAATACTGCGTCGCCAGGGCGTCGGTCCCCTCCCAGCGGCGTTGCACGCCGCGCTCGTCGAAGGTCGCGCCGACGCTGCCGATTCCGTACGAGGCGGTCACCACCAGACCCCCGTCGGGAAGCCGCACCGGGGTGGCGGCGTTGACGGTCGGTCCGCGCTGGCCGAAGGGAAACTGCCAGCGGATCGTGCCGTCGGCCGGATCGAGCAGCAGGCATTGATAGCGGGTCAGCATCAGCACGTGGTCGCGGCCGCCGGCCGCCGTCGCCACCGGTGCCGCGTAGCTCGCCGGCTCGGCCGTCTTCGTCCAGAGTGCAGCGCCGTCGGACAACGCGAAGGCGACGATCCCCGCGTCGCGTCGCGATCCCCCGACGTTGACGATCACGCGGTCGCCGATCACCAGCGGCGTGCTGCCGGCGCCGAAGTAACCCTCCTGGGCACCGTACTCGCGGTGGGTCGCGCTGCGCCAGAGGAGTTCGCCCGATTCGGCCGCCACCGCGCTGAGCATCCCCTGGGCGCCGAACGTGACGACGCGGTCGCCGGCCACCACCGGCACGCACAGCGGTCCGCGATTGCCACCCACCTGCGGGGCGAACGACGTCGGGGCATCGACCGTCCACAGCGTCCGTCCGGTGGCCGCGTCGAGTGCCTCGAGCCGCTCCGCATCCTCGACGCGGTGAAAGAGGTACACGCGACCGGCGGCGACGGCGACGCCGGCGTATCCGCTGCCCACCGGCCGGCGCCACAGCTCCGGCAGCTCGCCGCCCGGGAAGGAGGCGGGCAGCGTCTCGTCGCCGGCGGCCCGGCCGTCGCGCCCCGGTCCGAGCAATTGCGGCCAATCACCCGCGCCGGCGATCGCCGCCCACGATGCCGCGACCAGGAGCGGCGACGCGAGCCTTCGGGGGCGACGCATGAGGGGTCTCCGACGCGAGAGGACGGGGACGATCACCGCGGATCGCCATCGCCCACTAGTCTATGGCGGAGGTCGCCCGGGCAGCGACCCGGCGACGTGGAGGACGTGACGATGGCGACCGGAATCGTGCTCTCGGCGCGGTACCGTGAACACCTCACCGGGGATGGGCATCCGGAGCGCCCCGAGCGGGTCGCGGTGATCGAGGAGCGACTCGCCGCCGATGGGCTGCTTCCGCGCCTCGTCCGGCTGGAGCCGCGCCCTGCCGAGGACGCGGCGCTGGAACGCGTTCATCCCGCCGGGTATCTCGCCACCGTCCGCGAGGACGTCGCGGCGCGCGACACGCTGTCGACCGGCGACACGGCCATCTGCCCCGACTCGTGGACGGTGGCCAGGCTCGCCGCCGGCGGCCTCATCGGCGCGGTGGACGCCGTCTGCGCGGGGCGGGTCGCCAACGCCTTCGCCCTCGTCCGCCCACCCGGCCACCATGCCACGCCGTCGCGCGGGATGGGTTTTTGTCTCCTGTCGAACGTCGCCCTCGCGGCCCGTCACGCCCAGGCGGCGCACGGGGTCCGCCGGGTGCTGATCGCCGACTGGGACGTCCATCACGGCAACGGGACGCAGGAGGTGTTTGAGGAGGACGGCAGCGTGCTGTTCTTCGACACCCACCAGCATCCGCTCTATCCGGGCACCGGCCTGGCGCACGAGCGCGGGCGCGGCGCCGGCGAAGGCCTGACGATCAATTGCCCCTTTCCCGCGGGCGCCGGCCGTGACGAGGTGGTGGCGGCGTTTCGGGAGCGGCTCGTTCCGGCCGCCGACGCCTTCCGTCCCGAGCTGGTGCTGGTGTCGGCGGGGTTCGACTCGCGTGTCGGCGACCCGCTGGGCTCGTTCCGCCTCACGGACGACGACTTCGCGGAACTGACGGCTATCGTCCGGGGGATCGCCGCCAAGCACTGCGGCGGCCGGATCGTCTCCAGCCTCGAAGGGGGCTACGCCCTGGAGGGTCTGGCCAGCGCGGCGGCCGCGCACGTGCGAACGCTGGTGGAGTGAGCCGGCCGCCGATTCACCCGGCCGCCGGGCGGTCGCGCAGGCAGGCGCGGAGAATGTCGATGAACGCCGCCAGCGGCGGCGTCTCCAGCCCCGGCACCTTGGCTTCGTCGTCCCAACGCCGCAACTGAACCGCTTCGCGCCAGTGGGTCTCGCGCTCGAAGGCGGCGACTTCCGCGGCCGCCATCGGCCCACCCTGGAGGGCGAGGCTCGTGCGAGACGGCGCGCTGAGCCGCGCGAGGTAGTCCGGCTCGACGGCGGTCAGATAGCGCTTCGCGGCGACGTGGAGCCGCACCGGGTCGCAGACGTCGGGGCCGAAGTGCCGGGCGAGCCGTCGCGCCGCCCGGGTTTCGTGATGGTCGTCGATACCCTTGTCGGGCGCGTCCTCGGGAAGGTCGTGGAGCAGGTGGCCGAGATCGTGGAGCAGGGCCGCCGCCACGAGGCTGTCGGCCACCCCCGCGTTGGCGGCGAGGGTCGCGGTCTGGAGCGCGTGCTCGAGTTGCGTCACCGCCTCGCCTCCGTACCCAGAGGCGCCGTGCCGGTCGAACAGATCCCCGATCGCCGCCAGCGGGTCGGGCGTCCGGATGTCGTCGGGCGGCGGGACGCTCACGGCGGGCCTCGTGTCGGGGTGGGGGGGATGCTCGAGACGGACCACACCGTCGGGATCAGCCGATGGCGTCCCTGGTCGGCCGACCGTCGACCAGACGGAGCAGACCGAGCGGGTTGGCGTCGCGCAGCGCCGCGGGCAACAGTCCCTCGGGGACGTCTTGATAGCACACCGGCCGGACGAACCGCTCGAGCGCGGCCCCGCCGACACTGGTGAAGCGCGGATCGCTCGCCGCCGGCCACGGGCCGCCATGGTGCATCGCATGGCCCACCTCGACGCCGGTCGGAAAGCCGTTGACGATCACCCGGCCCGCCTTCGTGGCGAGGATGGCCATCAGGTCGGCCGCCTCCGCGAGATCGGCCGGCGTGCCGTGGACCGTGGCCGTGAGTTGGCCGTCGAGATGCCGCGCGAGGGTCAGCAGTTCGTCGCGTGTCGCCGCCGAGACGACGAGGCTCGCCGGGCCGAACACCTCCTCGCCGAGGTGCGGTTCCCCGAGGAACGACGCGGCGCTGGTGGTGGCGACCAGTGGCGCCGCGTCGCGGTCGTGTTCCCCGGTGGTCCGACCGGCGAGCAGACTGGTGCGCGCATCGCCGAGCAGCCGGTCGCACCCGCGCCGATAGGCGGCGAGGATCTCGCCGGTGAGCATCCGCCCTGGTGCCGCCGGGCCGACGGCGGCGGCCAGCGCGCCGCGGAACCGGGCGAGATCCGGTCCTTCGACGGCCGCCACCAGGCCCGGTTTGGTGCAGAACTGGCCGACGCCGAGCGTCATCGAGGCGACGAAGCCGGCGGCGATCGAATCGCCCCGCGTTGCCAGCGCGCCGGGGAGGATGAACAGCGGATTGAGGCTGCTCATTTCGGCGAACACCGGGATCGGATGGAGCCGGCGGGCGGCGGCGTCGACGAGTGCGCGGCCGCCGGAGCGGCTCCCGGTGAACCCGACGGCGGCGGCGCGCGGATGCTCCACCAGAGCGACGCCGACCGTCGCTCCCTCGCCGTGGAGCATCGAGAACGTGCCGGGCGGTAGCCCCGCCTTCGCGATCGCGCGCTGCACCGCCTCGGCGACCAGTTCCGACGTGCCGGGGTGGCCGCGGTGCGCCTTGACGACGACGGGATTGCCCGTGGCCAGCGCGCTAGCGGTGTCCCCTCCGGCGACGGAGAACGCCAGCGGGAAGTTGCTCGATCCGAACACGATCACCGGACCGAGCGGCACCTTGACCCGCCGGATGTCGGCGCGCGGCAGCGGTTCTCTGGCCGGTTGGGCGGGATCGATCCGTGCATCGCACCACGAGCCGTCCCGGGCGATGGTGGCGAACAGGCGCAATTGCCCGACCGTCCGTCCCCGCTCTCCGACCAGGCGAGCCTCCGGGAGCGCCGTCTCGCGACGGGCCCGCTCGATCAGTGCGCCGCCGAGGGCGAGGATCTCCTCGGCGATTCCCTCGAGCAAGGCACCCCGCGCCGCGCCGTCCGCCGCGGCGAGCGTCGGAAAGGCGGCGGCGGCGCCGCGCACCGCGTCATCCGCGTCGGCGACGCCCGCCAGCGCGAACCGGCCCTCGAGGGGGCCGCCGTCGAGTGCATCGGTCGCGATGAACGTCGCGGCGCCGCCACGGCGCTCCGCGCCGATCAGATGCTTGCCATGGAACGCGGTCACGGAACGACTCCTGGTGCGGGCGGGCGGCCGTGCCCGGACGGGTCCGTCACACCACCACGACGGGATTGGCGAGGCTGCCGATGCCGCTGATCGAGATCGTCACGCGGTCGCCGGCGGCGAGTGAGAACGAGTCGTCCGGTACGATCCCGGTGCCGGTGAGCAGCACCGCGCCGGCCCGGAACGAGTTGCAGCGACACAGGTGGCCGACCAGATCGGCGAACGGACGCTTGATCCGATCGACGGTGGTGTCGCCATGGAACACCGGCGCGTCGCCGCGGCGGATCTCGATGCCGACCCCCCACCCGCGGATCGCCGCCTCGTCGCCGCCGAGCACGATCCAGGGCCCGAGGGCGCAGGACCGGTCGTAGATCTTCGCCTGCGGTAGGTAGAGGAGGTTTTCCCCCTCGATGTCGCGGCTGCTCATGTCGTTGCCGATCGTGCAGCCGACGTGCCGTCCGCGCGAATCGATCACCAAGGCCAGCTCCGGCTCGGGCACGCTCCAGGCGGCGTCACGGCGGATGCCGACCGCCTCCCCCGGTCCGACCACCTTGGCCCCCACGGCCTTGAAGAACAGCTCGGGTCGGACCGCGTCGTAGACCCGGTCGTAGGCGTTGGCGGCGAATGCCGATTCCTCCATTCGTGCCGCCTTGCTGCGGAGGTAGGTCACGCCGGCCGCCCACACCTCGTGGTCGTCCTCGACGGGGGCCCGGAGGATGACGTCGGCGGGCGGCAGCGAGTGCCGGGCCCGCCGGATGGCGTCGTCCAGCGTCGCGGCCGGATCGTCGGCGTCGAGGATTTGCTGCAGCCGCGCGATGCCGGCGGTGGAGAGGTCGTGGACAGGCGCACCGTCGGTCGACCCTCCCACCCGGACGTCCGCGGGGGCGTCGCGCAGCGAGAAACGACACAGCCTGCGGCCGGCGATGGGGGCCATGGACTCGACGCTTGGCGGAAGAAACCGGGAGGGGCAGAGTATAGCCGCGGCCATCGCGCCGCCCGCGCTCCCCCCCCGGTGAGACCCCCGATGGCATCCCCTCCGTTCGACCCGAGTCTCGACGCGCAGGACGAGTCGATCTTCACGGTCGCCACCAGCGCCGCGGGGCCGGCCGGCCGCCTGCCGCTCACCGACCGGATGCTGCGTGACAGCCCCAGCGGCGACCTGTTCGGACTCTCCCAGAACGTCGGCATGGGGTGGGATGCGGCCGGTGCCGCGGCGCCCCAGGTGCTCCTGCTGAGCACGCAGGGGGGCATCCGCCGCCCCGACGGCACGCCGGTCGCGCTCGGCTACCACACCGGTCACTGGGAGATCGGTCTGCTGGTCGAGGCGGCGGCGACGACGCTCCGCGCGGCGGGCATGATCCCCTTCGCCGGCTTTTGTTCCGATCCCTGTGACGGTCGCACGCAGGGCACGACGGGGATGTTCGACAGCCTCCCCTACCGCAATGACGCGGCGATCGTCCTCCGGCGGCTGGCGCGGTCGCTGCCGCAGCGGCGCGGTGTGGTCGGCGTCGCGACGTGCGACAAGGGGCTTCCGGCGATGCTGATGGCGCTGGCGGGGCTCGGCGACCTGCCGGGCGTGATCGTGCCCGGGGGAGTCACGCTGCCGCCGCAACAGGGGGAGGACGCGGGCACGATCCAGACGATCGGCACCCGCTACGTTCACGGGCGGATCACGCTCGAGGAGGCCGCCGATCTCGGTTGCCGCGCCTGCGCGTCGCCCGGGGGCGGATGCCAGTTCCTCGGCACGGCCGCGACGGCGCAGGTGGTGGCGGAGGCGCTCGGCCTCACGGTGCCGCACGCCGCGCTGGCGCCCAGCGGTCAGCCGGTCTGGCGGGACGTCGCCGTGCGCAGTGCCGCGGCGGTCGTCAGCCAGATCGCCGCCGGCACCCGGCTTGCCGACGTCCTCACCAGCGCCGCGGTGCGCAACGCAATGGTGGTCCACGCCGCGTTCGGCGGATCGACCAACCTGCTGCTCCACCTGCCCGCCATCGCCCATGCCGCGGGACTGCCCGTGCCCGACGTGGGCGACTGGATCGACGTCAACCGCCGTACCCCGCGGCTGGTAAGCGTGCTGCCCAACGGGCCGGAGCACCACCCGACCGTACGCGTGTTTCTCGCCGGAGGCGTTCCCGAGGTGATGCTCCACCTCGACCGGCTCGGCTTGCTCGACACCACCGTGCGCACGGTCGCCGGCCGATCCCTCGCCGACCACCTCGAATGGTGGGAGGGAAGCGAACGCCGGCGGCGCTTCCGCGCCCGCCTCGCCGCCGACGGCATCGATCCCGACGACGTCATCCTTCCGCCGGTCCGAGCCCGCGAGCGCGGACTGCGGGGCACGATGGCCTTCCTCCGCGGCACGCTCGCGCCGGAGGGCAGCGTCGTCAAATCCACCGCGATCGATCCGACCGCCTGGGATGCCCAAGGCCGGTATCGCCACCGGGGCCCGGCACGCGTCTTCACGAGCGAACGGGCCGCGATGGAGGCGATCAAGGGGGGAACGATCCGTGCCGGCGACGTCGTCGTGCTCGCCGGCATCGGTCCCCTCGGCACCGGCATGGAGGAGACCTACCAGGTCACGGCGGCGATCAAGCAACTGCCGATCGCCCGGGAAGTCGCCATCGTCACCGACGCCCGGTTTTCCGGCGTGTCGACCGGCGCGTGCGTCGGCCACGTCGGCCCGGAAGCGCTCGCCGGGGGGCCGATCGGCAAGCTCGTCGATGGTGATGAGATCGCCATCGCCATCGATCCCGTCACCGGCACCGGTCGCATCGATCTGGTCGGTGACGGCGTGCGGGACTTGTCACCGGCCGAGGCCGAGGAGGTGCTGGCGCGTCGCCCGCGGCGCCGTGATCTTCAAGCCGATCCCGCGCTCCCGGACGACACGCGTTTGTGGTCCCTTTTGCAGGGGGCCAGCGGCGGCACGTGGAAGGGCTGCGTCTACGACGTCACCGCCCTTGCCGGACGCTTGCAAAACCGGTGAAGCGGGAGTCGGTAGATCGTTCGTAAACAACGATATTGTATTGATTTGTGTTTTGTGGCATCGACACTTGTCTGGACGAATGACGTGTCGACGCCTATCGTTGAGGGATGGCTGATTCTTCACCGATCACAACGTCGCTCCCAACGAGCCGCGAGGGCGGCGGTGAGCAGGCCGCCCCGGGCACGCTCGTGACTCCGGCCAAGCGCGCCGCCCGCGAGCCTTTGCCCTGCGATTCGCTCGAACAAGAGGCCTACCTGCACCTCTGGCGGACATACGACCGCCTGAAGGGGGTGGAGGAAGAGGTGTTCGACCGCCACGGTCTCTCGGCGCAGCAATACAACGCCCTGCGGCTTCTCGCCGACGCGGCGCCCGATTCGATGGCGACGTTGGCGCTTGCCGGCCGACTGGTGTCGCGGGCGCCTGACATCACGCGGCTGCTCGACCGGCTCGACCGCCGGGGGCTGGTGCGGCGGCGCCGTCTGGTCGGCAATCGCCGTGTGGTCCGTGTGTCGATCACCGCGGCCGGAATCGCTCTGGTCGAGCGGATGGCCGACGAGGTCGTCGCCTGCGGTCGCCGTCAGCTCGGTCACCTGGCCCGGGCCGATCTCGCCGCCCTCATCGCCCTGCTCCGTGCCGCCCGCGCCCCGCACGAGGGACGCGCCGGCGGCGAGCCGCATCACGACCGCGTCACCGACCGTCCGATCACATCCGTAGGAGGTGTCCGATGATGGTGTCACTCGCCCCCGCCGCGTCCACTCCCGTCGCGGCAAACCCCGATGTCATCGTCATCGGCGGCGGCCCCGCGGGCGCCACCGTCGCCACGCTCGTCGCTCGGGAGGGCCGCCGTGTGGTGCTGTTCGAGAGGGAGCGTTTTCCCCGCTACCACGTCGGCGAGTCGCTCATTCCTGAGACCTTTTGGGTGTTCGAGCGCCTCGGGATGATCGATCGCCTGCGGCAGGCGTCGTTCGTCAAGAAGCGGAGCGTGCAGTTCGTCACCGGGACGGGCAAGCTCTCGGAGCCGTTCTATTTCCAGGATCACAAGCCACACGAATCGTCGCAGACCTGGCAGGTGCTGCGGAGCGAGTTCGACTGCATGATGCTCGACAACGCCCGTGCGGCCGGGGTCGAGGTCCACGAGGGTGTGCGGGTGCTCGAGGTGTTGTTCGACGGCCCCCGCGCCGTCGGTGTGGCGATCGCCGACGATCTCGCTCCGGGCGGCAGGCGCGAGATCCACGCCGCGGTGGTGGTCGATGCGGCCGGGCAGAGCACGCTCATCCAGGACCGGCTCGGGCTCCGTGAGTGGGATCCGGTCCTCAAGAAGGCCGCTCTGTGGACGTATTGGCAGGGGGCCCAGCGGGACGGCGGCCGTGACGAGGGGGCGACGCTCGTCATGCAACTCGACAACAAGCTGGGCTGGTTCTGGTACATCCCGCTCCACGATGACGTGGTCAGTGTCGGCGTGGTGGCGCCGTTCGACTACCTGTTCAAGAACCGCGCCGCCAAGGACCACGAGACCATCTACATGGAGGAGGTGGCACGCTGTCCGGGCGTGCAGCCGCGGATCGCCGCCGCCTCCCGCGTCGCGCCGTTCCGGGCCGCGAAGGAGTACTCGTACCGCGCGAAGCAGGTCGCCGGCGATGGATGGGTTCTCGTCGGGGACGCGTACGGCTTTCTCGACCCCCTGTACTCGTCCGGCATCCTCCTCGCACTGCACTCGGGCGCCTTGGCGGCCGACTGTATCGTGGCCGGACTCTCCGCCGGCGACACGTCCGCATCGCGGCTCGGTGCCTGGGGACCGTCGTACGTGGAGGGGATGGAGCGCATGCGGCGGTTGGTCTGCGAGTTCTACGACGGGTTCAACTTCGGCGGATTCGTGAAAAAGCACCCCGACCTCAAGGGGCACATCACCGACCTGCTGATCGGCGATCTGTTCTCCGCCAAGACCGACGTGATCGTCGAACCGATGGAAGCATTCCGCCGTGAGCGGCATGCGGCACCGGCGATGTGAGCCCCGGCGGTCTGAGCCCCGGCGGTCGCCGCTCGCTGGCACCGATGCCGGCGGCCCGGGATGGAGCGGCCCCGATCCCGCCGCCGCCGACTGATTGCCGATCGCGACGGCGAAGGGGTAGTCTCGCCGGATGGGCGAACCGTTCATTCATCGAGGAGTCGAGGCCATGGGTGCGGGCGTCGGACGGGCGAGGATCGTGGGCGCGGTGCTGCTCGTGCTGGCGGCGGGTGCGTGTGCGCCCGCCAAGAAGCCTCCGGCCGGCAGCACGCAGAAGCCCGTCGAGACGCGGAAGACGATCGGGAAGACGACGCAAAACGTCATGCCACTGGCCGAGGCGCTCCAGCAGGGAGGGCAGCCCGCGGAGATGTCGATCACCAGCGGCGGTCTCGGGGCGATCACCAGCGACGCCTACCGCACGAGCGTGGGCAAGATGGGGGTCATCGCGGTCGAGCACCAGATGCAACTGGTGGAGGCGGAACATGGGCCCAAGCCGATGAACTACGACGAGTTCATGACGAAGATCATCGGCAAGGGGCGGCCCGACGGCATCCAGTTGCCGATGCTGCCCTACTACCAGGAATGGGCCTACGATCCCGACGCGAAGAAACTCGTCGTGGTCGAGTTCCCCCTGCGCAAGGAACAGCGCCAGCAAGAAACGACCGGTGCGGCCGGCCTGTGAGCGCCCGCGGGCCGGCGATCTCCCACCCGCGTGAGCGCTGCCGGCGCGGCCCGGCGGTCAGACGCGGGCGATCTCGTAGCCTGCCCGGGGCTTGCGCTTCGCCAGCGCCGCCGCTTGTTCGTCGCCGACGATCGTTTCGGTTTTCGAGTCCCAGCGGATCGCGCGCCCGAGGCGGGCCGCGATCGCCGTCAGGTGGCAGGTGTTCATCGCGATCACGTGGCTGAACAGATCGGAGACGGGCAGGCCCCCCTCGCGGATGCAGCGGTAGAAGTTCTGCTTGTGGCCTTCGTACGGCTTCCCCTTGTAGAGCGCGACGACGTCGGCGTCGGTGAACTGATCCTTGTCCCAACCCTCCTCGATCGGCTTTCCGGTGATCTTCTCGCGGTTGACGAAGATCCGCCCCTTCGTGCCCTCGAAGAGAATGCCGTTGTCGGAGCGGCTGTCGACCACCATCTCCACGCCGCTGGGGAAGGTGCACCTCACCGCGAAGTCGTGCGCGGTGTTGTAGCAGTCATCCACCGTGGGGTAGCCATCCTTGAACGGCACCGGGTGCTTCGCATCGCTGCCGTCGATCGTCACCGGTCCCTTGCCGAGGGCGTCTTCGCGCAGGGCCCACTGGGCGATGTCGACGTGGTGGGCCCCCCAGTCGGTGAACTTTCCGCCCGAGTACTCGTACCACCAGCGGAACTCGTAATGGCAGCGCTTCTCGCGGTAGGGGAGGGCACTCGCCTGCCCCTGCCACATGTTCCAGTCGAGTTCCTTCGGTACCTCGGCCACCGGGAACGGACCGCCGGTCGGGCTGCCGTTGATGCCGACGGTGACCTTGCGCATCTCGCCGAGCAACCCCTTGTGCACCATGTTGACGGCGCGAAGGAAGCGATCCCGGTCGCTGCGCTGCTGGGTGCCGATGAGAAACTGCTGCTTCGGGTATTTCTCCGCCGCTGCGCGCACCAGACGGTTTTCCTCGAGCGTCAGCGACAGGGGCTTCTGGCAGAAGACGTGCTTGCCGGCCTGGAGGGCTTCGACGGCGATCTTCACGTGCCAGTGATCGGGCGTGACGATGCTCACCACGTCGATGTCGGGCCGCTCGAGCACCCGGCGGTAGTCGCCGTAGGCATCGGCCTTGCCCTTGCCGATCCGGCCGTCGTGCCGGGCGCGCTGGGCGTGACGGTCGTCCACGTCGCAGACGGCGAGGATGTCGCCGAAGTTGGCGTGATCGTGGGCGTCGCCGGTCCCCATCGATCCGGTACCGATGCAGCCGATCCGCGGCCGGTCGTTGGCCGCGAGGTTGGCCAGCGCCGGGGTCGTCCACGCGAAGGCGGGGACGAATCCGCCGGCGAGGGCGGCCACCCCGCCGGTCGTGGCACGGATCACTGCACGGCGGCTGGAACGCGGGCGCGGCTTTCGGCTCATGGTCGGCTCCCGGAGATGGCTGGGGTCGGGTCCGTTCGGCCCTGCGGTCGGCCGGCGACGGATCGGGGGAGAGTGTAGCGGCACGGAGGCGACGCCACGACCGACGCCGCGCGGCCACCACCCGCGGTGGCACGGCGAGACGTCATACTGGCGGCTCCGTCGGCGGTCGACGCCGGCGGCTCCGGGGTGCCGGGTCGGCGAGGAGATGGCGATGGGACGACACGTGTGCCGGCATTCCCGTCTCGGGGCCTGGTTGCTGGCCGGCGCGGCATGGTGCGGCGCCGGGGCAACGCCGCCGGCGTGGGCCGACGAGCCCTGGCCCCGGTTCCGGGGTGCCGACGGGGCGGGGCAGGGAGGCGTGCTCCGGTTTCCGCACCAGTGGGCCGACGACGGCTGGGCATGGCGGGTGTCACTTCCCGGCATCGGTCATGCCTCTCCCGTGGTCTGGGACGGAGGCGTGTACACCGCTTCGGCCGAGGTCGATCCCGCCGACCCGTCGCGGGGCGCACGCATCGTCAGCCGTCATGCCCTGGCCGACGGCGGCCTCGGCTGGGAGGTCCGCCTGCCGGGGCCATTTTCCCGCCACCACACGTTCAACTCCTCGGCGTCGAGCACGGTGACCGCGGGCCCGCGGGGCGTCTATTGGGCGTGGGGCACCGAAGCGGGCATCCACCTCGTGGCCCTCGGGCATGACGGCGCGCGGCGCTGGCAGGTCGATCTCGGGCCGTTCGTCTCGGAGCACGGCTACGCCGGCACTCCCGCCCTGCACGGCGGCCTCGTGATCGTCGCCGTCGAACATGAAGGTCCGAGCTTCGTGGCGGCGTTCGACGAGGCGACGGGGCGCGAGCGGTGGCGTCTGCCGCGCGAGCCGGGGCGCGCGACCTACGCCACTCCGCTGATCACGCCGGGCCCGGGCGAGCAGCTGATCGTCGCCAGCACGACGCATGGCCTCACCGGCATCGACCCCGACAGCGGACGCAAGTTCTGGGAACGGCGGTGTTTTCCCAAACGGGCGGTTTCGTCGCCGCTGCTGATCGGCCCGCCGGCCGGGCGACTCGTGATCGGCACCTGCGGCGACGGGGGCGGCGACAATGCGCTCGTCGCGCTGCGGCTGCCGACCGGCGACCCTGCGCTCGGGGCCGTCGAGCCGGCGGTGGCGTTCCAACTCGACCGCGGCGTCGCCCCGTACGTCCCCACGCCGGTGGCGGGGGCCGCCGGGCTGTATCTGTGGGGTGACCGCGGGGTGGTCACCTGCGTCGATCCGACGAGCGGCGCGGTGCGCTGGCGCGGCCGCGTCGGCGGCACCTTCTCGGCATCGCCGGTGGCCGTCGGCGGCACCGTGGTCAACGTCTCCACCGATGGCGAGGTGGTGGTGATCGCCGACGGAGCGGAGTTCGAACTCCTGGGACGCACGGCGCTCGGAGAGGAATCACGCTCCAGCCCCGCGGTGGCCGCGGGGATGTTGCTGTTCCGCTCGAAGTCGAAGCTTCATGCCGTGCCCGCTTTGCCGGCGGCGGCGCGGGTACCGTGACCCCCACCCCTCCCGGCACTCCCAACACTCCACGGGGGCACCTGACGATGGAACCGTCCACTGGATCGCCGGATGCGGTCGCTGGCATGACGCGGCGTGCGTGGAACGCAGCGCGTGCCCCGCGCGGCGACCGCTGGCGACGCTGGCGGATCGCCGGCTTGGCGACCGTGACCGCCGCGGCGACCGGGACGGCCGGATGGAGCGTGGCGAAGATGCGCGGCAGCTTGCCGCAGCTCGACGGCGTGCGACGGCTCGGCGGCCTCGTGGCCGAGGTCCGCGTCGAGCGCGACGGTGTCGGCGTGCCGAGCGTCCATGCGACGTGCCGCGCCGATGCGGCGCGCGTGCTGGGATTCCTCCACGCACAGGACCGCTTCTTCCAGATGGATGTGCTGCGCCGCCGCGCCGCGGGGGAATTGGCCGAGCTCGTCGGGCCGATGGCCCTGCCGGTGGACCGGCAGGCGCGGCTCCACCGCCTGCGCGCGGTGGCGCACAGCGCGTTTGCCGCCGCCCCGCCTCGCGACCGCGACCTGCTCGAGGCGTACGGCGCCGGGGTGAATGATGGATTGGCCGCCCTGGCCGCGGTGCCGCTTGAGTATCTGGCGTTGAGTTGCCTGCCGCGGCCGTGGCTTCCCGAGGACTCGTTGCTCTGCGTGCTGGCGATGTTCCTCGATCTCCACGATGACGCCGCGGCACTCGAGTCGCTCCGTGGAGCCATCCACGAGATCCTCGCGCCCGACGTGGCGGCGTTCCTCCTCCCCGCCGGCAGTCCGTGGGACGCGCCGGTCGCCGGTGGCGCGCTGCCACTTGCGCCGCTGCCCGACAGCGCCGTCGTGGACCTGCGGCGGGCCCCCCCGCCGCCGTTGGCCGTCCGGCATGACGCGGACGCTGCCGACGAACCGTGGGCGCCCACGGGTGGGCGACGGGGCGAGGTGGTGATCGGCAGCAACAACTGGGCCGTGGCCGGCACTCACACCGCCAACGGCGGCGCGCTGCTCGCCGGCGACATGCACCTCCGTCTTGGCGTGCCGGGCATCTGGTACCGCGCCGCGCTCCACTGGCGCGACGGCGACGAACCGGGTGAGGGTTTGGCACGAAGCGTCGTCGGGGTGACGTTGCCGGGGACGCCCGCGGTCGTGGCCGGAAGCAACGGGCGCGTCGCCTGGGCGTTCACCAACACCGAAGGAGACTGGGCCGATCTGGTGGTCGTCGAAGCGGACCCCGAGGATCCGGGGCGCTACCGCACGCCCGACGGCCCGCGCCCGTTCGGCCGCGAGACCGAAACGATCGTGGTCCGCGGCGCGGCCGACGACGTGCTCGAGATAGAGACGACCGTCTGGGGACCGGTGCTCGATCGCGATCACCGGGGCAGGAAGCGCGTCCTGCGCTGGACCGCCCATGACCCCACGGCGGTCAATCTACGGCTGCTCGACTTCGAGACGGTGGCCGACGTGGACGACGCCGTTCGCCTCGCGCCTCACGTCGGCGTGCCCGCGCAGAACCTCGTCTGTGCCGACGCAGCCGGCCGCATCGCGTGGACGATCATCGGAAGGATCCCCAAGCGGCGCGGCTGGGACGGCAGCCTGCCGGTCTCCTGGGCCGACGGCACCTGCGGCTGGGACGGCTGGCTGGCGGCCGACGACTATCCCCGGCTGGTCGATCCGCCGTCCGGGCGGCTGTGGAGCGCCAACGCGCGCGTGGCCGATGCCGACGGCGCACGGCTGGTCGGCGACGAGGGGCAAGACCTCGGCGCGCGGCAGGGGCAGATCCGCGACCGGCTTCTGGCCCTCGATGGCGCGACGGCCGCCGACATGCTCGCCCTCCAACTCGATGACCGGGCGCTGTTCCTCGGCCGCTGGCAGGCGCTGCTGCTCGACCTGCTCACACCGGACCGCATCGCCACGATGCGACAGCGCGCGGAGGCGCGGACGCTGGTCGGGGCCTGGGGCGGGCGGGCGACGGTCGACTCGGTGGGGTACCGGATCGTCCGCGCGTTCCGCAGCACCGTGGCGCGGCGGGCGCTGGGGGCGATCACCGCCCCGGTCGAAGCCGCCGACGCGCGCGGTGATTACCTGGCGATCTTTCGGCGTTGGGAGGCGCCCCTCTGGCAGCTCGTGTCGGCGCGCCCGCCCCACCTCCTCGATCCCCGGTACCGGACCTGGGACGATCTGCTGCTGGCGGCGCTGGACGAGACGCTCGACGCCCTCGGCGAGTCGGGGCCGCTCGAGGCGCGGACGTGGGGCGAGTGGAACACCTCCCGCATCCGGCACCCCCTGTCCGCCGCCGTGCCGGCACTCGCCGACTGGCTCGACATGCCCGCCGAGCCGCTCCCCGGCGACGCCCACATGCCGCGTGTCCAGGCGCCGCAGGCGGGCGCGTCGCAGCGGATGGTGGTCTCGCCGGGACGGGAGGCGGAGGGATTCTTCCACATGCCGGCGGGGCAGTCGGGGCATCCGCTCTCGCCGCACTACGGCGACGGCCACGAGGCGTGGGTGCGCGGCGAGCCGACGCCCTTCCTCCCGGGGCCGACGCGATCCACGCTCGTGTTGCGCCCCTGACGAGCACCGCTGCCGAGCGCCGCTGCCGGGGCGGCGCCCCGTGGCGTGCGACGCGGTACATTGCGGTCGGTGGCGAGGGTGTGCCGATCGCCCGGAGAGCCGCCGTGGACAGTCACCGTCGAGGAGAACCGCCGATGCGCGCACGTGGATCGTCGTGGAACGCCCTGGCAGGTTCGTTCGCCGGTTGGTGCATCATCCTCAACGCGATGGCGCCCGTCGCCCGAGGGCAGACACCGACGGCGCGGGCCACGCCCCCGGGGGCACCGGTCGCGGCGCCTCACGGCGCGAAGGACGTCGCGACGACAGGGCGGTCGGCGGCCGGGGGCGGCGTCGACCACGGGCTCCGCGCCGAGCTGGAACGCGCGACGGCGGACTATGCCCAGGCGTTCAACGCCCGCGACCTCGACGCCTTGGCCGAGCAATGGACCACCGGCGCGTTGCTCGTCGAAGGGGGTGGCCGGCTGGTGGGGCGGGACGCGATCGTGCAGTCGATCGGGGCCTGGCTCCAGCGCGCTCCCGAGGCGAAGCTCGAAATGACGCTCGGCGGTGTGCTTCCGCTCGGGCCCAGCGTCGCCAAGGTCCGCGGCACGATGCGCTTCCTCGCCAAGCCCGGTGCCCGTCCGGTGGAATCGCACTTCGAGAGCCTCCGCGTCCGCGAGGATGCGACATGGCGGCTGGCGGAATCGGTCGTGCTGCCCAGTCAGGACGTGGCGATGGAGCAGCTCGACTGGCTGCTCGGCGCCTGGACCGCGACCGACCCGACCGACGGCGCCGTCCTCGAGAGTCGGTACGAGCGTGCCGCCGACGGCCACGTGATCATCGGCCGTACGACGATCACCCCCAAGGACGGTCCGGCCCTCGAGGCGGTCGACGTGATCCATGCCGACGCGGGCAGCGGCACGGTCCGCTCGTGGCTCTTCGACTCCTCCGGCGCACGGGCCGAAGGGGTGTTCGAGACCGACGGCACGGTGTTCAACCGTGTCTACCGGGGAATCGCCGCCCCGGGCGGCGTTGGCAGCCGTACGGCGTGGGTGCAGTTGGTGGTGCCCACCGACCGCGACACCCTCGTGCTGCAGGCCGTCGAGCGCACGCTCGATGACCGCCCGATGCCCGACGGCCGCCCCTGGCATCTGAAGCGAAAGCCGTGACGCGTGCCGGTACCCCGTTTTCTTCCACCGCCCACCCGGAGGTCGCCATGCCGTCGTCATTCGTTCGTCGCCCGGGCCGCGTGCCGCTGGTGATCCCGCCGCGGCTCCGTCGTGCCGTCGCCTCTCTGCTCGCCGCCGTCGTCGCCGTGGCTCCCCCGGTGGCCTACGGCCACGGCGGTGGCGGTGGTCACATGGGGGGCATGGCCGGCGGGATGCACATGGGGGGCGGCGGCGCCCACATGGGTGGATTCAGCGGCGGCGGCTTCGAAGGGGGAGGAATGCGGCCCGGAAGCTTCGATGGCGGGATGCGCGCCGGCGGCTTCGACGGGGGCATGCGTGCCGGTGGATTCGACGGCGGCCGTCCGATCGGCGAGCAGCGCGGCGGGATCGATCGGGGCGGTCTCGATCGGGGCGGTCTCGATCGGGGTGGTCTCGATCGCGTCGGTGCCGGTCACTTCGCGGGTGATGCCGGGATCTCGCGCGGCGACCTCGAACGCGCCGCCAACCGCGGAATCGTCAACGGCGTCCGCCCCTACTCGATCGCCAACCTGTCCAACCGCGGCACGATGATCCGCAACAACTTCTACCGGGGCGGCTGGTATGGCGGCCGCGGCTGGTACGACAACCATTTCAACCCCTGGTGGCCCGGCGGTTGGTGGGGGGGCTTCGGGTGGGGGCTGGGTGTGGGCATGCTCGGCGGGCTCGCCTGGGGCGGACTGTCCTCGTGGGGCGGGTATGCGGCCGCGCCCGTCTCGTACAACTACGGCACCACCGTCTGCTACCAGGACGACGGCGTGTACGTGCAGGGCGCGCGGGTCGGCTCCGCCGAGGAATACGCCGCCCAGGCAGGGGCGATCGCGGCCTCGGGGAACGCTGACGTGCCGATCGCCAAGGACGATCAGTGGCGGCCGCTGGGCGTGTACGCGGTCGCCCGGGGCGAGGAGACGAGTCCGTCGACGTTCATGAGCCTTGCCCTCGACCAAGCCGGCCTGCTCCGCGGCACCTACTACGATGCCGTCTCCGACACGAGCACGAACATCACCGGCAAGGTCGACAAGAAGACGCAGCGCGCCGCCTGGACGATCGGCGACAAGAAGACGGCCGTCTACGAGGCCGGCCTGACGAATCTCCTCCAGCAGCAGACGACGATCCTCGTCCACCGCGCGGGGAAGGATGGCAAGGCGGCGGTCGAGCAACTGCTGCTGGTCCGTGTCGAGAACCCGTCGGGGGGCGATGCCTCCCCGGGCACCGACGGACCGCCCGGGGCGCCGGCCGCGGCGGATGCCGCTGCGCCCGCCGGCGGAGCTCGTTGATGGCACGCGCCAGTCAGCGGGCGGTCGTGCGGCGGGGCGCGGCGCACTGCGGCCCGCTCCCGCGCGGCGCTGACGGCTGGGTGATCGTCGGCACGTGCCTGCTCGGTGTGGCCGCCGTGGCGGCCGCCGCCTCGGGCGAGGACCGGGTGGAGGAGGCCGCCACCTGGGTCGATCTCACCCATCCGTTCGACGAGCGGACGATCTACTGGCCGACCGAAAAAGGGTTTCTGTTCGAGCCCGGCAGCAACGGGCCGACCGCGAAGGGGTATTACTACGCCGCCAACCGCTTCGCGGCGGCCGAACACGGCGGCACCCACCTCGACGCGCCCCGGCATTTCTCCGCCACCGGCCAGACGGCCGACGCCATCCCTTTGGAGCGCCTCGTCGGACCGGCGGTCGTGGTCGACGTCGCGGAGCGCTGCGAACGCGATCCGGCGCACGAGATCACCGCCGACGAACTGGTGGCATGGGAGGCGACGCACGGCCGGCAACTCGTCGACGTGATCGTCCTGTTGCGGACCGGCTGGAGTGCGCGATGGGGCGACCGCGCGGCCTATCTCGGCACCGCCGTCGAGGGGCGTGAGGCGGTGCCGCTGCTGCGCTTCCCCGGCTTGGCGCCGGACGCGGCCCGGTGGCTCGCCGAGCACCGGCGTGTGCGCGCCGTGGGGATCGACACGGCGAGCATCGACCATGGGCCGAGCACCCATTTCGGCAGCCATGTCGTCCTCTGCGGCGCGAATATCCCGGTGTTCGAGAACGTCACCGGACTCGAGCGGCTGCCCGCGACCGGATGCTTCGTCGTCGCGCTGCCGATGAAAATCGCCGCCGGGAGTGGGGGCCCGCTGCGGATCGTCGCCCGGCTGCCCGACGGGAACCGGCCCTGACCCGTGGTCGCGCCGTTTGCCCGCCCGCCGTGGCCGGGGGCATACTCTCGCCGCGGCCGGCGCTTCGCCGAGCGCGTTTTCGGAGGACACCCATGGCTCGGGCGCGTGCCACGCGGCGGCAGCGGATCGTGATGCGTTCGGGAGAGGCGCTCGTCGAGGGGGACGAGGCGTGGAGTGCGGCCGAGCCGGAGGTGGTCATCGGCGAACTGGACGGCCCCGTCGGCCACGCGATCGCCAACCTGATCGGCGATCAGGTCAAGGGTCACACGCGTGTCTGGGCGATCCTCAACAGCGACGTCCAGGTCCGCCCGGCGACGCTGATGGTCAGCAAGTACACCGCCCCCAACGCCCGCTACACCAACATCCTCATGGGCACCGTCCAGGCGGCGATCGCCAATGGCGTCCTCGACGCCGTCCGGGCCGGCGACATCCCCAAGGCCGCGGTCAACGACCTGGGGATCATCGTCGCAGTGTGGCTCGATCCGGCCGTGGCCGATGCGCGGACGACGATCGACCACGAGATCCTGTTCGGCACCCATCGCGCGGCGACCACCAAGGCGATCCACAAGGCGATGCGCCACGAGCCGTCGATCGACTGGCTCCTGAAACACCAGGCCAAGGTCGGACACTACTTCCACGAACTGGGTGTGAAGGGGGAGCTGTGAGGCGGCCGTCGCGGCGCGGCTTCGGCGTGCTGGTCGGCTCGGCGGCGCTCGGCGGGTCTACCCGGCGCATCGCCCGTGGCGCGACGCCGGGCAGCGTGCCGCTCGACGGCATCTGCACGCGGCACCGGCTCCCGGGAATCGTCGCCGGTGTCGTGGAGCGGGGAGGCCCGGGGGAATCGTTGGCGGCTGGAGTACGGCGGCAGGGAGACGACGAGCCGTTCACAGTCGACGATCGGATCCATCTCGGCTCGTGCACCAAGGCGTTCACCGCGACGCTGGCGGCGCTCCTGGTCGCCGATGGAACGATCGGTTGGGAGACGACCGTCGGCGCGGCCTTGGCCTCCGAACCGGTGCTTGCCCGGGGATGGCGCGACGTCACGCTCGAGGAGCTCCTCCGGCACCGCGGTGGGGCGCCCGAGAAGCCGCCCCCGACCGCGTGGCGCGAGGCGTGGGGATGCGCTCGGCCACCGCACGCCTGCCGGGAGGCGTTCGTCCGCCGGTTGCTCGCCGAAGCTCCCCCGGAGCGGCGCGGCGATCATCACTACTCGAATCAGGGCTACGCCGTCGCCGGCCGCATGCTCGAGGTGGCCGCTGGCCGCCCCTACGAGGCGCTGCTCGGCGAGCGACTGCTGGTGCCGTTGGGGATCTCGACGTTCGGATTCGGCCCGCCGTCGGCGTCGCAGCCCGGTGCCCCGGTGGGCCATGACGACGAGGGACGGCCCGACGACAGCGACAACCCCGCCGCGATCGCCCCGGCGGGAACGCTGCACATGACCATCGCCGATTGGGGACGCTTCCTCGCCATCCACCTCGGCGGAGCGCTGCCTGCGGCCCTCGCGGCGCTCGGCCCGATGATTCCCCATCTGCAGCGCCCGGCCGACGCACGACCCGGAGAGGCGCTGGGGTGGCTGACCGCGCGGCGGCCCTGGGGGGGCCGGGTCCTCAACCACGCCGGTTCGAACACGCGCTGGTACTGCGTCGCCTGGTTGGCTCCCGAACGCGGCTTCGGCGTCGTCGCGGCGACCAATCGAGGCGGGGATGCGGCCGCCCAGGCGTGCGACGAGGCCTGCGCGGCACTGATCGCTGCTCGCCCACCGGGCGGCTCGTGAGCGCCGACGCTCCGCCCCCGTTTCATCCGCTCGTGGCGTGCCCTGGAACGCACTGCGGTGCGGCCGCCGGCGCGTCACCGCACCGCGCCGAACACCGTCCGCCGTGCCACTGCCCACCAGCCCGGCTGGTCGAGCCGCAAATACGGCGAGTCGGCCGGCAGCATCCGCACCAGATGGCTGTGGGCGGCGGCGAGGTTGTGGTACGGCAGCGATGGAAACAGGTGGTGGAGCGCGTGGTAGCGGATCGAAAAGGGAAACAGCAGCCAGGTGAGGGGATCCTGGCGGGTGAAATTGCAGGAATCGAGGATGTGGGCCTCGACCGGAACCGTCGAACCATCCCCCTGGAAATGGTGGTCGGCCAGTTGCCGGAACTGATTCATCACGAACGTCGTCAGGCCCAGCAGATAGAGCAGGGGAATGCGACTCGGCGCGGCGGCGCCGGTGCCGACGGCGACGAGGATCACCGCCGCGCGCAGGCAGCAGAGGCATTCGACGGCGGTGATCAGTCGCCGGTCGGAGGCCGTGATCCGGCGCCGGTAGCGCGTGTTGAGCGTCAGCGCGCTGAAGCGTTCGAGCACCAGGTGGCGGAGTCGTGGGTGGAGGAACGTCAGCGGTGCGAGCAGAAACCGCACGAACACGAGGAGTGGAAAGACGAGCATGAAAGCGCCGTAGCCGAGAGCGCTGCGCCAATCACCGCCCACCAGGACGTTGGCGACGTACTCGGGATCCTCCGGCGTGCCGTACATCCGCAGGCTGTGGTGATCACGATGATGCCGGGTGAAAAACGGCGACGGGGTGAACGTGATCACCCCGACCAGCAGGTTCCAACAGACCTTGAACGCCACCATCTCGTGACTGCCGAGATGGCAGACTTCGTGGATCAGCGAACCGAGCCGATACAGCCAGAACACCGCCACGGGGAAGGCGAGCCATTGCGGCCACGAACCGAGCGGCGCCGTCAGGTAGATGGTGGCCGCGCCGTACCCGCACAGCAGCGCGACGAGGAAGTCGACCCAGTAACGCCGCGGATCGACGGCGAAGTAGTCGACGTCGGCACCGGTCACCGCCCGACGGACGTCGCGGATCCAGGCGGGCGCGGGGGTGTCGCCGCCGCCCGCGCTGCCGTCGGCGAGGATATCGCCATGCTCCTCCCGCGTCCCGAACCGGCCGCCCACCGTGGTCGTCATGCTCGTCTCCGTACGGGGAATCCCGCCCGTTGCGCCGCCCTCGCCCTCGACCGCACGTGTCCGCCGGAGATCCGGACAGGCGCCCGTGCCGGCGGATCACACCGGACGCAACTCGAAAGCGCCCGCACGCTGTGCCCGACCACCCTGCGGTATCCGGCGGAGCAGCCGCCGGGAAGGCCGCTCCCGGCACGCGTGCCGGGTGGTGGGCGGTCATCGGCCATGAATGACCTGTGCCGCGGCACGGTTAGAGCAGAAACGCCCTCCGCCGGCCAGTCGGACCGTATTGCGCCGCTCAGTCGGCGATCAGCGCCTTCATCTCGCGCACCGCCTGGCTGAAGCCGACGAGGACCGCCCGGGCGACGATCGAATGCCCGATGTTGAGCTCCCCCATCCGCTCGATCCGCGCGACCGGCACGACGTTGCGGTAGGTGAGGCCGTGGCCGGCCGCCAGTGCGAGGCCGTGTTCGCGGACCATCCGTCCGCCCGCGGCGAGATGCGCCAGCCGCGCCTCGCGGTCGCGTGCGTCGGCAGCGTCGGCGTAGCGGCCGGTGTGCAACTCCACGGCGGATGCCCCCAGACGGGCGGCGGCCTCGATCTGGCGCGGTTCGGGGTCGATGAACAACGAGACCGCGATCCCCGCCTCCCGCAGACGATCGACCGCGCGCAGCGTCGCGGCGTGGTGCGTGACGATGTCGAGCCCGCCCTCGGTCGTGATCTCTTCGCGGCGCTCCGGCACGAGCGTGACCTGGTCGGGGCGCACACGGCAGGCGATGCCGACGATCTCCGGGGCGATCGCCGCTTCGAGATTCAGCTTCACCTGGACGGTGCTGCGGAGCACGTCGAGGTCGCGGTCCTGGATATGACGCCGATCCTCGCGCAGATGCACCGTGATCGCGTCGGCACCGCCCAGCTCGGCCAGGGCGGCGGCCCAGACCGGGTCGGGCTCGACGGTCCGGCGCGCCTGCCGGATCGTTGCCACGTGGTCGATGTTGACGCCAAGCGTTGCCATCGCAGCTGGGCTCCAGGGATCGGGTCTCGGCCGATGGTCCGTCGGCCGCGAGACCGACGACACGGCCTGCGGCGCCCACGGGCGGGGCACCGCAGGCCGGCGTCATTCGGTGGCCGCGGATGACGGCGTGCGGGGCAGCGCCTCAGTCGGGCTTCTTGAGCAGCAGCACGGCGTTGCCACGGCTGGTGCGCACCTGCAGCATGACGCCGTCCTCCGGCGATGCCCGTTCGACGGCGGCCGCGAACTCGCCGACGTTGCCGATGGCGGTGCGTCCCACCTTGCGGATCAACATGCCCGGACCGAGGCCGCATTCCGCGGCGATGCCGTCGGCATCGACGCGTTCGACGAGCACCCCGTCCACGCCCTCGAACGGATCCTGCTCGCCGTCCTTGAGCATCGATGCCTTGTCCCGGACGGCGAGACCGAAGTCCTCGGAATAGAAGGAGTCGTCGCGCTCGGCCTGGGGTTGCCGCCGCTGCCGCATGCCGCTCGCGAGCCGATCGGGCAAGGGGGCGACGTTGATCTCCAGATTGACCTTGCGCCCGTCACGAAACACGGCGAGCGTGTGGGACCGATCGGTCGTGGCCCGTTCGACCACCTCTTGGAGCGTGCGCGGACCGTCGACGGCCGTTCCGTCGAAGGCGGTGATCACGTCGAGTTCCTCGACGCCGGCCCGGGCCGCCGGCGACCCGGGCATCACTTCCGTGACGAGCACACCGCGCCGGACACCGAGTTTTTTCGCCATCGCCCCTTCCACCGGTCCGATCGACACGCCGAGCCAGGCGCGCTCGACCTTGCCCTTGGCGATCAGTTGGCCGCTGACCCACTTGGCGAGATTCACCGGGATCGCGAAACCGATCCCCTGGTAACCGCCGTTGTTGGAGGCGATCGCCGTGTTGATCCCGATGACCTCGCCGGCGAGGTTCACCAGCGGTCCACCGGAATTGCCCGGATTGATCGCCGCGTCGGTCTGGAGGAACTTGGCCCGACGGATGTTGTCGAGCTCGCGCCCCTTGCCGCTGATGATGCCGGCACTGACGGTGGTCTCCAGCTCGAAGGGGTTGCCGATGGCGATCACCCAGTCACCGGTGTCGAGCTTGTCGGAGTCACCGAGCCGCGCGACCGGCAGCCCGTTGGCGTCGGCGAGTTTGACGACCGCCAGATCGCTCTCGGGATCGGTCTTGATCTCGACCGCCTTGAATTCGCGACCGTCGGACAGCTCGACGGTCACGCTGTCGGCCCCCTCGACGACGTGGTTGTTGGTGAGGACGATGCCACTGGAGTCGATGATCACCCCCGAACCCACGCCCGAGCGGCCGCGGCCTCCCGGTCCGGGCATTCCCGGACCGAATTCAAAACCTTCCGGTACGCCGTCACGGAAAAAATCCTCGAACGGGGTTCCCTTGAACGGGTTTTCCTGGCCACGCCCCTCGCGGCCGCGTGGGCTCGCCTGCTGCCGGGTCGGTTGCATCTCGCTGCGCACCACCACGACGCTCGGCGTCGCCCGCTCCGCCGCGTAGCGGAACGCCCGCGACAGGGCGTTGGCGTGGGCCATGGCCTCGGCGGGCGGTTCGTCGGCCCACAGCGCCGCAGGCGCGCAGGTGACGGCGGCGATGGCGATCAGACTGGGAAGGCCGGCGGAGCGACGTCGCGCCCCGATGAACGGTGACACCATCGATGGAATCCTCCAGGAAAACGCCTCTCCGGCACCGCCATCCTCGGGCGAAGGGCGGCGGGAAGCGGTCCATGATTGTAGGCGCCCGTCGGCTTCGGCGCGGCGGGCCGGAGGCACCGTCGCCGTGGGGCGAACCCGGTGCCACCTGGTGAATACGGGCCCGGCCGCCCGGGGGTTCGTCGGCCGGATGACTTTCGGCCGCCGACGCGGTTTTTCCCGGTTTGACAGGGATCCGCCGCCGCTCCTACCCTGCCGACGGCTGTTCGTGCCTCCATGTCGGAATGGTCACCATGGCCAAGCGTCCTCGACGTGACCAGCAACCGGCGGTCGACCTGGCGGAATGTCAACGGCGGATCGGCTACCGCTTCCGCGACGAGTCGGTGTTGCAGGCCGCTTTGACCCACGCCTCCGGCGCCCAGCACCGGCTCGCCTCGAACGAGCGGCTCGAGTTCCTCGGCGATGCGATCCTCGGATTCATCGCCTGCGAGTATCTTTACCGCCTGTTCCCCGACTCGCTGGAGGGCGATCTCACCCGGATCAAGTCGGTGGTCGTGAGCCGCGAAACCTGTGCCCGCATCACGACGGCGCTGGGGCTCACCGATCACCTCATCGTCGGCAAGGGGTTGGTGGTCAATCAGGCGGTGCCGTTGTCGGTGTTATCCGACTTGTTCGAATCGGTCGTGGCGGCGGTGTATCTCGACGGGGGACTCGATCCCGTGCGGGAACTCGTGGGGAGGCTCCTGCAACCGGAGATTCTCAAAGTCGCCTCCGGCGAGGAAGGCTGCAATCACAAATCGGTGCTTCAGCAAGTCGCCCAGCGTGACTACGGCATCACGCCGACGTACGAGGTCGTGGAGGAGACGGGGCCCGATCACAGCAAGAGTTTCCACGTGTCGGCGCAGATCGGTCAGCGGCGCTACGCGCCGGCCTGGGGACGCAACAAAAAGGAAGCGGAGCAGCGGGCCGCATCGAACGCCCTGGAGCAGTTGCGGATCCTCGCCGGGGAAACCGCTCCGGAACCGACGCCACCCCGCGATCCATGAGCCCCGCGGTCAGGTCCGAGCGCGCCTGATCGCATCGCCGGTCGCGACGGCCGCGAGCGGTGGCTCGCTCATTCGAGGGGCCATGGTGCAGGCCGTCGGAATCACACCTGCGGTTTGACAAAAGTATCGTGTGAACTACCCTCTGTCACAGCGATTGATACTTTCACCCCTCTTGGAGCTGAAGCTCGCCCATGGCCGACAAGAAAGACGTCAACAAGTCGGAGGAGATCCGCAGGGTCGCCAAGGACCTTCAGGCGAAGGGACAAAAGGTGTCCCCGAAGACGATCATCGATCTGCTCAAGAAGCAGGGCATCGCCGTCTCGTCGCCGCAGTGTTCGATGGTGCTGAAGCGAGCCGGCTTCAAGCGTCGTGCGCGGCGTGGCAAGGCCGCCGGTGTGAAAGCCACGGTGGCGAAGGGCGCTTCGGCCAAGGGCGCGATCGGCATCGAGGATCTCGTCGCCGCGAAGAAGGTGATCGACCAGTTCGGCAGCGCTGAGCGGGCGATCGACGCCCTGCGGGCGCTCGCACGGCTCTCCTGACCGCCGCGGCCGTCGGGAGCCGGAGCCTCATCGGGCCCGGCTCCCGGGCGGTCGGTCAGCGGATGCCGAGGGCCGCGAGGCCGATGAGCACCAAGGCGAGTGCCGCCAGCGGGATGACGACGCTGACGACGCCGATGTCTCGATACGCCTCGCGGTGCGTCAGCCCCATCACCGCCAGGAACGACACCACCGCCCCGGAGTGCGGCAGGCTGTCGAGCCCGCCGCTGCCGATCGTCACGACGCGGTGGAGCAGTTCGGGTGAGACGCCCGACTCGAGATACCGGGCGGCCACGGTGTCCATGAAGATCCCCAGGCCGCCGGTAGCCGAGCCGACGATGCCGGCCATGATGTTGATCGTCACCGCCGCGGAGAGCAGCGGCGGCACACCCGAGCCGAGCATCGACTCCGCGAACCAGGAGAACGCATCGGTCGATTTGACGACGCTGCCGAAACCGATGACCGCCCCGGTGCTGACCAGCGGGAGCATCGCCCCGTCGGCGCCACGGCTGACCGCGCCCCAGGCGTCTGGAAGCGAGCGCCGGAAGCAGCCGAGCGCCAGGAGGGTGCCGAGGCCCATCGTGAGGGCGATCCACGGCACCGGTTGATCGCGTGCGAAGGCGAGCCAGGCCGGGAGCGGTGCGGCATGGCCCGCGGGTTGGATCGTCGCGATCAGCCACGGTGGCAGCAGGATCGACAGCAGCACCGCTGCCAGCGGCACCAGCGCCAGCACGGGATGCGGCATCGCGCCGGCGCCGGCCGCCACCTCACCGACGACGTCGCCGGGCCGGGGGCGGAATGTCTCGCCGCGTCGGCGCGCGGCGATGCGCTCACGCTCCAGATACCACATCCCCATCACGAACATGGCCGCGGAGGCGAGCAGGCCGACGACGGGTGCCGCCGTGAGGGGTGTCTTCAGCCCTTGGGAGGCGATGATGTTCTGGAGCGCCGGCGAGCCCGGCAGTGCGGTCATGGTGAAGGTCCCCGCGCCGAGCGTGATCGGCCCGACGAGCAGCCGTTTGGGGAGGTCGGCATGCTGCATGAGTCCGAGGCCGAGCGGATAGATCGTGAACACGACCACGAACACGTTGACCCCGCCGTAGGTCAGCAAGGCGGCGGCGAGAACGATGATCAACATCACCCGTTCGGGGCCGAGGCGCCGGTGGAGCGCGAGCGCGACCGACGCTGCCGCCTTGCTCTCCCCCATCACGCGGCCAAAGACCGCGCCGGCGAGAAACACGAGAATGAATTGACCGGCGAACGCCGTCAGGCCGCCGACGAATTCCTTGGTGAGTGCGGCGGGGAGCGGGCGGCCGTTGGTGATCGCCACCACCGTCGCCGCCACCAACGACGCGACGATGACGTTGATGCCGCGCAGGGCCATCAGCACCAAAAGCGCCACACCGAGCAGCACGCCAGCGGCAGCCATCGCGTCTCTCCTGGAGGCGTCGTCGATCGCCGCCGATCACGATACCCGATCGTCGGCGCCGAGGCTGGCGAAGCGCCGCGCGCGCGGCCTGAACCAGGTTCCCGCCCGGCCGGCCAACAGCGCCGGCAGGAGCACCAGGTCGCCCAGGAGCGCCGCCGCGATCATGAGCGCGAGCATCCAGGCAAAGCGCCGCGAGGGAGCGAACGAGCTGGGGGCGAACGCGAGGATGCCCAGTCCGCACACCAGCGCGCTTTCGGCAAGCGCCGCGGCGGAGTGCCGGTAGGCATCGCGCACCGCGGTCACCCGGCCCCCGTGTCCGGTGCCGACGAGACCGCGGCGGAAGAAGGTGAGGAAGTGGAACGTGCCGTCCACCGCCATGCCGAGGGCGATCGACGCGGTCATGACGCTACCGATGTCAAGCGCGATGCCGCTCCATCCGAGGAGGCCGAAGAGAAGGATCATCGGGAACACGTTGGGGATCATCGCCACCGCTCCGGCCACGAGGCTCCCCTCCATCACCATCATCACGACCGTGATCACCACGCAAGCGGAGATGAAACTGGTGAACAGATCGTGGAGGAGTGTCTTTTGGATCGCGTTGGCCAGCGGCATGACGCCCGTCCAGTCGACGTGTACGCCGTCGTGGGGGGAGATGAGTGGCTCGACGTGGGCGCGACCACGTCCGAGAAAGTCGTCGTAGTCGATTCCGGCGAGCGCGGAGGTTCGTGCCGTCACCCGCCACAATTGCTCGCCGTCGATCTCGCGCACCAGGCGCATGTCTTCGAGGCGGGAGAGCGTCGCGGAGAGCCTGCGGGCGACCACGGCACGCCGCGCGATGGCGCGCGTGCCCGATGCGGACTCGGCGCCCGGGAGAAACGTCGCCGCCGACACCACGCCCGTCACGCCGGCGAGGGAGCCGAGGGTGCTGCCCACCGCGCGGACGAGATCGAGGCGCTGCGCCGGCCGCAGGGGGCAGTCCGGGCGGAAGCGCAGGACGACATCCACCGGCGCGAGCGGTCCGATCGCCTGCTCGAGCCAGCGGTAGTCGCGGATCACGGGCGACTCGGCGGTGAACAGCGTGTCGATCGCCACCGACGCCCGGATGCCGGGGATCCCCAGCGCCGCCGCCGCCATCGCCGCCGCCGCGACCGACACGATCGTTCCGGCCCGTCCGATCGTGACGTCGGCGCAGCGGTGGCCGAGGCGCCCGTTCGCGTGTCCCCCGGCACGGCGCGTGATCGGCCAACGGGAAAAGAACCCCGGAACGACGAGAAACAGCACGGCGAGCGTCGCCAGCACGCCGCAGGCCGCGTGGAATCCGAAGACGCGGATCGGCTCGAGGTCGCTGACCACCAGCGACACGAGGCCGAGAGCCGTCGTCCCCGCCGACAGAGAGCAGGGGAGCCATCCGAGCGCGATGGCCCTGCGGGCGGCCTCGTCGGCGGGGTGGTGCCTTCGGGACTCGACGAGGTAATTGACGAGGTGGATCCCGCCCGAGACGCCCAACGTCAGCACCAAAAGCGGCATGACGATGAGCACGGGGTTCATGCGGTCACCCCAGGCGGCGAGCGAGACGAAGGAAAGCCCCACGCAGGCGGCCGAGAGCAGGAACACCAACGCCGCGTGGGCGACGCTTCCCACCGACCACCACGTGAGGAGGAAGATCAGCAGTGCCGCCGGACCGCCGTACGTCCTCAGGCTGCCGGTGCTCGCATCGTCGACCGAGACGTTGTCGATCACGGGGCCGGCGAGGCGGAGAGTTCCCGCCGCGACGTCGTCGTCGGCGGAGAGGCGGTCGCGAATCCACCCCGTCGCCCGCCGTCTGTCGGCGAGACCCGCCCGTGTGAAGCCGATCACCACGCAGGTCTGCTTCCGGTCCGGCCCGACGAGCACTCCCACCAGCCGCTCGACCGCGGCCTCCCGATCGAGCGACAAGGGTGGTTCGACGAGCCGTCGGAGCACCTGGTTCCCGGAGACGACGCGCTCGAACCAGGGGGCTCCCGAGGGATCGCGGGGAGCGTCCGGGCCGGTGGCGGCAGCGACGAAGCGGTCGATCGACGCCTCCCCGAGCACGCACCCCGGCCAAGACGCCACCACCACGTCGCCGCTCTCGAACTCCCGCGTGAACCTGTCGTAGGCAACGCGCGGTGCGAACGACGTCGGCACCCATTCGATCGGCGTCGAGGAGTCGAGCGTGAGGATGCCGACCGCGGCCCCGACGATCCACGGCAGCGCGAGCAGCAGCACGGCGACCGTGGAGCAGGAGAGCGCGAAGAGCCAGGGCAGCCGGCGGCGATCGTCGTCGGGTTTCGGTGCCGTCAGGCGCATCGTCCAGGTTCCGCCTCCCGTGGCATGCGGTCGGTGCGAGTCACGGCGATTCGGCCCGCCGCATCACGAGGGCCGCGTTGTGTCCGCCGAACGCCGATGATTGCGAGACGGCCCAGGTGAGCCGCGCGTCCGTCGAACGCCGGGCGAAGTTCAGCGGCCGCACCGGGTCGTCCAGGTTCACACAGCCGTGCACCTGCTGATGGTGCAGCGACAGGGCGGTGATCGCGGCTTCGATCGCCCCGGTCGCGCCGAGGCAGTGACCGGTGAGCGACTTCGTGGCGTTGACCAGCGGCCGCACACCGAAAAGCCTCTCGATGACGGCCGACTCGACCTCGTCGTTGACCACCGTGCCGGTGCCATGGGCGTTGAGATAGTCGACGGCGTCGGGAGTGATCGTGGCGTCGACGAGCGCCGCCGCGACGGCACGGGCGAACTGGGCACCGCTCGGCTCCGCGATCATCGGGCTGTACGCATCGAACGACTCCCCGTATCCGACGAGCTCGGCGTACGCCGCGCGACCACGGCGGCGGGCGTGCTCCTCCTCCTCGCAGACGAGCACCGCCGCGCCCCCTTCCGCGAGGAGGAATCCCGTCCGACCGCGGTCGAACGGCCGGTTGGCGGTCTCGGGACGATCGACGACGGCAGCGAGCGTCTTGGCGGTGTCGAAGCCGCGGAATACCCCGCCGAAAGGGTCGCCCACGAACTCCGCGCCGCCGCAGAGCACCATGTCCGTGTGGCCGGCGCGAATCGACCGCAGGGCATGCCCCACCGCCACCGTTCCGGCGGCGCAGGCGAGCGTGGGCGACTCGTTCGGGCCGCGCAGCGAATAACGGATGCCGAGCGTCGATGCGATCGCGTTGGCCATCACCATCGCCACCGTGAACGGATTGAACCGCGGGGGAAGGGTCGCCAGCAGCGTCCGCAGCGCGGCGACGCAGGGGATCGTCTCGGGCAGCACGCCCGGACCACCGAGCGGTTGCAGCGGCCCGAGGATATGGCTGTTCTGGGATTCGATCAGCGTGGTGATGCCCCCGACGGCGGTGCCCATGAAGACGCCGGCACGCTCCTCGTCGATCCCCTCCAGGCGCCAGATGCCCCGCTTCGGGTCGGCCGGCGTCGCCACCAGCCCGGCATCGGCCACCGCTTCACCGGCTGCCACCGCCGCCAGGATGGTCGCCCGGTCGAAACGCATGGCCTCGAGCGGCGTCACGCCGGATGCCGTGCAATCGATGGCGGGCAACGGGGCCCAGGCGGTCGCTCGCGATCCGGTGGCACGCGGCCACGACTCCGGAATCGGGCCGGTCACGGCGTGGCCGCCGAGACAGGCCGCCCAGCACTCCGCAGCGGATCGGCCCACGGGTGCCACCATGCCGATGCCGGTGACCAGCACCCTGCGGCGGCTCATGACGGCTCCTGCGCACTCAACCTCCGGCTGACGTACTCGACGACGTCGCCGACCGTGGCGAGGCGTGCGGCCTCGTCGTCGGGGATCTTGCCGGCGAACTCCCGCTCGATCGCCATCACCAGCATCACCGCGTCGACGGAGTCGGCTTCGAGGTCTTCCCGGAGCCGGCTCGATGCGGCGATCGGTTCCGTGGTGAGGCCGAGGACATCCCGGATCACCGACTCCACGCGCGCAGCCACCGATCGAGACGGGGACGTCGGTTGTTGCATGGCTATTTCCCCGAGCGGCCCTCGGCCGCCGCGTTGCCTGGTCAACCGGTCCACCGTGGAGCGACGACCGACGCCCCGCTGCACGCGTTGCTCTGGGCGCCGATCATACCACCCGCGTCAGCAGCGCCGTCGCCGTGAGGCCGGGCCCGTACGCGACGCTGACGACCCGGGTGCCCCGCTTGATCGTCGGATCGCCGAGTACGCGTTCCCAGATGTGCGGCACCGTCGCCGAACTCCTGTTGCCTCCGTCGCGGAGCGCGTCGAGGCTCATCGCGATCTGGTCCTTCGAAAGCCGCAGACACGCGCCGACGAGATCGACGATCGCCGGCCCTCCCGGGTGGATCACCCACACGATGTCCTTGCGGTCCGTCTCGAGATCGAGGCCGGCTTCCTGCAGCAGGGTGCCGATGAACCGCTCCGTGTGTGCCGCGATGAGCCGGGGCACTTCGGCGGACAACGTCATGTCGAAGCGATCGGCGATCGGCCGCCAGGTCATGGCGTGCAACGAGTCCGGGATCGTGGTCGTGGCGAGCCGGAGTACCTCGAGACCCCGGTCGGACCGCGCCCGGAAGGTGTCGATCGTCGACGCCGAATAGCGGATGAAACCGTCGGCGAACAGGCTGTCGCAGATGATGTGCTCGGCGTCGGGATGGTCGGGCGCGACGTGGACCGAGCAGATCTCGGTGTGAGCGACGTCGACCCGACCGCGGTCGGCCGTCAATCCCTCGCGGGCCGCCGCCAGCGAACCGGCCGCCATCCCCACCGCCGGGAACGCGCCGTAGCAGCCCTGGTGGTAGCA
>JBJSXB010000276.1:0-26245 GCA_046086245.1 Planctomycetaceae bacterium | reverse complement strand
GATCTTCATGCACGATTCCTACGGGGGTGGATGTCAGCGGGTCTGTAGCGATGCCCGGGGAGAGAAATCAAGGTCGCGATCGCCCGCCGGTGGCCGGTCCGATCGGCCCCGCGCTTCCCCGGATCGGGCTAGGAGCGGGGGCTTTGTTTCCGTAGAAACCGGCCGGTCGCCATTTCCTCCGCGCCGGCGTCCGGGCCGGATACCCGCCATGCCCCCTCCCGATCCCCTCCCGGCGCTCGTGATCACCGGGATGCACCGCTCGGGCACGTCGCTGGTGGCGTCGCTGTGCCACGGCGCGGGATTGCACGTCGGCCACCGCCTGATGGCGGCGGGCAACGGCAACGACGCCGGGCATTTCGAGGATCTCGACTTCGTCGCGCTCCACGAGCGCATCCTCTCGGCCAACGGCCTGGGAAGCGAAGGCTTCACCGCCGACGCCCTGCCGCACGTGCCCGAACGCCTCCGCGACGAGGCCCTGGCACTCGTCACGGCGCGGCGCGGCCTGGCCGGCCCGTGGGGTTGGAAGGACCCACGGACGGTATTGCTGCTCGACTTCTGGGCGGAGACGCTGCCCGAGGCACGGTTTCTCCTCGTGTTTCGACCGCCGTGGGAGGTCGCGGACTCGCTCTTCCGCCGCGGTGATCCGGCGTTCTTCCACAACCCGCCGCTGGCGCTGGCGGTGTGGAATCACTACGACCGGCTGCTGCTCGGTTTCGCGAAGCGCCATCCCGATCGTTGCCTGGTGCGCGCGCTGTCGGAGGTGATCGCCGATCCCGCCGCCACGTTCACGGCCGTGCGCGAGCGATTGGCCGTGCCGCTGGCCGATCCGCCGGTCGACCGGTACCGCGACGGCCTGTTGACGACGGCCAGCGCCGCCGCAGGCATCCGTCGGGTGCGGGCCGTCCACCCCGCCGCCCTCGACACCTACCGCGCTTTGCAACGCGCCTCCGGCGGTCGCGACGCCCTCGCCGCCGAGACCCCGGCGCCGGACGCCGCCCGTCTGCTGGCGCTCGAATGGGCCCGCGCCGCGGCGGCCGAACGGCGCGGACAGGACGCGGCCGCCACGGCCGAAGCGGCCGAACGCCGTCTCGCCGAGGCCTTGCGCGAGCGGGACGCCGCACGGGACGAGTGCCGCCGCCTCGACGGCGAACTGCTCGCCGCCGCGGCCCAGGTCGCGGCCCACGAGGCGCGGGTCGCCGACGCCACCGGGGTCGCGGAACGGCTCCGGATGCGGCTGGCCAGTTGGGAGGCCACCGCGACCGACATCCAGGCGGCGCTTGAATCGATCGACCGCTTCCGCGGTGACGGCACGCTCGCGCGGTGCTTCGCCGACCGCTGGCCGCGTGTCCATCCCGCCGCCTGACCCACCGACTCCAGCGTGCCCACCATGGCCCACTCCCACGCCAGCGGACCCCGCGGACATGTGCCGCGGGTCGTCGTCGATCTGGAAAAACTGCGGCATATCAACTGCGGCCTCGGACGCTTCTGTCTCCATCTGGGGCGCGGCATCCACGCCGCCGCCGCCGGACGTTTCGAACCGGTGTTCCTCCTGCCGCGCGATGCATGGCGGTATTTTCCCGGGATCCGTCCGGCGGGATTGACCGTCAGACCGTGGCGCAAAGAAGCGGTGCAGCGCTGGCTGCGCCCGCTGCGCCGCGCGATCGGTGGCCGCCCCGCCCCGGACTTGTGGCATTCGACCAACCAGATGACGAAATACCTGCCACTCGATCCACGGGTCCCCGTGCTGCTGACGATCCACGACCTGAACTTTCTCCACGAGTCGGGCGCCGACTCTCGGCCGCGCGAACGGGCCCGGAAGCTCGCCGACATCCAGCGGCGTGTCGATCGTGCCACGGCGATCGTGACCGATTCGCGCTGGGTGGCCGACGACCTCGCTCGGCACGTCGATCTGCGCGACACGCCGGTGCGCGTGGTGCCGCTCGGGGTGGCGCCACCTGTGCCCGCCGCCGCCGCACGGCCGCCGTTCGTGCCGCCGGGCCCGTTCCTCCTCTCGGTGGGCAATGCGCTGCCCCACAAGAACTTCCACGTGCTCCTCGATCTCGCCGAGGCGGTCCCCGAAACCCGGGTCGTGATCGCCGGCAAGAAGGCGACACCCTACGGCGAACACGTGCGACGCCAGGTCGCCCAGCGCGGGCTCGCCGGCCGGGTGATCCTGCCCGGCGAGGTCTCCGACGCCGACCGGCAGTGGCTCTACGAACGTTGCGAGGCGTTCTTCTTCCCGTCCCTCACCGAAGGGTTCGGCTTCCCGGTGCTCGAGGCGATGCAATGCGGCAAACCGGTGTTCATCTCCCGGCGCACCAGCCTGCCGGAGATCGCCGGCGACCTCGGTGAGTACCTCGATGCCTTCGACGGGCCCGCGCTGGCGGCCGCCTTCCGTCGTGGCATGGCCCGGTACCACGCCGTGCCGGGGCGCGCCGACGCACTGCGGCGGCACGCGGCCCGATTCTCCTGGGAGGCGACGGCGCGCGGGTACGCCGACGTCTACGCCGATCTGCTCGGCGCGACGGCCGCCGCGCACGCCCCCCGCGTCCCGTCCGGCGTGCCTCTCGAGACCGGCGAAAACGAACGCCGAACTGACGTTTCGCCGCTCCGCCGCGCCTGCTAGCCTCCTGCCGCACACATCCGATCGCCCGCCGCAAGACGGTCGGGGCGCCGGAACACGGTCGGGCGGATCGATTACCAGGGAGGGTTGCGATGCAGCGGCGCGCGTTGATCACCGGTGTCACCGGCCAGGACGGCTCCTATCTGGCCGAGTTGCTCGTCGCCAAGGGGTACGAGGTCCACGGCTTGCGGCGCCGCTCGAGCACCTTCGGGACCGAACGCATCGACCATCTCGTCGACGTCGGCGACAGCGCGGTGCGGTTGCACTACGGCGACCTCTCCGACGGCAACGGCTTGGTGCGCCTGATCCGTGAAATCCGCCCCCACGAGGTCTACAACCTCGCCGCCCAGAGCCACGTCCGCGTGAGCTTCGACCAGCCTACCTACACCGCCGACGTCACCGCGGTCGGCACGCTGCGGTTGCTCGAGGCGATCCGTGACGTCCAGGACGACACCGGACAGCAGATCCGCTTCTACCAGGCTTCGAGCTCGGAGATGTTCGGCAAGGTGGCGGAGACACCCCAGCGGGAGACGACTCCCTTCCACCCGCGCAGTCCCTACGGTGTCGCCAAGGTGTACGGGCACTGGATCACGGTCAACTACCGCGAGAGCTACGACATCCATGCGTCGTGCGGCATCCTCTTCAACCACGAGAGTCCGCGCCGCGGCGAGACGTTCGTGACCCGAAAGATCACCCGGGCCGCCACCCGCATCAAACTCGGCCTGCAGGACAAACTCCACCTCGGCAATCTCGACGCGAAGCGCGACTGGGGATTCGCCGGCGACTACGTCGAGGCGATGTGGCTCATGCTGCAGCAGGAGCAACCCGACGATTACGTCGTCTCGTACGACGAACTCCACACGGTCAGCGAGTTTTGCGAGAAGGCGTTCGGCCGGGTCGGACTCGACTACCGTGACCACGTCGTCGTCGATCCACGGTACTTCCGCCCCGCTGAGGTCGATCTGCTCCTCGGTGACAGCACGAAGGCCCGGCGACGGCTGGGATGGCAGACGCGCGTCTCGTTCGAGCAGTTGGTCGACATGATGGTCGATGCCGACCTCGAACTGGCACGCCGTGAACGCAGCATGAGTTCGCGCGCCGTGGCGGGCCGCGAGCGCCGGGCCGCCTGACGCGGCGCCGCCGCCACGGGAGCGATGCCGATGCCGGGAGTCCTCAAGTCGCTGGAGAGGATCATCGTGCGCCCGGTGGTGCACTGGCTGCGCCCCAGTCGTCAGCGGGCCGCCGGCGCTGCCGATCCCGCGCTCGAGGAATTGGTGGTGGCGCTGCTGTGCGCCGAGCGGCGCCGGGGGGGACTCCAGCCGCCGCTGCCGCGCGGTGCCGGTGCCGACCTGACGAACCTCGTCGCGGGCCTGTTCGCACCGCCCGCGGAGGAGGCGGAGCGGTCGGCACCGCGACCGTCGGTGCGGATGGAGGAGCGTTCCGCAACGGCCGCCTGAACCCGTGCCACGGCGGCCGGAGCGACGGCGTTTCACTTCCCGCAGCCCGCGGCCCATGCTCATTCTCGCCGACATCAGGCCGCTGCAGGATCCCGTGTACGCCCACCGTGGCATCGGCTCGCACTCGGCATGCGTGCTGGAGGCGCTGCGCCGCTGCTCGGACGGGACGGTACGGATCGTCGGCCTGTGCGATCCGCGCCTCCCCGCCCCCGGCACGGCCGTCGTCGGGTTGTGCGACGAGGTCCGGCCGAGCTTCACCGAACCGGAACCGGGTCGGCCGGCGGTGTTCCTCCACCTCTCGCCGCTGACCCACGACACGCTGCCGCCCGCACGGCTCCTCGATCGGCCCAACATCCTCCCCTGCGCGGTGATCTACGACTTCATCCCGCTCCAGTACCCAGCCCGCTACCTCGCTCGTGCCACCACGCGCCTCACGTACGCCGCGGCGTGGAAATGGCTGGAGTCGATGCGGTTGTTCCTGCCGATCTCCGAGTCCTGCGCCGGCGAGCTGCAGGCCCGGCAAGGCATCGATCCGGAGCGGATCGCGGTCACGGGCGTCGCTCTGCGCCCCGTGTTCGAGGCCCTCGTCGACGGGCGCGCGGTGATCGGCCCGCGGCCGCCCGGCATCGAGGGCGACTACCTGTTGTTCGTCGGTGGCGCCGACGCACGCAAGAATCTCGAGACCGTCGTGCGCGCCCACGCACTGGCCGCCCGCCGCATGCCGCGCGTGCCGACCCTCGTCGTCGCCGGTGGCTATCCGCACCGGATCCGCCGCCGCACGGAGCGCGAGGTGGCTCGGGATTCCTCCGGGAGACCAGCCGTCCGGTTCCTCGACCACGTCGACGACCACACGCTGGCGGCGTGGTACGGTCACGCGTCGGCGACCATCGCCGCCAGCCTCGCCGAGGGGTTCTCGATTCCGGTCACCGAGGCTATCGCCTGCGGCGCACCGGTGTTCTTCTCCGACACCCCGCCGCACCGCGAACTGGTGGCCGACGAGCGGGCCCGCTTTCCGGCCACCGACGCCGACGCACTCGCCGAACGGATCGTGTCGGTCGGCACCTCCGCCGACTACCGGGCGAGCCTGGTGGCGTCGCAGCGCGGCACGACCCGGCGATTCACCGGCGAGGCGGTCGGCCGCCGCGTCTGGACGGCGATCGCGACACGGTATCGCGCCCCGCGTCCCGTCGTGGGAATCCCGCGCCGCGCGCGGCCCGCCATCGCCCTGCTCTCCCCGTTCCCGCCCGACCGTTCCGGGGTCGCCGACTACACCGCGGGGATGACCGAAGCCCTCGCCCGCCATGTCGACGTCGACGTGTACTGCGACCGTCCGGACGCGGCCCGTCCCCCCTTCGTACGGCGCGTGGCGCCGATCGGTCCGGCGCCGTTCCTCCGCCCCGACTACGCGACGGTCGTAACGGTCCTCGGCAATTCGCGCTATCACGGGCGGATCCTCGACCTCCACGCGCGCTTCGGCGGACCCTGCATCCTGCACGACTCGCGGCTCACCGACCTCTACGGTTGGTGGCGCGGCCCCGCCGGCCTCCGCGCCCGGGTCGAGACGGAATTGGGACGCCGCGTGTCGCGGCGCGAACTCGCCGGATGGATCGAGCATCCCGACTCGCTGCCGCGATTGTTTCTCGGCGAGGTGGTCGCGTCGGCGACGCCGCTGATCGTCCACAGCGCCGCGCTCGCGGAGACGATCGATCGCCAGTACGGGCGGCGCCCGATCCACCTTCCCTTCAGCGTCCAGCGCTCGTTCACCGCCGCCGATGTCGGCCTCGAGGCACGGCGACACCTGCGGCAGCGACTCGCCATCGCACCCGGCGCGATCGTCGTGGTGTCGCTGGGGATCGTCTCCCCACTCAAGGGTCCCGACACCTGCATCGACGCGATCGCGCTGCTCCGCCGCCGCGGCCACGACGTGACGCTGCGCTTCGTGGGCCGGGCCGGCAACCAGGCGGCGATGCTGCGCGCCCGGGCGGCGCGGCTGGGGATCGGCGACGCCGTCCATGTCGGCGACGACTGGATCGACGAGGGCGGTTACCGCGACTGGTTGCTCGCCGCCGACTACGGCATCCAACTGCGCAAGCATCGCTTCGGCCAGCTTTCCGGGGCGCTGGTCGATTGCATCGCGGCGGGCCTGCCGACCGTGGCCAACGTCGATCTGGCCGCCGCGCTCGACGCGCCGTCCACCGTCGCCCGCGTGGGGGATGACCTCGATGCCGCCGCGGTCGCGGCGGCGCTCGAATCGTGGATCGCGACCGGCGGGGGCCGTGACGAGCCCGCGCGCGAGGCCTACGCCGCGGAGCACTGCCACGCGCGGTACGCCGAGGCGCTCCTGGCAGCGCTGGGAATCGGGAGTGGGACTCGCCGCGCCGCCGGCTGATGCGGCACCGCACCCGGCACCACGCGCCCCATCGCCCCATCCCTCCCCGACTGCCCCGGCGCGACGACCTTGCCGCTGCACCGTCCCACGGGGGGATTCCGCCGCCGCCCCTGCCGATACCTCCGCCGACGCTCCGCGCGGAGCGATCAGCCCGCCATGCCCCGGCCCCGTCCGGCCGGCGGGCCGTCCGGGTCGTCGGGGTACCGATGCCGATCCTGCCATCGCCATGCGCCGCCGGTCGCCTGCCGCGCGTCGTCGTCGATCTCGAGCGGACCAAGCACGCCAATTGCGGTCTGGGCCGATTCTGCAGCCACCTCGCCGACGCCCTCGTGCGCGCCGGTCGAGGGGCGATCGATCCGGTCTTCCTCGCCCATCCGCGGGCGGATCGCGGCGGCATCGTCGCCGCCGTCGAGCACCTCGAGGTCAGGCCCTGGCGCAAGGAGGCGTTCGCACGCTACGTGCGCCCCCTGGCACGACCGTTTCGCCGACGGAGCCGCTACGACCTCTGGCACGTCACGAGCCAGACGAGCAAATACCTGCCGTTCGACCCGCGCGTGCCCGTCGTCCTCACCATCCACGATCTCAACTTTCTCCACGACGATCGCCACCGCGAGCGGCCGCGGACACGGCGACGCAAGTTGGCGGCGGTGCAGGCGAAGGTCGATCGCGCCGCCGCCGTGGTGACGATCTCCCGGTTCGTGGCGGATGACGTCGAGGCGCATCTCGACCTCGGCGGCCGGCCGCTGCACGTCGTCTTTCCCGGGGTGCCGGCGCCGCCCCCCGCCTCGCCGCGGCCCCCCGCGTTCCTGCCGCCCGGTCCCTTCTATCTCGCCGTCGGAGTCGCGCTGCCACACAAGAATTGCCACGCCCTCCTGCCGCTCGTCGAACGGATGCCGGGCATGCGATTGGTGATCGCGGGGCGCTGCGCGACACCGTACGGCGAATGGTTGCGGCGCGAAATCGATGCCCGGCGGCTCGGCGGCCGTGTCCTCCTGCCGGGGGAGATCACCGACGGCGACCGGCAATGGCTCTATCAGCACTGCCAGGCCGTCTTCGTGCCGTCGCTGGCCGAAGGCTTCGGCCTGCCTGTGATCGAGGCGATGCAACTGGGCAAGGCGGTGTTCCTCGCGCGGCGGACGAGCCTGCCCGAAGTCGCCGGCGACGAGGGTTTCTACTGGCATTCGTTCGATCCCGACCACATGCTGGACGTGCTGCGGCGGGGCCTCGAGGACGCGGCACGCGTCCCCGACCATGCCCGTCGCCTGCGGGATCGTGCCGCGCGATTCTCGTGGGAGCGGGCCGCCGGCGACTATCTGCGCATCTACGGCGACACCCTGGCGAAAACGGCGGCATGAAGATCCTCGTCACCGGTGGCGCGGGATTCATCGGGAGCCATGTCGTCGACGGGCTGTTGGCCGACGGCCATGCGGTCGCCGTGCTCGACGATCTCTCGACCGGCAGCCGTGACAATCTGCCTGCCGCCGTGCCGCTCCACGTCGCCGACATCTGCGACGAGGCGGCCGTGCGCCGGGTCGTGAACGCGGAGCGTCCTGACGCGATCTGCCACCAGGCGGCACAGATGTCGGTGAGTCGCTCGGTACGCGAGCCCGCCTTCGATGCCCGTGTCAATTGCCTCGGGCTGATCCATGTGCTCGCGGCGGCGGTCGATGCCGGTTGCCACCGCGTTGTCTTCGCCTCGAGCGGCGGCGTGCTCTACGGCGACGTCGTCACGCCGGCCCGCGAAGACGCGCCCGCCGACCCGATGAGCCCCTACGGGATCACGAAGTGGGTCGGGGAGCGGTACCTGGGGTTCTTCGCCCGCGAACATGGCCTGTCGACGGCCGCCCTTCGCTACTCCAACGTCTACGGGCCACGACAGAATCCCCACGGCGAAGCCGGCGTCGTCGCGATCTTCCTCAACCGGCTGCTCGCCGGCGAACCGGCCACGATCAACGGCGACGGCCGGTACGTGCGCGACTACGTGTTCGTCGCGGATGTCGCCCGGGCGAACCGCCTCGCGCTGGCCGCCACGAACGACGCCATGCCGAGGGGCCACGTCACGCCCCTCAACGTCGGCACCGGTATCGGCGTCGACGTGATCGAACTCGAAACACGGCTGCGGGCGGCGCTCGGCGCCCGCCTTGGCGCGGACCGCCGGCTGCCGCACCCCACCCACGGGCCGCCGCGGGCGGGCGACCTGCGTTCGAACCTCGTCGATGCTTCACGGGCCGTCGCGCTGTTGGGATGGCGCGTCGAGACCGGTCTCGACGCGGGTCTCGCCCAGACCGCCGCGTGGTTCGCAGACCGCGCCCGCTGCGGCTGAGCGGCGCCGGGCGTCAGTCGGCGGGTTCCGAGCCGGGCGACGCCTCGGTTGCCACGTGCCCTCCGATCGTATCGACCACACGCGACCCGGTCGCGCATGGCGCCGTGTCGGTCGTGGCGAGGCCGTCGAGCAGCCCGGTGCATATCTGCCGGGCGACACCGCCGGCGTCGAGGTAGAGTTGGAAGCGATGCGCCTTGCCGACGGCGGCGGCGGCGTCGTACTGGCGGAACTCGACTCCGGCGGGGAGCCAGCGCGAGGGCATCCCGACGCGGCCCAGGGCATCGGTCGCGAAGCGACGATCGATCCAGGGAAAAAAGCGGAGCACGCGGTCGCTGGAGTTGTTGATCAGGACGATGCGATCGGCCGCCCGTGCCGCGGCATGGTACGGGCCGCGCGGGGCCAGTGCGTCTCCGCGCACCGCCGAGGCGACCAGGAGGAGGTGTACGCCGCCCTCGCGTTCGGACCACCGTCCTGCAACGGCTTCGGCACCGCGGCCGACGGCGGCCTCGACGCCGCCGAGCGTCACCAACGCGCCGTAGCTGTACCCGACGATGCCCACCGGCCGCCACGGCTCGACGCGGCCGAGAAACGTCGCGAACCGGTCCGCTTCGCACCGCGCGCGATCGTATTTGAGGCGGCCGTCGCCGAGGAGGATGCCCTCCTTCTCACTCGGCCACGAGTAGACGACCACGCGCGGATCGGGACAGGAGGGGGAGCAGGTGGCGATCCGTCGCGCCAAATCGATCACCTGCCGAAGGGCGTCGTCGTGGCCATACCGGTTGCCGTGGACGAGCACCACCAGCGGACGATGGCCGCCGTCGAACAGCGACGCGGCGTCATCGGGCTGCCAGCCGGCGTTGCCGGCGTAGCGCTGCACGTGCTCGTGGGCGTCGCCCCCGCACCGCGTCGTCACCGCCCACACGTCGAGTGGGCAGGGGGCCGCCGCGATCCCGTCGGCGTTCACCGCCGACTGGCAAACCGCCGCCACCAGGCACGCCGCCGCCAGCCACGGGGGCACGGCCCGATCGAAGCGCCCACCGGGCGCCGGACGGCGGCTGGCGGCGTCGTGGCACGACATGCGAAAGACCGGCTGGGGTCGCGCCCCACGGCGCGGCCGGAGGATCATTCCCCGGCATCGCAACGGTACCACACGCTGGCAGGCGAGGCCGGCCGCCAACATGGCACCGACACACGGATCGGCGCCCCACCCCCGACGCCGCACGAGCGGAAAACGTGAGCTAGGGTTGAAGGTCACCGCTCCGTGAGCCATGGCGGGACCGGAACGGCCCGTTTGCCGACCCGTTCGCTGTCGTGGAGTTGCCGCATGTCCCGTCTCGCGTGTGTGTCGATCGTGCTGGCGAGCCTCGTGGCCGCGCCCGGTTGCGGGAGCTGCTTCGGAGGGCTCAATTGCCGGCGGCCGTCGTTCCTGGAGTTCGGCACGCCGTGCGGTTCGGGCTGTGGCACCGGCCTGCTTCGCGGTGCGCCGGCACCGGCCTGCGCACCGGCCTGCGGCCCCGCGTGCGAGCCCGCCGCGTGCGAGCCATCGGCGGCGCCCTGCTGCGAAGGGGCGGTGCCGGGGGGCACTCCCGTGCCGCAGCCGGCGATGCCCGTCGGTACGTTCAGCTGATCGGTCTGCAGCCGATCGGCGCGTCCTGCCGATCGGCGTCGGCCGAAAGGGGTTGCCGGGCCGCATGGTCGCCGTCCCGTCGTGCGCGACGGCGGGCTGCCGCGGGCCGGTTCGCCCCCCGGTGGTCGCGGCATCAGGACGCCGCCGCGCGACACCACGTCGCGAGCGACGCCGTTGCGTGACGCGCGGCCCTGTCCGCGCTGCCGCGACGGCCCCGTGGCACGGCCGCGCGGGGGGCCATTGACGCGACTATACTCGCGATTTTCCCCGCGGCGGGCCGCCATGTTCGAATCGCTCTCGTCGTCACTGTCGTCCGCCCTCGCCTCGCTCCGTGGCCGCGGTCGCCTCACCGAGGCGAACATGCGCGAGGGGCTGGAGAGCGTCCGCACGGCCTTGCTCGAAGCCGACGTCGCCTACGACGTCGCCGACGGCTTCCTCGATCGCGTGGCCGACGGGGCGGTGGGTGCGCGGGTGCTGGATTCGCTCGATCCGGCCCAGCAACTCGTCGGCATCGTCCACCGTGAACTGATCGGGTTGATGGGCCCGGTGGATCACACGATCCCCTTCGTGCCGGGTCGGCCGACCGTCCTGATGCTCTGCGGGCTGCAGGGTTCCGGCAAGACGACCTCCTGCGCGAAGCTCGCCCGGCGGATCAAGGAACAGGGCCGCGGGGTGCTGCTGGTCGCCGCCGACCTCCAACGTCCCGCCGCCATCGAGCAGCTGGCGATCCTCGGCCGCCAACTCGAGCTTCCGGTGCACGTGCCCGATGGTCCGGGTGCCGATCCCGTCGCCGTCTGTTCCGCCGGGGTCGCCCGCGCCAAGCGCGAGGGACACTCGGTGGTCATCCTCGACACGGCGGGACGCCTCGCGATCGACGAGGCACTCATGAAGGAGCTGGCACGGATCGACCGCACGGTCGCCCCCGACCAGGTCTATCTCGTCGTCGACGCGATGACCGGACAGGACGCGGTGCGCAGCGCCAAGGCGTTCAACGAGGCGCTCGAACTCGACGCCGTCATCATGACCAAACTCGACGGCGACGCCCGCGGTGGCGCCGCCCTGTCGGTCAAGAGCGTCACCGGGGTGCCGATCAAGTTCATCGGCACCGGCGAGCAGATCGATGCCCTGGAGCCGTTCCACCCGGAGCGGATGGCAGGTCGGATCCTCGGCATGGGCGATGTCGTGTCGCTCGTCGAGGAGGCGCAACGCAAGTTCGACCAGGAGGAGATGCGGCGACAGGAGGAGCGGCTGCGCGAGGGGGAGTTCACGCTCGACGATTTCAAGAAGATGCTCCTCCAGACACGCCGCCTCGGGCCGATGGGCAAGGTGCTGGGCATGATTCCCGGGATGGGCGGCCTCCAGGAGATGCTCGCCGGCACCGACATCGAGGAGGACATGCGTCGGCTGTTCGGCATCATCGATTCGATGACCCCCGCGGAGCGGCGGCAGCCGTCGCGGGTGATCGACCAGTCGCGCCGACGGCGGATCGCCGCCGGCGCCGGGGTCGAACCGGCCGAGGTGAGCGACCTGGTCAAGCAGTTCGACGGCATGGCGGCGATGATGAAAGGGATGGCGGGGATGGGCTTGGCCGATCGTGTTCGCCAAATGCAGCGCCTCCAGGGGGAACTCGCCAATCCCGCCGCTCGTCTCGCCCGCCCCAAGGGGGACACCGGCAAGCGGCTCACCGCCGAGGAGCGGCGCCGGCAGAAGAAGCAACGCGAGAAGGACGCGCGGCGTCGCAAGCGTGGCGGCTGATCGTGCAGCGGGTCGGCGCAGCGCGGGCGGGCACCGATGCTCGGCATCCTCTGGCACCGCGACGATGGCTTGGTGACAATGGCGGGGTGATCGGGGCCGTCGCGCCGCCACGATCGGTCCCGGAGGACGTTTCATGCCGCACCGACCCGTCGCCCCTCGGATCGCCCCCCGGCCGGCGACCGTCCGCGGCCTGGCGGCGCTCGTCGCCCTCGCCGTCGTGGCCGGCGGTTGCTCCCGGCACGCCGCCCCGCGCCCGGAGCGGCCAAGGCGTCCGGCGGCGGACGAGCCCGCCGGCTCGGCGGCCGCGCCGCGGGGCACGATCGGCGTGTCGCTGTTGGCCCTCGACAACCCGTTCTTCAAGGTGATCGGCGACGCCATCACCGCCGCCGGATCACGGCTCGGCTACGAGGCGATCGTGATCAGTGCCGACAAGGATGTCGCCAAGCAGGGCAATCAGGTGAAGGATTTCGTCGTCCGCCGGGTGGCGGCGATCGTCCTGTCCCCCTGTGATTCCAAGGCGATCGGTCCGGTGATCGCCGAAGCCAACGCCGCTGGGATTCCCGTCTTCACGGTGGACATCCCCTACCGCGGCGGTGACGTGAAGATCGTGACGCAGATCGCCACCGACAACCTCGGCGGCGGCCGCGAGGCGGCGCGGGCCCTGCTCGAGGCGCTCGGGAGCGCCGGCGGAAAGGTGGCGATCCTCCATTTCAAACAGGCCGAGAGTTGCCTGGCCCGCGTGGCGGGTTTCCGCGAGGTGATCGACACCCACAACCGTGCGCTGGCGGCGGGGGGCGCGGCCGTCGAGATCGTCGCCGAACTGGAGGCGGGCGGCGCTCGCGATCAGGGTTACAAGGCCACCGAGGACATCCTCCAGGCACATGGCGACCTGCGCGGTATCTTCGCCATCAACGACCCCTCGGCACTCGGCGCGGTGGGGGCGATCGAGAAGGCGGGAAAGCGGGCTCAGGTGGTGGTCGTGGGATTCGACGGTCAGCCGGAGGGCAAGGAAGCGATCCGGGACGGCACCATCTACGCCGACCCGATCCAGTTCCCCGCGCGGATGGGGGAAGAGATCGTCGCGGCGATCGCCCGGCATTCGAAAGGGGAGGAGGTGCCACCGGAGATCCTCATCCCGACGCGGCTTTACCGCCGTGCCGACGCCCAGAACGACCCCGACCTGCGGTGAACGTGCCCGGGACCGACGCCGGACCACCACACCGACTCACCCCGACGGCAGTTCGAACCCCTTGCGGCGCTCGCGATCGAGGAGGGCGTCGGCCGCGGGATCGTCGGGAAAGCGTTCCGTCTGCGGATCCCAGCGCAGTGGCCTGCCGACCGCCCGGGCGATGTTGGCCAAATGGCAGACCGTGACCGAGCGGTGTCCGATCTCGACGTCGGCGACCGGCGTGTCTCGCGAGCGGACGCAGTCGAGCCAGTTCTGCAGGTGATGCCGCGCTTGCCAGAGGGCGACGGCGTCGGACCATTTGCGTTCCTCCTCGGCGACGTCGACGTCGGCAAGGATCCGGGCGGCGATCTCCGGCGGGTTGCTGGTCACCTTGTTGCGGTTGATCTCCAGCTTGCCCTTCTCGCCGACGAACACGGCGCCGCCCATCGGCCCCTTGTCGAGGATGAACTTCACCTCGACCCCGTCGGCGTAGGTCATCGCCACCTGCCCGTCGCCCCCGGCGGTGAGCGGCCGCACCAGCGCCGGGCCGGTGGTGTCCTTGCCCAGGGCCCACTGGATCTGATCGACGCCGTGCGCGCCCCAGTTGGTCATCTCGCCGCCGGCGAAATCATGCCATGCCATCCATCCCATCCACTCCGGCGCGTAGGGCCGATCCGCCGCCTGATTGAGCCAGGCGTTCCAATCCAGGCCGGTGGGGGGCGTGGAGGCGACCGGCGCCGGGGACGGCGCCGTTTTGGCGTTGCCGTAGTTGACGGCACGGACCTCGAGAAGCTTGCCGAGCCCCCCCTCGCGAACGAATGCACACGCCCGGCGGTTGATCTCCATCGATCGCTGCTGCGTCCCCACCTGGACGACCCGCCGATGCCTCCGTGCCGCGTCCACCAGCGATCGCCCTTCGCGGACGTAGAGCGACAACGGCTTCTCGGCGTAGACGTCCTTCCCCGCCCGACAGGCATCGATGGAGGGGAGGATCCGCTGGAACTCCCCGGTGCCGACGATCACCGCATCGACGTCGGCGCGATCGAGGATCCGCCGGTAGTCGACGTACACGGGCCACGCCCCACCGTGCTTCTCACGGAACGCCCACGCGCGCGGCACGTTGACGTCGCACAGCGCGACGATCGTCGCCCCCTCCGGCAACTGCTCCAGCAACAGCGACGCCCGCCCGCCGACCCCGATCGCCCCCACCCGCACCGTATCGGATGGTCCGGCGTGTGTGGTGGCGGCCTCCATGGGGAGCGCACGCCGCCCGATCGCCGCCGCGGCCAGAGCCGCGGAGCCGGAAAGCCATCGTCGCCGGGCGCCTCGCAAGGGGCCGCCGCGGGGGACCGGCCGACGCAGGGGCGACGGAGACGTCTTCACGATGAGCCTCGGGGGGAGCCGTTCGTCGGAGAGAACATCCGATTCTGTCGCACCCCCGGGTGCGGCGACCAGCCGCAGCATGGCGTCGTCCCGTCAACTCCGGCCCCCCGGATCGGCAGCCCGACCGGAAAAACGCCCGGGAGCCGGGCGGTTGGGCTTGGGTTACGGCGTTTTTCGGGTACGCTGAGGGGTTCCTGTCGGTCTTCCCTGTCGGAGGTTCATGCCGTGGCGGTTGCGATTCGGATGAAACGGATGGGTCGGAAACACCGGGCGTTCTACCGGATCTGCGCGACCGATCGGCGCAGCCCGCGCGACGGTCGCGTCATCGAGGAACTCGGGACGTACGATCCCTGTGTGCCCGACACCGACGCCCGCTGCCTCATCAACGGCCCGCGGATCGAGTATTGGCTGTCGGTCGGCGCCCAGCCGAGCGACGCCGTCCGCATCCTCCTCAAGAAATACGGGCCGAACGGCACGCGGCTGAAGGAGATGGAACTGGCCCGCGCGCGGCTCACGCTTCCCAAGGTCGTTCCCGCCGCCGACGCGCCGGTGTTCGTTCCCGAGGCGAAGCCCACCGCGGCGACCGCCGAGCCTCCGTCGTCCCCAGCCGCCGATTCCGCTCCCGAGGCTCCCGCGACCGACGCGTCTTCCTCCGGCTGACGACCGGTCGACACCTTTCGCGAACGATCGGCGACGCGGCCGGAGCGTTGCCGGCCGATCCATGGGCGTGCGAACACCGACGCCATTCGTGGGTGACACCCATGCGCTTCGACATCCTCACCCTCTTTCCCGAGCTGTTCACGGGCTTCCTCTCCGGCAGCCTGCTCGGGGCGGCACGGGCCCAGGGTGTGATCGACGTCGCCTTGGCCGACATCCGCGACCACGCGCCCGGCACGCACCGCCAGGTCGACGACCGGCCGTTCGGCGGCGGACCGGGAATGCTCCTCATGCCCGGCCCGGTCGTGGCGTGTGTCGAGGAGGTCCAGCGGCGTCATCCCGTGCCCGGACACGTCGTGCTGTTGTCTCCCGGGGGCCGTCGTCTCGATCAGGCGCTGGTCGAGTCGCTCGCCGCCCGCGACCGGCTGGTCCTGGTGTGCGGCCGGTACGAAGGCTTCGACGCCCGCATCGCACCGGCTCTCGGTGCGGAGGAGATCTCCGTCGGCGACTACGTCCTCTCCGGAGGCGAGGTGGCGGCGATGGTGATCGTCGATGCCGTCTCCCGCCTCGTGCCCGGCGTGATCGGCGATGCCGAGAGCGCGCGGCAGGATTCCTTCTCGGGTGCCGAGCGCCTCGTCGAGGGACCGCAGTACACCCGGCCCCGCGAGTATCGCGGGCTCGTCGTCCCCGACATCCTCCTCAGCGGTGACCATGCCCGGATCGCATCGTGGCGACGGGCCCAGGCCGAGGAGGCGACGCGCCGGCGGCAGCAGCATGCCGCGGCCGACGCGCCTTCGTGACGATCCGATCCCCTATCCCGTTCCCCGTTTCCGTCAGGAACCCCTCCCGTGAGCCAGCAGATCCTCGCCAAGGTCGAAGCCTCGAGCCTCAAGACGGACGCACCGCAATTCGCCATCGGTGACACGGTCGACGTGCACACGCGGATCCTCGAGGGGGAAAAGGAACGCGTGCAGATCTTCAACGGCGTCGTCATCGCCCGCGCCGGGTCGGGAAGCCGCGAGACGTTCACCGTGCGACGGATCGTCGCCGGCGAGGGGGTGGAGCGCAAGTTTCCCCTCCACTCGCCGAAGATCGCCAAGGTGGAGGTGAAGCGGTCGGGCGTGTCGCGCCGTGCGAAGCTCTATTACCTGCGCGACCGCGTCGGCAAGGCGGTACGGCTCCGCGAGAAGCGCGACGAGCAGGTCGCAGCCGCGGGTCGCAAGGGCGGTGGAACGGCCGGCGAGTGAGCGGGGCACCCGACACCGCGGTGGTACATGAGCGACGGCAGGGACGCGCTGGGCCGGTCGGCGGAGGATCTGGCGGCTCGGTATCTGGCACGGCTCGGCTACCGGATCGTCGCCCGGCGTGAGCAGATCCTGCGGGGCGACATCGATCTGATCGCCCTCGACGGTCGCACGGTGGTGTTCGTCGAGGTCCGCGCCCGTAGCGATCTCGATCATGGCCATCCCGCCGAGTCGATCGACGGCCGCAAGCAGCGGCGAATCGCCGAACTGGCGACCGCCTACGTCCGCCGGCATCGGCTCGAGGAGTGCCCGCTGCGGATCGACGTGGTGACGGTGCTCTTTCAACCCGACGCGGCCCCCCCGCGCGTGGAGCACTTTCCCGACGCTTTCGAAAGCCCGCTGTGAGCCGTCGGCTCCCGCATCACGCGCGGATTCGGACGACTCCGGCAGGTCAGGCCCCGGCGAGCGGCCGCAACAGACTCCCCAGCGTGACCTCGTCCGGCGTCGTGAATACCTGCAACAACCCGGGCGGCACGCGGCGCTCGAGTTTCGCGAATCGCTTGGCACTGGCGGGCTTCGGACCGGCCACGCGCCGGACCAACACGCCCGCCACGCGCTGCGGCTGCCGTCGGGCGATCGCGGCGTAGACCTCCGGATCGCGTTCACCCGAGTCGCCGACGAACACGAACCGGCGACCGGGGAAATCGGCCATGATCTGCTCGATCGTGCGCCGCTTCGACCGCTTGCGCGAGGGGAATCGCCCCAGAGGCGTCGAATCTTTGAGGCGGAAGAGTTTGAGGTGCATCGATCCGGTCGGCAGCCCCTCGTCGCGGAGGAAGCGATCGAGGAAGTCCGACAGTTGCCAGGGACTCGCCGAGACATAGTGGAACGCGGCCGCCTCCTCGTGCCAGCGGCGGTAGACCGCGTCCATTCCGGGCACGGCGACGAATTCGCGCACGAACGTGTTGGCGAGCAGTTCGCGACGATTGGCGACGTTGGTGATCTTGATCGTGTCGTCGATGTCGGAGATCACCGACAGCCCGCGCTCGGGCACCAGTTGCACGCGCCCGGTCGTCGCCGCGCCGCGGACCTCGTCGGCCTCCCCGTCGTCGTCGATCCATGCCGACGACGGCACCCAGGGAATGCCGGCGGAGGCTTCGGGACGGATCTCCAAGCGATCGGCGTCGACGTCGATGGTGGCGATGAAGTGCCCGCTCCGGTCGGTCTGTCCACCGGCGAACGCCACCCCCCCCACCGTGCCTGCGATCCGCCGCCCGACGAGACGCTGGAAGAGAAAGGCGTCGCTGCGGCGCTGGAAGACCGGCGAGGCGCACTGCGATTCGTCGAGTGCGAGCACGCGCTTGAGCACCGCCAGCGCCATCGTCCGCCGGCGGCTGGTCGGGGGGAGAGGCCGCACCGCCATCCCCGCCACCGTGATCCGCCACTTGCGGCCACCGGCGGCCTGCCGCGCGTAGGTCGGAAAGAGGACGATCATGCTCGCGCGCCGGTGGGCACCTCGTCGGGCGACCGGGAAGACGACACTGCGGCAGGGCCGGACCGCCGAGGCTTGCATGGCCGTCAGGCGTCATTCTACAACTCTGGCCGTGACTTTCGCCGTCCGCGAGCGTGGGAGACAGGCATGGGTGTGAAGAAGACCGGCAAGGGCCGTCGCAAACTGGGGCAGAAGAAGCGGCGGATGCGGGCCCGGATCCGCCACCGCAAGGGCTGAGCGCAGGCCCGGGTCCGCGGTGGGCGACGCATCCACCCGCTCGGCCCTCTCGCCCGTCGACGGAATCGGGAACAGGTGGCACCGGCGGGCATCCCCGAAGCGCATCGCGGCCGTACAGTTTCCGTGATCGTCGTCCGCGGCAGGCCGTCGATCCCACGACCGACCGCGAATCCGACGCTCTTCGGCGCGACCGACGCTTCCGTCGCGTTTCCGCTTGCCGCGCGCCAACCGCGGGGTACGTTTGCCTGGCGTCGCTCCCGCGGCGCACCCGGACGGCCGATCCCCGGCCTCCGTGGACGACGGCTCCGAGGACCGGGGCCTGGTCGCGTGGCGCGGAGGATGCGATGCGGACGACGGACGCGATGCGGCGGGCACTTGGCGTGATGGTGATCGGCGCGACCATGGCGTCGAGCGGATGCAAGACGCTCAGCGAGCGCTACATCGCACTGGAGGTCTGGAAGTACGAGCGGTGCTTCGGCCACCTGCCGCCCGGTTTCGTCCCCCCCGGCGCCGCGCAGGCCCCCCAGCCGATGCGCACCTGCGCGCCGGAAGCCCCCTGCGCCGCGGCACCCGCGCAGGCGGGTTGCGAGCCGTGTCACGGCGGCTTGGCCGACGGTGGGCTTCCCGCCGGCGCGAGGATCGTGCCTGATCTGCCCCCGGGGCCGGGTGGCGCGCCGACTCCGCTGCCGACGCCGGCCGGCGGCGTGCCCGCACCGGTGTCCGCGGGCCGGCCGGTCGTGATCTCCGATGAGGTCGTGCTGCCCTGAAACTGGCCCGCGCCTTCCTCCTGGAGGTCGGCGAAGACGGCGAGGTCGCGGCGGAACGGATCCGACGAGACCGACAGGTCGCCGGCGAACGGGTAGCCGAACAGCGACACCAGATAGAGATTGATGCCGATCGACAGCGCGACCATCGCCGTCAGGAGGACGTGCAGACGCGAGTGGCTGACGGCGAACAGACCGCTGAACAGCACCGTCAACGTCGCACCGACGAACAGGGCGACCCATTCGATCGCCGGCACTCCCGACATCGCCGTGCCGAGCCGTTCACGCCGGTGCCGCCACAGTTCGGCCACCTGTTCGACGAGGATCGGGAACACCGCCTGTTCGGTGTCTCCCATCGGCTCGTAGGCGTCGATCGATCGGGTGAGGGCGAGCATCGCATCGCGCGCCGCGGGGCTGACGCGACCGGCCGCCATCGCCGCCCACTCCTCGTCGATCACCGCCGCGGCGTACTGCCGGCACCCCTGGCGGACGCGGCTGCGGAACGGTTCGGGGATGCGCCGCGACAGGAGGAATACCTCGACGAGGCAATTCGATTCCTGCTGCACGGTGTCGGCCGCCTGCTCGAATCGCGTCATCGAATCGACGACGATCATCCCGAGCGCCACGGCGTAGAGCGTGCCGGTCACGGCCAACAGGGCCCCGGTGACGTCGTGCGCCGAGCGCAGCACCTCGGTCGAGAAGAACCTCCGCGCGAGGGCGACGAGCACGAGGCTCGCGGCGACGCCGGTGAGCATCGTCAGCGCACAGTTGACGAACCCCGACATCCCCATCATCACCGTCATCTCCGCGGATCACCGCCGGACGCCCACGATCACAGGGGCGGGACGCCAGAGCGTATCGCGAAGGTCTGATCGCCGAGAAGCCTCCAGCCGAGCGCCGCCGGCAGCCGCGGCTCCCCGCCCTGGGAGACGGTCAGGCGGGTGTTTCGGCCGGCCCGGGAAAACGGCGTTCACGGACGTCGTCACGCCATCCCGCCAGACCGGCGGCGATCGCCCCCTTCATGTCGGCATAGCCACGCACGAAACGAGGCACGCGCCCGAGCGACAGGCCGACCAGGTCGTGGAAGACGAGCACTTGACCATCACAATGTGGGCCGGCGCCGATGCCGATCGTGGGCACGTCGAGGGCCACGGTGATCTCGCCGGCGAGCGCCGCGGGAATGCACTCGAGGATCACGGCGCAGGCGCCGGCGGCGGCGGCGGCACGGGCGTCGGCGAGCAGCGGACCGGCGTCGCGCTGCACGCGGTAGCCGCCGAGTTGGTGCACCGCCTGCGGTCGGAGACCGACGTGTCCCATCACTGGAATGCCGGCGTCGGCGATCGCGGCGATGACGTTCGCCTGGCCGGTCGTGCCCTCGAGTTTCACCGCCTGGCAACCGGTCTCCTTGAGCAGCCGGGCGCAGGCCGCCACGGCACGCCGCCGGCCGAGATGCTGGAGCGGAAACGGCAGATCGACCACGACCATGGCGCGCGTCGCCGCACGGGCGACGATCTCGCCGTGGTAGATCATTTGGTCGAGCGTGGCCGGAATCGTCGACGGTCTACCCGCCACCACCATCGCCACGCTGTCCCCCACCAGGGCGCAGTCGATGCCCGCCTCGTCCACGAGCCGGCCCGTCGGCCAGTCGTAGGCGGTGACCATCGTGATCGGGGTTTTGTCGCGCTTCGCCGCGGCGAGATCGGGGAGCGTGACGCGACGCGCGGGTGATGCCATGGGCTCGGGATGCGGTGCGGGGAGTTCGCGGACCGGGAACGGCTCCCTGTATAGTGGCAGACGGCGACGCGGATTCCACCCGCGGCCCGCAGGAGCCTCGCCGTGAAGCCGCCGACCGGTGCGTCCGATCGCCGCCTCCCCCCGCGTCGGGCGCTGGCGGCGTGGCTGCCGGTGCTCCTCGCCACCGCGGCCTTCACCCCGGGTGCGACGGCTCAGGTGCCCGGCCGCCCGGAGGCGAAGCGTCTGGCCAAGGAGCAGCGGGAAGGGGTCGTGATCGAGAAGGGGGCGGGGTGGCTCGTCGTCCGTCTGCCCCGTGAGAGCGCCACGTTGTGGCAGGTCGTCCCCGCCGCCAACGCCAAAATCCAGGTGGTGGGGCCCGCGTCACGCGCGATGCTCGCTCCACGCCAATTCATCCGCGTCGCGGTCACCCTCGATGACTCGGGCAAGGTGACCGCGCCGGTGGACAAGGTGACGTTCCCCGGTGGCGGCACCCCGGCGGTGATCGCGCCGGGGCTGGGGATCGACGGGGGAGCACGGCGGGTGCCGGGACGAAGGGCACCCGGCCTTTACACCGTCAACGGGATCGTCCGCGAGGTGGACGGCGACACCGTTACCGTCGTCGTCGGGAAGGAGCGCTTCGTATTCACCGTCCCCGCCGACGCCGAACTCGTGGTCGATACGCCGATGCTGGCGATCGTCGACAAGGACGATGCGGTGGAAGTCGAGGGTACCTACGTCGAGGTCGGGCAACTGCTCGCCTCCGAGATCAAGGTCACCCTGTCGAAGCCGCTCACGCCTCCCGATCCCAAGGCCCGCGCGGCGAAACGCTGACCTGGCACCCGACCCGTTGCCGATGATGCGGTCGCGGCGCGGCCGTCAGGTCGCAGCCAACCGGCGGAGAAATCGCTCCAACTCCCGATCGGTGGTCACGCCGGCGCTCTTTTCGCCGGTGTCTTCCGACACGCCGAGACGCGCCGCGGCGGCAGCGTCGAGCATGGCGGTCGGGGCCCCGGCGCGAGGGTCGTAGTCGACCCGCACCTGGACATGCCCGAGCGTCACCACCGCTCCCGGGGAGAGTTGCGTCGGAACCGCCGGGTCGATCATCGCCCCGTCCAGGCGGGTGCCATTGGTGGAGCCGAGATCGCGAAGGATCACGACGCCATCCTCGTGGGTGAACTCGCAGTGCCGGCGGCTCACCTGCTCATGCTGGATCCGCAGTTTCGCCTCGGGTCCGCGGCCGGCGGTGAAGGGGAGGCGCAGCGCAAACCTTCCGCGCGCCCGCGACGGGGCGATCACCGTCAACTGCACGATCACGGCGCGGCTTCCGCGGGCGGTTTCGCAAGGCGGCGGGGCGGCCAAGAGCCCGTCTGGGTCGGTCGCCGCCACGGCTGGGAAGGCCGCGATTGTAGTGGCCGTGGTGGAGGCGCCCAACGTCCACCCCGCTTGCCGGGATACCGCCGTCACCCCATTCGCTTGACCTTGCGGCCACCCTCTGCCGCCCTATAATCGCGGGATTCCGTGGAGACCGCTCTCCCGGCGTTCCGTCGCCGCGGCCGGCGGTGGGGAGTGGGTCGGCCCGCTCTCGTCCGCATGGATGACCGTAGGCTGACCACGGATGACCGCAGGCTCGATCGTTCGCGGGTGTAGCTCAGTTGGTAGAGCACCACGTTGCCAACGTGGTTGTCGTGGGTTCGAATCCCATCACCCGCTTTATGGGTCGCCCGAGATGAGTGGGTCGCCCGGAAGATGTTTCGTGGGAGGTCGATCGGCCCGTGGCAGTCGGCGGCGGCGTGAGCATGGTGCCGCGAATCGGGCCGCGCTCGTCGGGAGCCCCGACCCGCCGACCCTGTCGCGCCGGGTCCCGGCCGCCGTCGCTGGGCGCGCCCCCCTCCCGCGTGCGGGCGATGGGGGGCCTGGCGACCCCGCGTCGATCGTCCGATCGTCCCCCCGTCCGATGATCCGTCGTCCCGAACCCGAGTCCCGATCCCGGAACCAACCATGACCGATGCACCCGCGGTCGCAGACCCCGACTCCCCGGTCGCGCGGCCTCCCCTCACTCTCGATGTCGCCGTCGACAAGAAGTCGACGTGCGAGCGGCGCGTCCGCGTGACGATCCCGCGGGACGACATCCGCCGCTACTTCGACGAGGCGATCAACGAATTGATGCCCTCGGCCCTGCTGCCCGGCTTCCGTCCCGGAAGGGCCCCGCGGACGCTGGTCAGCACCCGTTTCCGCACGGAGCTGACCGACCAGATCCGCTCCAAGCTGCTCACCGACGCGATGACGCAGGTGTCGGAGCAGGAAAAACTCTCGCCGATCAGCGAGCCCGACATCGACATCGGCGCGGTCGTCCTTCCCGAGGACGGTCCGATGACCTTCGAGTTCTCGATCGAGGTCCGGCCGGAGTTCGAGATGCCGCAGTGGAAGGGGCTGGCGATCAAGCGCCCGTCCCGCGAGATCTCCGAGGCGGATGTCGACGAGGCGCTCGCCAACGTGCTCCGCGAGCGCAGCCGGCTGGTGCCGTTCGACGGCAGCCCGGCGGTGGGCGACGTGGTGGTGGCCCACCTGCGCAGCTTCGACGGCGAGACGCTGCTCGCGGAGGCGCGCGAGGTTGAGTTGGTGGTCCGGCCGAAGCTTTCGTTCGCCGACGCCGAATTCGACGGGTTCGCCACCTTGGTCGCCAATGCCAAGGCGGGGGAGACCGTGTCCGCCGACGTGACCGTGTCTTCCGAGGCGGCCGTCGAGGAACTTCGCGGGAAGAAGGTTCGGGTCGATCTCGAGATCGTCGAGATCAAGAAGTTGGAACTGCCACAGCTCAACGCGGAATTGCTCGCCGAGCTGGGGTCGTTCGAAACCCCGGACGCGCTGCGGGCCGCGGTACGGACGCAACTGGAAAACCAGTTGGCGTGGCACCGCCGTCGGCAGGTCCGGCAGCAGGTCGCCAGCGCCCTCACCGCCTCCGCAGACTGGGACCTGCCCCCCGACCTGCTCAAGCGCCAGAGCCAGCGGGAGTTGGAGCGCTCGATCCTCGAACTGCGCCGCAGCGGGTTCGATGACGATGCGATCCGCCGCCACGTCAACGAGTTGCGGCAGACGGCGTTCGCCAGCACCGCGCGGGCTCTCAAGGAACATTTCATCCTCGAACGGATCGCCGAAGAGTCGTCGATCGGGGATGCGCCCAGCGATTACGACGAGGAGATTCGCGCGATCGCCGCGCAGTCGGGCGAGTCACCCCGCCGCGTGCGCGCGAGCTTGGAAAAACGCGGTTTGATGGACGTGCTCCGCAACCAGATCATCGAGCGGAAGACGCTCGATCTGATCACCGCCGCGGCGACCTTCACCGACGTCCCCTTCGAGTTCAGCAAGCCCGATGCCGAAGCGGTCGACCATGCCGTGTGCGGTGCGGTCGTGGACGCCGAGGAGATCCCCGTCGCCACCCACTCCGCACCCGTCACCCCGCGGAGCCCGGGGCGGCGGTGACCACGCCGATCGGCACAGGTGTCCGACGGGGCATGTTCCCCGCCGGATCCGTGAAAGCCGTGTCCCCGCACCCGTCGTCCACCTCCCCAGCGACAATCGACCCGTGGTGATCGCCGGCCCGCCGGCGTTTCCTCCCGCCTCCCTGCAGAGCGACCATGCATCCCGACCGTCTCCGTGTTTCCGCTGCCGGGCCATCCGGTGGGGCCGCGTTTCCCGACCGGACCAGGGCGTCGAGCGCCTACCGCGACTACCAGCGGCAACGGCAGATGACGCTCGGCGATCTGTTGCTCGAGAACCGGATCATCCTCTTGCAGGGGGAGATCTACGACGGCAACGCCAACGAATTGGTGATGAAACTGCTCTACCTGCAGAGCGAGAACCGTCGCAAGGACATCCACTTCTACATCAACTCGCCGGGCGGGAGCGTCACCGCCACGATGGCGATCTACGACACGATGCAGATCCTCTCCTGCCCGGTGGCGACGTATTGCGTCGGACTCGCCGCCAGTGGCGGCGCGGTGCTGCTCGCGGGAGGCGCCAAGGGCAAACGCTTCGCCCTGCCGCATGCCAAGGTGATGATCCACCAGCCCTACGGCCAGGTCGGCGGACAGGTGAGCGACATCGAGATCCAGGCGGAGGAGATCCTCAAGACGCGTTCGATCCTCAACGAGATCCTCGCCGCGCACACCGGCCAGCCGCTCGAGCGGATCGCCCGCGATACCGACCGCGACCGCTACCTCACCGCCACCGAGGCCAAGGACTACGGCCTGGTGGACGACGTGTTGACCAGGCCGCCCGTGACCGCCGATGACGACAAGGAGAAGGACTGACAGATGCCGCTGATTCCCTACGTCATCGAGAAGAGCGGCCGCGAAGAGCGGGCGATGGATATCTACAGTCGCCTGCTCAAGGACCGCATCATCTTCCTCGGCAGCCAGGTCAACGACGAGGTGGCCAACGCCATCGTCGCCCAGATGCTGTTCCTGCAATCGGACGACCCCAAGGCCGACATCCACCTCTACATCAATTCCCCCGGTGGCAGCGTGACCGCCGGGCTGGCGATCTACGACACGATGCAGTTCGTGACGTGCGACGTGGCCACCTACTGCATCGGCCAGTGCGCGTCGATGGGAGCCGTGCTGCTCACCGCCGGGGCCCGCGGCAAGCGTCGTGCGCTGCCGAATGCGCGGATCATGATCCACCAACCGCTCGCCGGGATGGAAGGCACGGCGGAGGAGATCATGATCCACGCCAAGGAATTCCGGAACATCAAGCAGAAACTCAACAAGATCCTGCTGCGGCATACCGGGCATCCGCTGGAGAAGATCGAGCAGGACACCGATCGTGACCGGTTCATGTCGGCGCACGAGGCGCTCGACTACCGATTGATCGACGAGGTGATCGAACGGATGCCCGACGGCAAGCCGGGCGGGTGACACCATGCCGCCCGGGAGGGGCGGCCGGGCGGCGGCGGTGATCCATTCGGACGGTCCACGAGGCGCAGGAGGCGCGTCATGAACCATCGTGTGGCGGTGGCGGGAGGCTGCCTCGCGGCGTCCCTGGCCCTGATCGGCTGCAAGAGCACCGTGGACCAGCAGCTTCTCGAACGGGAGCTGCGCTTGCAGGAAGACCAGATCTACCAACTCCAGGACGAGTTGGCGTCGCGGCAGGCGTCGCTGCAGCGCACCGAGGTCGAGAACGCGACCCTTCGCAAACAGCTCGGCTTCAGCGACGGTGACCCGTCGCTGCCGCTGCGCGGCGGTGGATCGTCGTCGCCGGTGAACGGCGGCGGCACGGCACCGCTTCTCGTCCCCTCGGTGAGCGCCCCCGACCTGCCGGTGATCGTCGCACCGCCGGTGATTGCGCCGCCGGCCGGCGCCGCGCCGCCGCCGGCCGGCGGCAGCCTTCGCTT
>JBJSXB010000275.1:0-2752 GCA_046086245.1 Planctomycetaceae bacterium | reverse complement strand
CGAGCAGCACGACGGACGGCTGGTGTTCCTCCACCGCGTCGCGCCCGGCGCGGCGGACAAGAGCTGGGGGGTGCACGTGGCGCGGCTCGCCGGCGTCCCCGAACCGGTCATCGAGCGGGCGCGCGATCTGCTCCAGGGCTTCGAGTCGGGCGCGGCGCCACCGAGCGAGGGCGCACGACCGGCCGATCAGATTGCGGCCGTTCCGGCCGATCAGATTGCGGCCGTTCCGGCCGACGCGCTGACGCCGGCACGTGCCACCGGCCGCCGCCGGCCGGCCGAGCGCGCTCCGCCCGGCGATCAGCGCACGCTCTTTGACTGACTCGGCCGCCTCGCTCCCGGCCACCACTGGCGGCCGGCGACCGACCGATCGACCACGCGCTGCTCTACCCGCACTGGTTCATCTTGTCGCGCGGCGTGCCGGGACCGACCGCCTCGACCACGGGGCGGGCCACGGTGGCGACGGCCTGTTCCGGTTCGAGCGTCACCGCCACGCTCTTGTAGGCCGGCGTCCGCGACAGCGGATCGGCCGCATTCGGCACCAGCACGTTGCTTTCCGGGTAGTACATCGCCACGCACCCGGGCCGGATCTGGTCGAACACCGACACCACCTGCTGCCGCATCTCGCCGGCGGCGCTGGCGATTCGGCAGCGGCCCCCGGCATGGAGCCCCAGCCGGCGGGCATCGTCGGGGTGGACGAGCACGACATCGCGGCGCGATTGATTGCGGTACAGATCCTCCTCCTCGTAGACGACGGTGTTGAACTGCCCCTCGCTGCGGATCGTCATCAACTGCAGTCCCGCGGGCGGTTCCGGAAGGTCGTGCACGAACAGCCGCGCCCGGCCGTCGGCGGTGGGAAAGCGCGGTGCATCGAGCGCCCGGCCGGGGATCGCGAACTCCTTCTTCGTGCGGTCGATGTCGGCCAGCCCCTCGAGCCCCGGCACGATGGCGGCGATCGCGGCGCGGATCGTGCTCGTGTGCGCCAGCGCCCGCCAATCGACCGGCCCGGGCCCGTCGCCGAGCACGCGCAGCGCGAGTTCGGCGACAATTGCGATCTCGCTGCGCGGTCCGGTCTCCGGACCGACGGGGTGCCGCGGCGTGCCACCGTCGGACAGCCGCACGAAACTGAACATACTCTCCTGCGTGGAGGGTTCCGGCTCCTCGTCGCGGGCCAGCACCGGGAGGATGATCGTCTCCTCGCGCCCCAAGCCGTGGGCGTGCCCGGTGTTGAGCGACGTGGACAGGTAGACGACCGTATCGACGGCTCCCAGGGCGCGCCGTGTGAATTCGGCGTCGGGGCTCGCCCCGTAGAGGTTGCCGCCGAGGTTGATCGCCACGCGCATCTCCCCGCGCTCGGCCGCCTCGAGGCACTCGAGCGTGTCGTAGCCCTTCGCCGTCGGCAGCCGCACGCCGAAGTGCCGCTCGAGTCGTTCGAAGACGGCGGCCTTGAGTTGCGGCGTCACCCCCACGGTGCCCATCCCCTGGATGTTCGAGTGGCCCCTGATCGGCTGCAGTCCGGCGCCGGGGCGGCCCACCATCCCGCGGACCAGCGCCAGGGCCGCGATCGCCTGCACCGTGGCCGCGCCGTGGAGATGGTGGGTGACGCCCATCGTCCAGGCGAAGATCGCCTTCCGCGCGCGGGCGTACTGCGCGGCGACGTCGTCGATCTCCTCGCGCGATACGCCCGACTTCCGCACCAGTTCCTCCCAGCCGAGCCCGTCGAGGCGCGCCGCCAGTTCGGGCCAGCCATGGACATGGGCGGCGAGATAGGCCTCGTCGATCGCGGCGCTATCCCGGAGCCGCTTGAGCAGGGCGTAGACGAACGCCAGGTCGCCGCCGACGTGCGGCTGCACGTAGGTGCTGGCGATCTCACTGCCAAACAGCAGGCTCCACGGATCGCTCGGCACCGAGAAATTGACCAGCCCGGTCTCGACGATCGGATTGACGACGATCACCTTGCCGCCGGCGCGGCGAACCATCATCAGCGTCCGCATCATCCGCGGATGGTTGCTCGCCGGGTTCCCGCCGATCAGCATCACGAAATCGGCGCGCTCCATGTCGTCGAGCGTGGTCGTGCCGGCGCCGGTCCCGATCACGCTCGACAGCCCCACGCCGCTGGCCTGGTGGCAGTAGTAGGAGCAGTTGTTCACATGGTTGGTGCCGTAGAGCCGCGCGAGGAGCTGGAGGAGGAAGCCCGCCTCGTTGCTCGAGCGCCCGCTGAAATAGAAGAACGACTGCTCCGGCGGGGTGCTCTGCAGCTTGGCGGCGATCCGCCCCAGCGCGTCGGACCAATCGATCGGCCGGTAGTGCTGGCTGCCGCGCTCGAGGACCACCGGTTGCACCAGCCGCCCCGAATGCTCGAGTTCGCGTGGGGAGAAGCGCTGCAACTGCGGCGCCGCGTAGGTCGCGAAGAAGTCCGGCTTCACCGCCCCCTGCATGTCGGCGACCATCGCCTGGAAGCTTTTCTTGCAGACCTCGGGAAAGTGACCCGCTTCGTTGACCATCCCCCCGGCCTGCCCCCCCATGCCCAGCGCGCAGGTCTTGCACGCGTTGCGGGAGCGCATCGCCCGCCAGAAGGGCAGCAGGCCGCCGGCCTCGCGCGCCTTCGTGAAGGTGTAGCGGATGGCACGAAACCCGCCGCCGCTGGTCACGCGCCCGAAGAACCTTCCCATCGACTTCTCCCGTGCCGCGCCCGCTCCGTCACCACCGCCTGATCCACCGGGCATCCTAGAAGAGCGCGGACGGGGAGGGAAAA
>JBJSXB010000274.1:0-2546 GCA_046086245.1 Planctomycetaceae bacterium | reverse complement strand
GATGCCCACGCCGCCGACCACCACGACCACCCGGCCGCCGGCGCGGCCCCCCTCTGGCCGGCGACCGCTACCGCGCCGCGGCGCGGCAGCGTGATCCTCACGCGGACCACTCCCCAGCCGGTTCCGGTCGGGCACGGGCCGATCGCCTCCCGTGCGGTCGGGTCGGCACGAACCGTCGCCAACACGACCGGAGTCGCGGCTGGCGACGTGGGGCCGCTCGATTGGCTGGCAACCGCCGGCTTGTATCGCGGGCTGTTCTGGATGTCGCTGTTCACCGCCGGACTGACCGCCTTCTACACCTTCCGCGCGGTCTTCATGACGTTCACCGGACCGACGCGGGTGCCCCCCGAAGCGGCCCACGGCCATGGTGGGCACGGATCCCACGGCGGGGCTGGCCACGATTCCGCCGGCCATGGCAGTGATGACCATCGTCATGGCGCCGTCTCGGCGGCCGAGGCACCGGGCGGACAGGGAGGCACCCATCCGGCCCACGAATCACCGCCGGTGATGACCCGACCGTTGATGGTCCTCGCCGGAGCCTCGTTCGCCGTCGGCTGGTTGCTGTTCGCCGGCCATGGTCTGGCTCGCTTCCTGTCGGCGACGCCCTCGTTCACGGCGGTCGGCGTCGCCGCCACCCGTGTCCCGCCTGTCTTTCATTTCGATCTCGCGATCCAGGGGACCCTCGCCGCCGCGATCGGCATCGGGCTGGCAGCCATCGGCCATCTCGGCCGTCGCAGCGACGCGCCGTCGCTCGAGCGGTTTCTCGGCCCCCTCCAGACCCTGTTCAGCCAACGCCTGTACTTCGACGAGATCGAGCACGCACTGGTCGTGCGGCCGCTGGAGTCGCTCGCCTGGATCGCCGCCCTCTTCGACCGTGTCGTGATCGACCGGACGGTCGATGCCGTGGCGCGGATCCCGGCCGTGCTCGGTGACCTGGTGCGGCGTGGGCAGGCGGGCGTCCTGCAGCGCTACTCCGTGGCCGGCGTCGCCGGGGTGCTCGCGGTGCTGCTCGCCCTGGCCTGGCACCTGTGGCAGTGAGGAACGACGGCCCATGAACGGCTTTTCCCCCGCGACGCACTTGATCCTCGCCATCGTCGCGCCCCTGGTCGGCGCGGTGGTCGCATGGGGGATGGGAGCGCGCGGACCGCACGCCGTCCGGCAAAGCGCCCTCGTGACGGCGCTGGTCACGCTGGGTGTGGTCGGGCTGCTCATCCTTCGCGCCCTGGCTGATCCCCTGCTCGCGTCGGGGGGCGTGTTCGCGGCGTCCGAGATGCCCTGGCTCACCGACGGCCCCCTCGCGGTGAAACTGTCGCTCGGGCTCGACGGACTGTCGCTGTGGATGTTCGGGCTCTCCGCCCTGCTGACGGTCACCGCCGTGCTCGTCAGCTGGGAGGCGATCGAGGATCGGCCGGCGGGGTTCTACGCCCTGCTGCTCGTGCTCGAGGCGGCGATGCTCGGCGTGTTCGCCGCCCGCGACGTGATCCTGTTCTACGTCTGCTTCGAATTCACCCTCGTGCCACTGTTCTTCCTGATCGGCATCTGGGGCCACGACGATCGCCGCCGCGCCGCCGTGAAGTTCTTCCTCTACACCCTCGCCGGCAGCGTACTGTCGTTCGTGGGACTGCTGGCGATCGTGGTCTGGAACGCCTCGCATTCCGGCGTCCTCACCTTCGACATCGCCGACCTCACCGCCGGCGTCCGCGCCCATCCGCTGCCGATGGACGGCGCCGGTGGCTGGTTGCAGTGGCTGGTGTTCCTCGCCCTGCTCGCCGGGTTCGCGGTCAAGGTGCCGATCGTACCGTTCCACACCTGGCTGCCGCTGGCCCACGTCGAGGCCCCGACGGGGGGCAGCGTCGATCTCGCCGGCGTGCTCCTCAAGCTCGGCATCTACGGATTTCTCCGCTTCTCGCTGCCGATGCTCCCCGAGGCGAGCGCCGTCGCGGCGCCGGCCCTGTTCACCCTCGGCGTGGTGGCGATCGTCTACGGGGCGCTGGTCGCCTTGGTGCAGACCGACCTCAAGCGGCTCGTCGCCTACTCGTCGGTCAGCCACATGGGCTACGTCGTGATGGGCCTGTTCGCGCTCACGCCGGTGGCCGTCGAGGGGGCGAACCTCCAGCTCGTCAACCACGGCCTGTCGTCGGCGGCGCTGTTCGCGCTCGTGGGCATGATCTACGAGCGGTTCCACACGCGGAGCATCCCCAACCTGGGCGGCGTGGCCACGAAGGCCCCGTGGCTGGCCGCGATGTTCGTGCTGTTCACGTTCTCGAGCATCGGCCTGCCGGGCCTCAACGGCTTCGTCGGCGAGTTCATGATCCTCGCCGGCTCCTTCCAGCGGGCCTGGTCGGGCGTGGCGACTGCCTGGCGGCCGGCCTACCTGGTGATGTCGCTGCTCGGCGTGGCCGGCGTCGTGCTCGGCGCCTGGTACATGCTCTGGGCCGTGGAGCGGGTGCTGTTCGGCCCGTCCCGCGAGCCCCCGCGGCACGGCGATCACGATCATGCTCACGGCCACGGTCATGGCGCTATCGACGCACACGCCGCGCCGACCG
>JBJSXB010000273.1:0-10209 GCA_046086245.1 Planctomycetaceae bacterium | reverse complement strand
ACAGACGCCGACGATGACGACCGACTGGGAGGGGGATCCGCGCTGGTTCTGCTGGCCGAATCGCCCGCTCGTCAGCCCCGCCGAGCTGGTGTTCGTGCCGGGATTCATCTCGGGGCGCGTCCATGACGAGACCCACGAGGGTGGCGTAGGGATGCTCGCCGACCACGTCGCCGATCCGGACGACGGCGTCTACCTCCCCGACGTCGTGCCGGGCGACGAGCTGGTGGCGCTCGACGCCTTCACGGTGCCGTCGCGATTCGCTGGGACACGGCACTCGCTCGATCGGACGGCGCCCTACTGGGAGGTTCTCAAGGGGCTTCGTCTCGGCTTCTACGGCGATCCGACGGCCGACTATCGGGCCCCGTTCGAGCACGCCGAAGTGAGTGCCGGCCGCGAGCCGGGCCGCGTCAATCTCAACACCATCTCCTCGGATGCGGTGTGGGAGGCCGTGATCCAGGGCACGGTGCCCAGGAGCGCGGGGGCCGACCCCGACCGCCCCCCCTACGGCCTGGTGAAAGCCCGCACCAGCGGGCCGGAACTGTCCGGCGCGCGGTTCGCGGAGCTCGTCTCGACCGGCTCGGCGGGCACGCTCTTCCCCGCGAAGACGACCGGCCAGCTGCTGGGCCTGTCCGGCATCTACGACCGTCCGACGCTCGTGCTCAACGACGCGGCGGCGATCGCCGATGCCCCGCTGAATCCGGCCCATGCCTACTTCACGGCGATGCGGCTGGGCAACGTGGCCACGAACCGGTCGCACGTCTTCGGAATCTGGATCACGCTACGGACCATGGAGACCACCGTCGTCGGTGGCGTCGATCGCGACACGGTGGCGCTGCACCGGCTGTTCCTCCTCTTCGACCGTTCACGGCCGCTGGCCTTCGAGCGCGGACGGGATCACAACGTGCGCGACGGGATCGTACTGCGGCGGGTGCTCCAGTGAACCGCCGTCGGCTCCGCTTCCGCGCCACCGACGCACGACGCGGCCTGACGCTCGTCGAAATGCTCGTGGCGACGGCCGCCACGCTGGTCGTCGTCGGTGTGATCGCGGCGGTGCTCACGGAGTTCACCCGTGGCGTCGGCCACAGCCGGAGGCTGATGGAACTGGGTTCGCGTTTGCGGACGGCGGCATCGATCCTGCGGCGTGATCTCGCCGGGGCCACGGCATCCCCCGTTCCTCCCCTGAGCCCGGCGGCTGGCATGGGGTATCTGGAGATCATCGAGGGACCGCGGCAGGATCGCGACGCCGCCGACGGTACGGATGAGCTCCGCGCCGATACCGACGACGTGCTCTTGCTGACCACGAGCGACCCGCAGCGCCCCTTCAGCGGCGTGTACGAGGACGGGATCCTGCACAGCAGCACCGCGGAGGTCGCCTGGTTCCTGAGGCCGTCGGTGCCGGCGACCGTTCCCCCGACCTACACGCTCTACCGTCGGCAGCTCCTCGTGGTCGGCCGGGTCGGCACGGCGGAGCTCGAGCGCATCAACCGCCGTGCGCTGTCCGGGGGCCCGGCGGCGGTCTATGATCACTATGACGTGTCGGTGGCACGCGACCTGGCGGATCGGGATGCGGGGTTCGTGACCAACACCCTCGCCGACCTCACGCGGCGCGAGTGCCGATTCCTCCACGCGCCGTGGGATCCGGCCGTGGCCGCCGAGTTCCCGTTTCCCTTTCTCGCCGATCACCAGGTCGTATCGCTCTCGCCGACGGCCGACTCCTTGCCCGCGGCCGCCCGCGGCCTGATGTTCGACGCTGACAGCCCGCGTCGTGGTGAAGACGTGGTACTCACCGGCGTGATCGCGTTCGACATCCGCGTGTTCGATCCGGCGGCGCCGATCGACGTCCGCGGGACGGCGACCGCCACGATCGCCGTGACCCCGGGCGATCCGGTGGCGCTCGACGGCGGTATCGCCAACGGTGCCTACGTGGACCTCGGCAACGGCGTGTACGCCCGGGCGGTGTCGCTGCCGGAGGGGCAGTTTCCCCGCTTCTCCGGGTATGGCAACCCGCTCTCCGGCGCCCTGGTCGGCACGGCGACGACGCGGCGCACCTACGACACGTGGAGTACGCATTACGAGGCCAACGGCGTGGACGAGGACGGCGTCGCCGGAGTCGATCAGGGGGCCAACGGCCTCGACGACGAGATTCCCGCCAGGTCGCGAGGCGTCGCCAGCCATCCCGCCGACGGCGTGGCCGATGATCGTGGCGAGATGGAGACGTCGGCGCCGTATCCGTTTCCACTGCGCGGCGTCGAGATCCGCATCCGCTGCTACGAACCCGACGCCCGGCAGGTCCGCCAGGTCACCGTCCGGCACGCGTTCGTCGCACCTTGATCGGCCGCGGCGAATCCCGCTGCCGTCGGCCCGATCGGCTCGCGCCACCAGCGGGGCGCACGACCGGATGCCGTCCTCGATGCCGAATCGTCGCGCCGCGCATGGTTCGCGTGCCGCCGTGACGAACATACGACGACCGTACGAGGGCACCGCACCATCCCTCCGAGAGGTGGGCGCCAAAAAGTTGCAATCGTATTTCCGATGAATGGGGTTAGTTTTTTCCACACCCCGATGGTGGTCATCGGCAGTTAAAAGGCTATTGTGGTCTCCGACCTCAAATCGGTGTACCTGACGGCGTGCGCAGGCCGTGGGTTCACCCCCCGCCGATCAGCCTCCGCTGGACAGCACGCGTGTGGGCATCACACGCACACCAGCGGATCCCGCCTCTGTCGATTCGTCGCGAACACGGAAGCCACAAGTGGGCGACACGTGGAATGACGTTGCCGGTGTCGGCCCACCGCTCGGCCGGGTGGATCGACCCCCGGATTGTCCCCCGTGGCGTGGTCGATCGAGGGTCGTTTCGTCCCTGCAAATTCGTCCGTGCAAAGGATTGGTGTTGGTGATGGCATCGAGGAAATCGAGCAAGCGGTCACGGATGTCGGGAAGCAACCAACCGCGTGAGCAGGGCCTGTTTCGCGGTGCGTCGCGTCGTGGTTTCATGCGGTCGTCGTTGGCCTTCTCGACGATCGTCGGCGGGTCGAACGCCTGGGCCCAGAGCGTCCAGCCCGGGTCTCCCTTCCCGGTGCTCAAGCAGGAGGATTCGCCGCTGCGGGTCGACGTGTCGTCGGTCATCGATCCGCTCCTCAACGAGCAGATTCCGCGCTGGGTCGATCCGATCATCTTCCCGGAGTGGCTGCCGCCGATGGCCACCGGCACGCTGCCTCCGGCGTACGGCGGACCGGTGGGTTCGGTTCATCACGGTGTCGCCCCGGAATGGTTCAATCACCCGGCCGACTGGGATCGTTTCCCGGTGCAGTACTACGAGATGCGCCTCACGTCCGGCAGGTACCGTTTCCTGCCGAGCCGCATGCGCATCCCGCTGACGAGCTTCTGGGGCTACGTGGGTCGGGCGGCGAACGGTTCGCTCCTCCCGATCGGATTGCCGCCGACGCTCCGCTTCCGGATCGGTCAGCCGGCCATCGTGCGGCTCACCAACGCGCTGCCCGAAGAGATGTCGATGCACATGCACGGCGGACACTGGCCGGCCCACTCCGACGGCCACCCCGACTTCCTCGTGCTCCCCGGCAAGGCGCGCGATTACTACTTCCCGAACATCGTGCCCCGGAAGAACGGCGGCAACACGGCCGGGTCGGCGTTCGACTTCACCGAGTCGGTGAGCACGATGTGGTACCACGACCACGCCATCCATCTCACGGCGGTTCACGTGGCCCGCGGGTGCGGCGGCGGCGTGGCGCTCGCGCTCGACGATCTCGAGGCCGATCTCATCCGCTCGGGTGTGCTGCCCGGCATCCGCGGCGTCTCGGACGTCGGCCCGGAGTACCGCAACCCCTACGATCTGCCCTTGGTCATCCGCGACGACATCTTCGACACCAAGGGGCAGTTGCAATATACGAGCAACGGTCACAACGGCTTCATCGGCAATGTCGTCCGGGTCAACGGTCTGGCCTACCCGTACATGCCGGTGGAGAAGCGGAAATACCGCTTCCGCGTGTTGATCGCGAGCAATGCCCGGATCTGGCGGTTGCGGCTGAGCAACAACGAGCCGTTCCTGCGAATCGGCAAGGATGCCTGGCTGTTCCCCAAACCGCAGGAAACCCAGTGCTTTCTCGGTGCGCCGGCGACACGGGCCGACATCGTCATCGACTTCAGCAAGTACCGCCCGGGCACGGAGATCTACCTGGAGAACATCCTTCCCCAGGAGGATCCGCGCGGACCGGACAGCACGCTCGAGGACGAAAACGGCACCGTCGCACCGACGACGCCCGCCTACAGCCATCGTCTCCTGAAATTCGTCGTCGTTCCCCGCAACAACCAGTTCCCCGACGCGTCGATCAACGTCGATTCGGCGCTGCGGCCCCACGAGCCGATTGCAGCGAGCCAGGTCACCGCGCGGCGGACGTTCCGGTTCGAGAGAAAAAACGGGATGTGGGCGATCAACGGCCAGTTCTACGAACCCAATCTCGCCAACGCCTTCATGCGCGAGGGGGCCGTCGAAGAGTGGATCCTGCACAACGGCAGCGGCGGATGGTGGCATCCGATCCACATCCATCTCGAGGCGCACACCCAGGTCGCCGATCTCCGCACCGAAGAGCCGATTCCCTACCACGACAGCTTCAAGACCGACAACACGATCCTCGGGCCGAACTCCGAGATCGTCGTGCGGTTGAAGTTCCGCACGTTCCGCGGGCCGTTCGTCTTTCACTGCCACAACGTCGAACATGAGGACATGGACATGATGTTCCAGTTCGACCCGCGCTCGCCGATGACGTCCGACCCCCGGCCCCAGCAGTGGTTCCCATGATCCGACGGGAACCCGGATCGATCGTCGCGCTGCTGGCCGGCATGCCGACGCTGGTGTGGGCCGCGCTTGTGCCACCGCCGGCCCGCGGGGACGATGCCTCGCGGCCGGCCGTGGAATCGACCGCGCCCGGCGAGAGTGCCGTGTTGCGGATGATGCGGCATCCGATGGGCGACCGCCTGCCCGATACGCCGCTGGTCGACGACACCGGCCGCGACGTGAGGTTGCTCACGGGGCTGGTCCGTGATTCCGCGGTCGTGATCAGCTTCTACTACACCAATTGCCGGGGCACGTGCCCGGGGACCAATATCGTCCTCGCGGAAGTCCGCGACCTGCTCGCCGCCGATTTCGGCAAATCGGTGCGTTTCATCTCGATCAGCGTCGAACCGGAGAAGGACGACGTGCCGGCGATCGCCGAGTATGCGGCACGGTACCGGCAGCCGGCGGTCGATCCCGACACCCCCGACTGGTGGTTCCTCACCGGCACGCCGGACGCAGTGCGCGACCTGCGCCGCAAGCTCGAGTATTACGACATCGACCCGGGCATCGATCGCGATCCCACGCAGCACGCGGCCGCGGTCATCGTCGGCAATCATGCGACCGGTCGGTGGGCCACGATACCCGTCGGCATCGGCGCCAAGCGGTTGGCGGAGAGGATCCGGTCGATCGCCGGCTGGACCGCCGCCCAGCGCTTTTCCTCCCGGGAGCCCGCGCGGGCGGCTCCCGATCTCCAGGCGTTGTGACCGCCCGCGGCAGATATTTGCGGCGCGGCCCCCCGATCCACCCTTCTCCCCGACCCGGTCAGTCCTCCCCCTGGGCCTTCGTGAACGCGTCGGCACCGTCGACGCGCAGCAAGCGCTCGACATGGCACGCCTCGTGCGTGTCGTTGACGCGGCGGGCGAGTGCCAGGGCGTCGTCGAACGCGATCGGGGCGCCGGAGCGGCTCACGAACCGGCAGCGGTGGTGGGCCACGCAATCGATGGCCGGATTGCCCTCCGGGTAGACCTTCGTGCCGCGGTTGGAGATCATCTTCAGCCGCAGCGGACCGGAGGCGGCGATCGTCTCGAGCGAACGGCCGAGCGCCGCGGGATCGAGGGGGCTGTCGACGAAGATGTCGACGCCGATCGTCTCCTTGGACCGGGCCGCGCGGAACACCGGATCACGGCTCACCGTCGGCACGCGGATCGGCTTCGACTCGCGCACCGTCCACCCCGCCGCCCGGCGGCCGAGGTTGGCGATGACGTGCCTGGTGAACTCCGAGGTGCGCATTCCCTTGTCGTAGCCGACCACGTCGCCGGTGAGCTTGCCCTCGGCGAGGGTGACGAGCAGCGCGTGCTCGATGTCGGCCGCGGCGGCGAATTCGCCGAGGTGCTTGAGCATCATCACCGCCGAAAGCACGACCGCGGTCGGGTTGATCACGTCCTTGCCGGCGTATTTCGGGGCGGATCCATGAACCGCCTCGAAGATCGCGATCCCGTTGCCGAGGTTCGCCGACGGGGCGAAGCCGAGCCCGCCCACCAGGGCGCTGGTGAGGTCGCTGAGGATGTCGCCGTTCATGTTCGTGGTGACGATGACGTCGAACTGCGACGGCTTCTTCACCAACTGGTGGGCGCAGTTGTCGACGATCACGTGCCAGGAGCGGATCTCCGGATACTCGGGGGCGATCCGCTCGAAGGTGCGTTTCAGCTCCCCCTCGGTGAGCTTCATGATGTTGGCCTTGGTCGCGCAGGCGACCGAGCCGCGCCCCTCCGCACGGGCGTATTCGAACGCCATGCGCACGATCTTCTCGCAGCCCTTGGCACTGATCAGCTTCAGGCACTGGGCGACGTCGGGGGTCTGCATGTGCTCGATGCCGGCGTACAGGTCCTCGACGTTCTCCCGGACGACGACCAGATCGATGCCCTGGCCCGAAAACGGGGTGACGACGCCGGGCAGTTCGCGCACCGGACGGATGTTGGCGAAGGTCTCGAACAGCTTCCGGAGGGTGACGTTCGCCGACTTCTCGCCGAAGCCGACCGGCGTGCCGAGCGGGCCCTTGAGCACGACGCGCGTGGTGGTGATCGAGTCGATCGTTTCCTGCGGCACGCCCGAGGCGATCCCCTGGCGGAAGACCCGTTCGCCGGCATGGCGTTCGATCCAGTCGATGCCGACGCCGGTGGCATCGACGATCGCCGTGGCCGCCGCGACGCATTCCGGGCCGATTCCGTCGCCGGGGATCACCGTCACCGCATGCCGTGCCATCGGGGGTTCCTCGTGGGGTCAGGGCCACCGCTTTTCTGGTCTTCTAAAACATGTCTTATATTACATGTATCGTGAAGCACGTCAAGAAAGTCCAGCAAAAGGCTACGATTCTCCCCATGGCCGGACGCGACCGTCGCTCGATGCCGGGAGAAACCCGTCGGGGCACGCCCCCCGCCTGGACGTTCCTCACCAACCACGGCCACGTGCTGGTCTGTCTGGCGCAGAATCCGGACGTCCGCCTGGCGGAGATCGCCGCGATCGTCGGCATCGGAGAGCGGGCCACGCACCGGATCGTCAGCGAGTTGGTGCGCGACGGCTACGTGCTGCGGACGAAACAGGGCCGTCGCAACAGCTACGCGGTCGACTTCACCCGGCCGCTGCGGCATCCTCTGGAGTCGGAACACACCGTCGGCGAGGTGTTTCGTGCCCTGGCGTCCCGCGCGGGGATTTCCCGGCAGCGGATCGGTCGGGGCGGCGACGGCGGCCGCGACCGGCGCTGAATCGATCGCCGGTGGCGCATCGTCGGCCACCGCTCATTCGGCCGGGCCGGTGAGAGGGTCGTCTCCGGCCGCCCGTGTACACCATGCCGCCATCACCCCGAGCGCGACCGACTCGTGGATGAAGGTCGCGTGGCCGTCGGCGAACAGCGCATGGAGGCCCCCGGGGTGGAACGACCATGGCTCGTTGTCGTTGCGCGCGTTGAGCGCCGCCGGGCATCCGTGTGCCGCACCGCAACCTTCGAGCGATCCGTCGGCGGCCGCCCCGTCGAGGCTGAAGGCCCCTTCGCCATCGATCCATCCGATCCCCTGATCGTTCGTCAGATCAGGGCGCGCCCCACCGCGCCGCCAGACGCGCGGCCGCCCGGCCGCCTCGACCACCATCACCGTCCGCGATGTGCCGTCGGTGATCGCCGCGTGCCGTGTGGTCGAGTTGCGGTGTATGACCGCATGGCGATTGCCGGGTCCATAGCGCGTCGGATCGACGGAGGCGGGTTGCACGCCGAGGATGGCCTCGTGGTCGGCGCGCGCGAGCGGACGCGTCAGCGCGAGCATCGGGCGCGGTGGCTTGGCGATCGCGATCGTCACCGCATCCTGCGGCGGCGTGCTCGGGCAGACGTAGGTCGGAATCGGGATCGACGCCACCGCGAGATTGGTCCCCTCCCACCAGTGTCGCCGCGGGTCATACAGCGTCCGGACATCGTCTTCCTCGAGATACGGGAGGATCACCGTCCGCCATGCCATCGCCGTGCCATGGGGATTCCCAGGTCCGGCGCGCGTCCATCCGGAGGCGGGAAACACCCGGTGCACCGCCTCGAAGCCGAGGATCGCCAGGCCCATCTGCCGCTGATGCGACCGGCATTGGATCTGCCGTGCCGATTCGCGGGAGCCGCCGAGCGCCGGCAGCATCATGCCGACGAGGGTACCGACGATCGCCACGACCGCGAGCACCTCCACGAGCGAGAGACCACGGCGCTGAGGGGCGGCGGCGCGGAGGAGCATGGCGGCGGCGTTCGGCTCCCGATTTGAAACGGGGGCGGTGGGAGGATAGACAGCGATTGGGAATCGAGTGTGGTTGCGGGATCGCGTTCCGCAACCCGTCGGCGGGACGAGCGGGCACAAGCCCATCCAGACGGCGGGTCGGCAGCGGCTCCGCAACCTCGCGAGACGCACGGCGGTGAATTGTTCCAGGCGCCCCTTCCGGGGCGACGGTCCGGGGTGCCCTCGGCCCCCGTGCCTTGTCGCTCGCTCATCCGACGCCGTTGAACCCAATGGAGACATCGATCGCAATGGACGCATGTGCCTCGACCTTCCGCGCTGATCTCCGGTCGCCGCGATCGCCAGAGTCCTCCTGGGCCCGGTGCGGTGGCGCGTGGCGACCTGGTCTGGCTGAGATGGCCGCCGCGTTGGTGGCAGCGGTGGCGGTGGCAAACGGCTGGCCGATCCACGCCCAGGACGCGCCTCCCGTGCCGGCCGCCCCGGCTGACGCCGCACCCCAGGCCGCCGCGCCGGCCCCTGCGCCGCCGGTGGACAAGGCGGCCGAGCCGGCGGTGGAGGCGGCGTCTTCTCCGGCGCCGAGTTCCCCGGTCGCCCCGCCCCCCGCCCCGTCGCCGGCCGATGCCCGGCTGGAGGCCATCGAAAAGCGACTCGCCGAGATCGGCACGCTGCTCCAGGGCCTGCGCCCCGCGGCCGCCGCCGAGCCCGCCGCGGCACCGGCCGTGAAGACGGCCGACGACGCGGCGCAGCCGACCACCGCCGCGCCGAAGCCGGCCTCGTGGTCCGGCGCGATCACGCCGGAATGGCTCAAGGGCATCCGCTGGCGGAGCATCGGTCCGGCCAACATGAGCGGGCGGATCGTCGATTTGGCCGTGAACGAGTCCGATCCGAACACGTTCTGGGCGGCGACCGCGTCGGGCGGCTTGATCAAGACGACCAACGCCGGCGTCTCCTTCACCCACCAGTTCGACCGTGAGACGACCGTGTCGATCGGTGCCGTCGCCGTGTCGCGGAGCCATCCCGACGTCGTGTGGGTGGGCACGGGTGAGAACAATCCCCGCAACTCGGTCAGTTACGGCGACGGCGTCTACAAATCGACCGACGGCGGCAAAACCTGGAAGCACATGGGTCTGAAACGCTCCTTCCAGATCGGCGAGATCGTCATCCACCCCACCGATCCCGACGTCGTCTACGTCGGCGCTCTCGGCCGCCTCTACGGCGACAACGAGGAGCGCGGCGTCTACAAGACCACCGACGGCGGGGCGACCTGGCAGCGCGCCTTCTTCGTCGACGAGCGCACCGGCGTCATCGACATGCAGATGCACCCGACCGATCCCGAGACGCTCATCGAGGCCGCTTGGGAGCGGCTCCGCGACGGGTTCGACAGCTGGCCGGGCACCGACGTGCCAATGCGCGAGGGCTACGGCGGCTACGATCCGATCCGCAAGTGGGGGCCGGGCAGCGGCCTCTACAAGACGACCGACGGCGGCGTTTCATGGCGCAAGCTCACCAGGGGGTTGCCGACCGGCGCGCTAGGGCGGATCGGCATCGATTGGTACCGCAAGGACCCGAACGTCGTCTTCGCGGTGGTCGATTGCGAGAACATCGGCAAGGGTCCGCAGCCGCTGCCGGTGCTGTGGGGCGCCGTCGGCGAGAACCGCGACG
>JBJSXB010000272.1:0-7179 GCA_046086245.1 Planctomycetaceae bacterium | reverse complement strand
CCTGCCGCGCGGGTGGGAGCAGCGCGCCCCCGCCGAACTGGTCGGCGGCGACACGATCGACCTGCTCGACATCCAACTCGACCTGCAGCGCTTCCGCGACCTCGGGCTCGCGCTCGGTGCCGGCATCGTCGTCTACGACGATTCGCGCGACATCGCCGCCGCGGCACTCAACTGCTCGCAGTTCTTCCGCGACGAGTCGTGCGGCAAGTGCGTCCCCTGCCGGATCGGATCGGAGAAGATCACCGGAATCGCCGCCCGGCTCGTGGGCGGAACGCTCTCGGCAGCCGACCTGGTCGCGGAGCGGGTGCTCGTGGAGGAGCTCACCCGGGCGATGGAGATGACGAGCATCTGCGGCCTGGGAATGGTGGCCGCCAAGCCGCTGCAATCGGCGCTGCAATTCTTCCCCGACGACGTGCACCGCCATCTGCGTGCCGCCGACGCGAAGGGAGCGATGCGATGAGCGGCATCCCGGTCATCCTGCCGATCGACGACGACTTCGACCGCGGGCTCGTGCTCCCGGAAGAGGACGGGCTCTTCGCCCGCGACATCGACGGCCAACTCGTTCGCATGGACGAGGTCACCGCGGCCGACTTCGACAAGCTCGTCACGATCGCGATCGACGGCCGGCAGGTGACGGTGCCCAAGGCGGTGCCGCTGGCCGATGCCCAGGGCAAGCTGATCCGCGACGCCGAGGGACGTCCGATCCCGCGCGCGACGACGATCTACGACGCCGCCAGCCGCGCCTACGCCGACGATCCCGCCGGCAATCCGATCCCCGTGCTCTGCCACCAGGAGCACCTCCATCCGGTCGGCGTGTGCCGAGTGTGCTGCGTGGAGATCGCCAAGGTGAAACGCGGCACGATGCAGCGCGAGCGCAAACTGCTGCCCGCCTGCCATCACCGCGTCGAGGAGACGATGGAGGTGCAGACGATCCGTTCCCCCGATCTGGCGGCACGGCGGCGCGTGGATGCCAGCGTGCGGACGCTGGTGAATCTGCTCGTGACCGACCATCTGCCGGCCGACTGGGAGACCCGGCTGCCCGCCAACGAGCTCGGCCGGCTCGCCGGACGACTCGACCGGCTGGCGCTGGAGGCCCGTGACCTCGAACGTGCCGTCGATCCGGGAATCGACCCGGCGCTGCTCGCCGCCCGCTGGCCGACCACCGGCGCCCAGGCGTTCGCGTTACGGACGACGCCCCGCGGCCAGGACCACTCCTCGCCGCGGATCGACGTCGACCACGAGCAGTGCATCCTCTGCGACCGCTGCGTGCGCGCCTGCGGCGACGTGAAGGCGAACTTCGTCATCGGCCGCACCGGCAAGGGCTACGGCACCCGGATCGGCTTCGATCTCGACGACCCGATGGGGACATCGAGCTGCGTCTCGTGCGGCGAATGCATGATCAGTTGCCCCACCGGGGCACTCGTCTTCAAGGAGCCGGTGCGCGAGGCGCCTTCGGCGGGCCGCGGTGCGGCGGTGCCGGCCGCGGAGCTCGAGCGCATCCCGCTGTTCGCCGGCGTGCCGAAGAAGTTTCTCGAGTGGAACGGCGACTCGATCGAGCGGCGCGTGTACCGGGCGGGGGAGGTCGTCTGCCGCGAGGGGGATTACGCCTCGACGGCGTTCATCTTCGTGCGCGGCCGGGTCGGGGTGTCGATCGGCGACCGGCGCGGCGGGCCGGCGCGCGGGGGGGCGCTGAAGGCCTTCGTCAACGCCGCCACGCGTTGGCTGCAGGGCACCGCGGCGGGCCCGCGCCGCGCCCCGCCGGCGGTCCGCGACCGCGTGGCGATCGACGGCGGCCGGTCGCTGGAGCGGGTGGACGGACGTTGGGTCGACGAGATGACCCCCGCCGACGTGATCTTCGGTGAGATGAGCTGCCTCAACCACTACCCGCGCTCCGCCACGGTGGTGGCGCTCGAGGAGACGGAGCTGCTCGAGATCAACAAAAACGTGCTCCACGTCCTCCAGCGTACGGCGGCCTCGCGGCGGATCCTCGACGCCGCCTACCGCGGCCGGGTGCTCCAGCGCGAGCTGCGGCAAGTGACGATGTTCGAGGGGCTTTCCGACGCCGACCGCTCGGCCTGCGCGGAGCTGCTCCGCGACCGGGCCGAGCTCGTCCGCGTCGACAAGGGGCAGGTGATCTTCCGGCAGGGGGATCCGGCGACCGACTTCTACAAGGTCCGCCTCGGCTTCGTGAAGGTGGGGCAGCGGCTCGGATTGCAGGATCGGGTGATCGATTACCTCGGCCCCGGCCGCACGTTCGGCGAGGTCGGGCTGCTGTCGGGGTTGTTCGATCTCGGCGACGAACTTCTCGCCGCCGGGGCCACGCGCGCCAGGCGCACCGCCACGTGCACGGCGCTCGACGACGTCGAACTGGTGCGGATCCGCGGCGCGGATTTCCACGCGCTGCTGCAACGCTTTCCCGCGGTCCGCGCGCCGCTGCTCGCCGAGGCGCGGCGGCTGCTCAAGCGCGACGCCGAACGGGAGCGCGAGAGCGCCAGCGGCTTGGAGCCGTTCCTCGAAAACGGACTGTACAGCGCCCAGAAACTGCTCGTGCTCGACCTCGAGAGCTGCACGCGCTGCGACGAGTGCACCCGCGCCTGCTCCGACACGCACGACGGGATCACCCGTCTGATCCGCGAGGGGTTGCGTTTCGAGAACTTCCTCGTGGCCAGTTCCTGCCGCTCGTGCCTCGATCCCTATTGCCTCGTCGGCTGCCCGGTCGACGCGATCCACCGCAAGCCGCGCGAGAATCATCCCGGGGCGGTCGAGATCGTGATCGAGGACCACTGCATCGGCTGCGGCCTCTGCTCGACCAACTGCCCGTACGGCAACATCTCGATGCACGATGTCGCCGACGCCGCCGCCCCCCAGCGCCGGCTGGCGACCACCTGCGACCTGTGCCGCGATCTCGTCGGTCCCGACGACGACCCGAGCTGCGTCTATGCCTGCCCGCACGATGCGGCGTTCAGGATGAGCGGCCAGGAGCTGCTGCGGATCGTGACCGACCGCCGACGGGCGGCCGACGCACCGACCTGACCTGTCCTCCGGCCTCCACCTCCGCCGTGATGCCCGATCCGCGCGTTGCCCCGTTGTTCGAACTCGAAGCGGTCGGCCTCGCCCGTGACGGTCGCGAGATCCTCGCCGACGTGACGTGGCGGGTCGACCAGGGGGACCGCTGGGCGGTGCTCGGACCCAACGGCGGTGGGAAAACCACCCTGCTGCGCCTGGCCCTCGGCCGCATCTGGCCGACGGCCGGCACGATCCGGCGTCTCGGCCGCGAGCTCGTCGATCTCCCCGCCTTCTGGAAGCGCGTCGGTTGGATCGGCGACGCGGTCGCCGCGCAGATTCCCGCCGCCGAAATTGCGGCCGACACCGTACTCTCCGGCACGGTGGGCCAATTCGGCCTCCGGCTGCTGCCCGGGCTGGAACCGTCGGCCGCGGACCGCGCGCGGGCGGCGGCCGAACTCGACCGCGTCGGCCTCGGCCATGCCGCCGGCCGGTCGTTCGGCGTGCTCTCGCAGGGGGAACGGCAGCGCGTGCTGGTGGCGCGGGCGGTCGCGGCCGATCCGGTCTGCCTCGTGCTCGATGAACCCTGCGCGGGCATGGATCCGGGGGCCCGTGAGCGGTTCCTGGCGTGGCTCGACGGCTGGCTCGACGAGCGCCGCGCGATTGAGCCACCGCCGGCGATCCTCCTGGTGACCCACCATGCGGAGGAGATCCTGCCCGCGTTCGACCGCAGCCTCCTGCTCCGGGAGGGGCGGGTGGTGGACCGCGGCGCGACCGCGAACGTGGTCACCCGCGAGGCCTTCGAGACGCTCTACGACACGCGGCTCGAGCGGCTCGAGCGGGTCGGTGGGCGCCTCTGGCCGATCTGGCCGGCACGCGGGTGAAACGGTTTCCGTGCTCGTTACCGGGGCCGTGACGGGACCAGCGGGTGAGGTGCCGAGAGTTCCCGGACCCTGTCCGCGGCGGCCGCGATTGCCTCGCGGATTGCCGCCGGGTCGTGACCGTGCGGGCTGTTGAAGCGCACCCGGCCCGCCCCGCTGCCCTGCGCCTCGAAGGCGATCAGCCGCCGGAGGTCCGCGATCGCGGCGGCCGCGGTCGCCGCGCCTTCTCCGGGCGGCCCCTTCACCCGGTGGTCGTCGACCACCGCCTCGAGCATCGTCGCCAGCGCCACCACCTCGTCCCAATTGGCCGGATCGGTCGTCGCCACCGCCCGCTCCACCGCCTGCCGCACCAGCGCCGCGTCACCCATCCTGCCGTCGCGGACGGTGGCCGCCACTCGCCCCATCGCCCCGCGCAGCCGGTCGGCGTCCGGCGGCAGCCACCACCCGCGCTCGATGTCGGACCGCAGCGCCGTCAACTCGGCACCGGCATCCGGTGCGGCGACGTCGATCAGTGACCAGACCAGCGGCTCGAGCCGGATCCGGCCGCGGCTGGCCGCCACTGGCTGGCCGCGGTCCGCCGCCGCCAGCGCCCGGCGATGGCAGCCGTAGCAGTCGAAGGCGGAGAGCTCGGGCCACGTGTCGGCGAGCAGCCCGCCGCTCGCTCCCGCGGCCGTCGCCGACTGCCGCGCCACCCGGTCGAGATACGCTTCCAGCACCACCATCCGCCCCGTCGCCCACTCCCCCACCGGATCGACGCCGGCGGCGGGAATCGTTCCCGCCGCCGCCAGCGCCACCCGATCGCGCCAATGCGGCGGCGTTCCCGCCTTGAAACTCCGCAGTTCGAAGGCCAGGCGCGGATGGCCGGCGGCGATCAGGTCGTGGCTGACCTCGAAGGGGGCGCCGTCGGCACGCGGCGGACCACCCACGTGGCACGGGGTGCAGGTCCGCGCACAGGTCTCCGGGTCGGAGAGATCGATCATCCCGGCCGCGTTGGCCCCGGTCTTCCAGCCCGGAAGCGCATGGGCCACCACCCAGTCGCCGGCGGCGCCATGGCACGATTCACAGCCGACGCCCTCGCGCATCGCGGCCCCGGGGGCGGGGGCGTGGCAGGCGACGCAGGCCGGATGCTCCGTCGCCGGCGGCTGCGGGCGACCGCCGGCCCGGATCGCGATCGCGGCGATCAGCCGCTCGGCGCGGGGCCCCTCCAGGGCCCGATGGGCCTGTGCGTGGGGATCGCGCATCGCCCAGACGGTGAACGAGCTCTGCCAGCGGGCGTGCCCCGCCTCCGCGGCGGCATGGCACCCCGCCGAGGCACAGCTCGACACGCCGAGGTGCGCACGGGGCGGCGGCTCGGCCGCCGCGGCGCAGGCCAGCCAGGCGAGCGGCAGCACCGCGATCAGCGCCGGCTGGACGTGGGACATGGATCACTTTCCCTGGCCGGCGCCCGCCACGGCCGGCGGCGCGAGGTGCGGACCGAGGCCGTGATAGCCATGGCATTCGACGCAGTCGTGCCGGACGCCGCCGACCCCTCGTCCGCTCGTCGGATCACGACCGGCCGGCGCGTGGCACGACGCGCAGCCCTCCAGTCCCGCGATCATCACCCGGTCGTTGTCGAGTGTGCGCCCCGCGAGGCCGGCGGCGACCGTGTCGGCGCCGGGATAGGCCGCGGCGTGGCACTCGCGGCAGTCGAAGCTGCGGTGCGGCTGGTGGTTGAAGCGGGCCTTCGTGAGCCAGATGTCGGGCACGCCCGGCGGCTCGACGGCGAACCATCCGGGATCGGCCCGGCCCCCAACCGCCGGCAACACTCCCGTGGCCGCGGGCAGGGCGACCTCGGTGGTGGCGTGGCACTTTTCACACGTCGCCCGGGCGAAGGTCCGCCACCGAGCGACGCGTTCGTCGACGAGGCCGCGCACCGCCCGCGCGGCCGGATCGGAGTCGCGGATCGACGGGAGCGGCGGGCTGGCGGGAGGCTGGTCGAGGAGTGCCGCATCGGCGTCGAGCGCGTGGCGCAGGGCGGCGGTCTCGAGCAAGCGCCGGAGCCCATCGGCGGACAGTCCGTGCGGCAGCATCTCCTCGGCCGCGGTGGTCCCTGCCCGTTGATCCACCACCGCGTCGCCCGTCGTGACGCCGGCGAACGGCAGTTGGTGACAGGCGGCACAGTGCCGCTCGAACGAGACGGGCAGCGCGTAGGCACCCGGCGCGGCGCCGGCGAGGAGCGCCGGGACGTGCCGCAAGTCGTCGCCGCCGGCGCCGGCGAACTCGTGGCACGACGCGCAGGAAAGCTGCACCGCGTCGGCGTCGGTGGCGTGCGCCGGCTGGTAGCGTGCCCGGTCTGCCTCCGGCAGCATCGCGTAGGTCCAGTGGACGCCGCGGGGCACGGCGTCCGCCGGCACACCACCGGTCGTCGGGGCGAACGACAGCCCGGGCAGCATGTGGCGGCCGTGGGAGAACTTCAGTCGCCCCGGATCCTTGTCCAGCGAGCGAAAGGGGGGATGCCGGCCGACGGCGAATCCGGTGATCGGCGCGACGGCTGCTCGCGGCTCGACTCCGGCGATGCCATCGCCGCGGTGGGCGGCGAGGTCGCCGTGGCACTGGGTGCAGGTGCGGTCGGCCACGCGCACGATGTCGGCATCACGACCGCGGTGGTCGGCATGGCACGACGCGCACGATCCGACCTCGTCGGCACGCTGTCGTGGATGATGGGCCGGGCCGGCGTGGCAGGCCTCACACCGCGCGTCGGCCTGGGCGCGCGACGCGGCCGTGGACAGGAAGGTGCCGTCCTTGATCGGCTCGAGCGGCACATGGCAGGCCTCGCAGTCGCGCTCCCACCGCGCGTGGACGGCGGCGACCGGGCCCGGCGAGTGATGGCGTGGCTGATCGATCGCCCCCCACGCCACCCAGGCGACGCCCGCCACCAAGCCGACCAGCCCGAGCCAACGCCGGGCGCGGTGCAAGGCGTTCGGGCGGCGGTAGTAGTCGCGCTCGATCCGCGCCGCTTGCCCGCGCGACGTCGTGCGCGCCGGGGTGTCGACGGGGGGCGGGCGGCGGATGGCATCGGGGGTGGGCATCGTCGTTCCGCGATCACAAACCAGGGACTCAAATGTTTTTCTTCTGACCAACGAATTTCCTTTAAAGCTCCAACTTCCAAATATTCTTGAACTTGCGATTCAATACCCTTGAAAAGACTGGGTGTTGAAAGCATGGAAGTCTTGCTCTTACGTTCGATACTGTCAATTAGATCATACAGTTCAACACCAAACTCTTTCTTCCGCGCGACTATGTCACGATCGATAAG
>JBJSXB010000271.1:0-33052 GCA_046086245.1 Planctomycetaceae bacterium | reverse complement strand
CCGCGCCCGCGAGGCGGGACTCGATCTCGTGGAGGTGGCTCCCAACGAGAAGCCGCCGGTCTGCCGGATCATGGACTTCGGCAAGTTCAAGTACCAGCAGAAGAAGAAGCAGCACAAGACCCACGTCCACCACACCAAGATCAAGGAAATCCGCCTTCGCCCCAAGACGGGCGAGCACGACATCGAATTCAAGGTGAACCAGGCGAAGGGCTTCCTCCAGCACAAAGACAAGGTGATCGTGTCGGTCGTGTTCCGCGGCCGCGAGCTCGCCCACATCGACGAGGGCCAGCGGGTGATGAAAAACATCCTCGAACAGCTCGACCCGGTGGGCAAAGTCGATTCGCCCCCGCAGCAGATGGGGCGGCGGCTGGTGTGCACGCTCTCCCCCAAGTAATCTCCCAGTCACCCGTTCAACGAACCAATCAGGAGCAGACCATGCCGAAGCAGAAGACCCACAAGGGCGTGAAGAAGCGTTTCCGGGCCACCGCCAACGGCAAGGTGAAGCACCGTCGCGCCGGCACGAGCCACCTCCAGGTGCGTCTGACGGCAAAGCGGCGCCGCAACCTGCGCGGCACCGGCGTCCTGGCATCGGTGGACACGCCGAAGATCGTCGCCGCCCTGGGGAAATACAGTTATTGACCCGTGCGGTTATTGACCCGTGCGGTGTCGGCGTCGAAGTCCCTTTCCCCGGGCGGAACGACGCGTCGGCCGACATCCCCGTCTCAATCGTCCCTCAACGCTCCCGCTGATCACCCCTCCAATCCAACAGGTCTTTCGCCGTCGGCGTGCTCGCCGGCGGCCCATCGGAATCCACCACCATGCGCACCAAAAGCGTCGTGCCCCGTTTGCGGGCGAAGAAGCGATTGTTCAAACGGGTCAAGGGTTCGGTCGGTGGCCGTCGCCGGCTGCTGCGGACCGCCAAGGAGTCGATCATCCGCGCCGGCGTATTCGCGCGCCGCGATCGGCGCCGTCGCAAGCGTGACTTCCGCCGGCTCTGGATCGTCCGCATCAACGCGGCGGTCCGTGAGCGTGGCCTCCGCTACAGCCAGTTCATCGCCGGCCTGGAAAAGTGCGGGTGCGACCTCGATCGTCGTACGCTCGCCGAAATGGCGGTCCTCGACCCCACCGGATTCGACACGGTGGTCGCACGGGTTCGCAGTGCCCTCGATCTCGGTGTGCCGGCGGGCGCGGCCTGAACCACCCGCCCTTCGTCGCTTCCGATGGCGTGGGCGGAACGTTCGTGTCCGTCCGGTGACCGCGCGATGATCGTCGCGGCACGGTCGTGGTCGGAGGTGCGTTCGGGTCGGAGCCAGGGCCGGAAACACGGCCCGCCGTCCGCCGTCCCGTCTTCGTCGCCAAGGATGCATCGTCGCGTGGAAGTCGTCTCGCTCTCCGACCTCGTCGCCGACATCGGCCGCTGTCGCACCGAAGCCGAGCGGATGCTCGCGGGCGTTGCCGATGCCGAGGGGGTCGAACGCGTGCGCGTGGAGTTTCTCGGAGCCCGCAATGGCCGACTCAAGGCGCTGCAGAAGAACCTCGGCAGCGTCGAGGCCACCGCCCGCAAGGAGGCCGGCCGGCACTTCAACGAGTTGAAGGACTGGCTCGGCGCGACGATCGGTGCGGCGCGTGAACGCCTCGCCGTGCCGGCCACGGCGAGTGTTGCCGCGATCGACGTGACACTGCCCGGAAGCGCGGTGCCGCTCGGGCATCTCCACCCGATCACGCGGACGATCCGGCAGGTGCAGGAGATCATGGCGGGGCTGGGGTTCGAGAGCGTCGACGGGCCCGAGGTCGAGGACCAGTGGCACAATTTCGACGCGTTGGCAATCAGCCCGGAGCATCCTGCCCGCGATCCACTCGACAATTTCTTCCTCTCCGTCGCCGCCGGGGCGGAACCGCTGCTGCTGCGATCGCAGACCAGTACGGTCCAGATCAGGGTGATGGAGCGACGCCCGCCACCGCTGCGGATCGTGTCTCTCGGCCGGGTCTACCGTCCCGACACCGCGGATGCGACGCACTACCCGATGTTTCATCAGGTGGAGGGGCTGCTGGTCGAACCGGGCACCACCATGGCCCATCTCAAGACGACGCTCCGTGCCCTGGCATCGGGATTCCTCGGCGAGGGTGTCCGCGTGCGCTTCCGCCCGTCGTTTTTCCCGTTCACCGAGCCGAGCGTCGAGGTCGACATGGAGTGGGGTGGGCGGTGGGTGGAAATGGGTGGCGCCGGCATGGTCGATCCCGCCGTACTCGCCGCGGTGGGGCTCGACCCCGACGCCGTGTCGGGCTTCGCGTTCGGCCTCGGGGTGGAGCGGATCGCCGCCCGCCGCTACGGCGTCGCCGACATCCGTGATTTCTACCGCAACGACGTCCGGTTCCTCCGCCAATTCTGATCCGACGGCCCCGAGGCATCGATGCTCGTCTCCCGCGCTTGGTTGAACGACTACGTCCGGCTCGACGCCACGGCCGAGACGCTCGCCGACCGGCTGCTCATGGCAGGCCTCAACCACGAGGCGACGCACCTGGTCGACGGGGACGCGGCGATCGAATTGGAGGTGACGAGTAATCGCCCCGATTGCCTCGGGCATCTCGGCGTGGCCCGCGAACTCGCGGTGCTGTTCCGGGTGCCGCTGCACATCCCCGATCCGCGGCCCGACGAAACCGATCCACCCGCCTCGATCACCGTCTCGATCGAGGATCCCACCGTCTGTCCCTTCTACTCGGCACGGGTGATCCGCGGTGTGCGTGTCGGGACGAGCCCCGCTTGGCTCGTCGCCCGGCTCCGTGCGATCGGCGTCGAACCGGTCAACAACGTCGTCGATGTCACCAACTACGTGCTTTTCGAATGCGGCCAGCCGCTCCATGCCTTCGATCTGCGGAAGATCCGCGGCACGGCGATGACCGTTCGTCGCGCCCGTGACGGGGAGTCGTTCGCCGCCCTCAACCATCGCGAGTACCGCCTCACCACGGCGATGGGGGTGATCGCCGATGGCGCTGGCCCGATCGCGCTGGCCGGGGTGATGGGGGGGTTGGGTACGGAAATCGGGGGCGAGACCACCGACGTGCTCTTGGAGTCGGCACAGTTCGCTCCGCTGGTGGTGCGGGCCGCGGCCCGCGGACTCGCGCTGGCGAGTCCATCGTCGTACCGTTTCGAACGCGGACCCGATCCCGCCGCCGTCGATTGGGCGAGTCGCCGCGCCGCCGCGATGATCGTCGAATTGGCGGGCGGTCGTCTCGCGGCGGGGGTCGTCGCCGCCGGGCGTCTGCTCGCCCCGCAGGCGGTCATGCCGCTACGGTCCGGCCGGGTCGCGGAAGTGCTCGGCATGACGGTCGACGATCAGCGGCAACGCGGCATCCTCGCCGGTCTCGGATTCGTCGAGGAGCGCGGCTCCTCCGCCGCACCGCGCTGGGTCGCCCCGACGTGGCGGCGCGATTGCAGCCGGGAGATCGATCTGATCGAGGAGATCGGACGGATCGAGGGCTACGCCGGTGTGCCGGACGACGTGCCGTTGGCGGCGCGCGTGGTGGAGCAGGGGCCGCGTGAGCGTCTCGGCAGGTTGGCGAGTGATTTCCTCGTCGGCATCGGTTTTTGCGAGGCACTGACGCGCAGCGTGGTGCCGGTGGAGGCGGAGGCGACCGCCAGCCCGTGGTCCGATCGTCCGCCGCTGACGATCGCGCCGGCGCTGGTGCGCGGTGCCGACCGGTTGCGCCGCAGTCTGCTGCCGAGCCTGCTCGACGCGCGGGCCGCCAACGCCGCCGTCGGAGCGGGGCATGCCGATCTCTTCGAGCTCGCCCATGCCTACCTCGAACCGGGCACGTTCGCCGCCGGCGAGTCGGGACCGATCGAGGAACCGTGGCTCGTCTCATGGGTCCAGGGTGGCGACTTCGCCGCCGCCAAGGGGATCGTCGAAACGCTCGGCACGCGGCTGCGCATCGGCCCTTGGAGCGGTGATCGGAACGCCGAGGGGTTGGAATGGCTCCCGGTGACGCTCGACCTGTTCGCTCCGGGACGCGCTGCCGAGGTGCTGCTCCATCGGCCCGGGCACGCTCCGCGACGGATCGCGGTCGTCGGCGAGGTGGCGCCGTCCCTCCTCGCCTCCCGGTCGCTCGAGGGACCGGTGGCGGCGGCGGAGGTGCGTGTCGACGGGCTGGCGTACGCCCTCGACCGTGCCATCGTCCTCCGGCCGACGAGCGATTCTCCCGTCGTCCACCGCGACGTCAATCTCGTCGTCGATCGGTCCGTGCCGTGGGGGATGGTCGCCACCGCGATCGCAGCCGCCGGCGGCCCGACGCTGGAGCGTGCCGATCTCGTCGAGGTATGGGAAGACGCCGAGCGACTCGGCGCCGGCCGCAAGAGTTTCGTCGTCACGCTCGCCCTCCGACCCGCGTCGGGAACGCTGTCGGGTGACGAGGCGAACGCGATCGTCACCCGCATCGTGGCCGGGTGCGCCGAGCGATCGGGGGCTGAATTGCGGCGCTGACGCGTGATCCGCGGATCGCGGTCAGCGATCGGCGTAGACGCGGGTGACCTCTTCCTTGGTGATCGGCGCGGGCTGGTCGTCACTGGTGAGTTGCACCTGCACGCGCTGGTCCCCCTCGCGGCGCCCGCGGACACGCACCCGGTACACCGCCTCCTCGGCGGGAGCGAGGCGGGCGAGCGGATCGAAGACGATCGCCAGGTTGTCGACCCGATGGGGCACCGGTCCCTTGGCAGCCACGGGTTCGACTTCACCCAGCAGCGTCGCCGTCAGGCGCACGCCTGCGGCGGCCTTGGTGCCCTGATTCACCACGCGGACCACATACTCGGTGAGTCCACCAAGTTCGATCGGGTCCTCGCTGTCGGCGACCTCGAAGGTGAGCGCCGCGAGCCCTTCGACCTCGATGGTGTGTACCGCCTGGTCGGCCAGCCCGCCGGCGGCCCGGGCCGCGGCCACGATCTTCTGCGGTCCCAGTTCGACGGGCATCACCACCAATTCGACCGTGCCGGTCTCGGCGGCGGGAAGTTCCTCGAGGTTCCACAGCACGCGGTGGGTGCGCTCGTCGTAGTAGCCGGCGTTGTTGGTGCGGATGAACTTCAGGCCGGGCGGAAGTTGGGCCGCCAGTTCGACGTCGCGCGCCGGCGCGGTGCCGGCATTGGTCATCGACAGCAGGCACGGTGCGGGACGTTGCAGGTAGCGGCGCGACGGGATCTCGGCGGCGAGGTCGAGCGTCGGCGCGGTCACTTCGAGGCGCACCTGTGTCGCCGTCTCGATGCCGCCGTCGGCGCGGGCGACAAGCTGCAGTTGATGCACGCCCGGACCGGTGGTCGCGAGTTCCAGTTCGATCGACCGCGACTGACCCGGGCCGAGACGACCGACGTCGAATTCCACCTCACGGCCGGCGGCATGGGTCACGCCGTCGGGAACCAGTCCCTCGAGGACGACGCCGGTGGCGGTGCCGGTGCCGGGATTGGTGACGTTGATCACCACCGGCATCGAGCCGCCGACGAGCACCGGCCGTGGCGCGGGGGCCGACAGCGCGACCGCCGGTTTCGTGGCCCTCGCCCGGGCGCCCGCTTCGGCTCGGAACGTGACGCTCGCCAGACTCCCCACCTCCCCCTCGAGGGTCGGCGTGAGTTCCACGGCGACGCGGGCCTGCGATCCCGGCGGGAGCTGCCCGATGCGCCACACGAGGTCGCCATCCGCCCCTTCCCCCGCCGGACTCGCGGGCGGGCTCGTGGCGACCAGCGTGGTCCCGAACGGGATGCGTTCGAGCACGATGACGTCCTGGGCGACCGCGGAACCGACGTTGCGTACGAGGATCTCGTAACGGCATGTCTGGCCGACCTGCACCTCGCGTGGTCCCCGTTTTTCGATCGTCAGTTGCGGGGTCTGCACGCCGTCGAGTTGCGCGGCGCCGGGACGCCCCTGGCCGCTGCCGGTCGGACTCGCGCGGCGTGGCTCCGTCCCTTCGGCGGAGCCCGGACGACCGGCGGCGGAGATGCCGAGATCAGGAGGGAGCGCCGCGGGAACCCCGGGCGGCGTCGGTGCGCCGGCCACCGGCGGCGGGGAGCCGAGTGCGGGCGCCGAGGCGAACGGCGACGGGGGGGGTGCCCCTGCGGCACCCGACGGGAGGCCAGTCGGCCCACCGGTCGCCGGGCCGGACTCGTCGACCGGAATCGGCGCGTCAGGATCGTCGAGCGCGACCGGGTCCCTGGGCGCAACGGGCGCTGGCTTCGTGGGATCAGGGGTGAGCGCCGCGGCGGCGGAAGCCAGCGGACCCGCCGCCGTCGTTTGGTCGTCATCGTGCGACGCGGCGGCAGCGAGGATGTCAGCGGAAGGGCCTGGGTTCTCGTGATCCGGCCCGGTCGCGGCGGCCGCCGCCGTCCACGGGGCCCGGCGCGGCTCCGCGGTCACATCGACACGCCCCGGACCCTCGACGCCGTCGATCGCCGGCGGGGCCGACGCCATGAACGGATCGCCCGGGAGCCGGGGGTCTACCGTGGAGAAGCGCGACAGCGAACGCCGGCCGCTGCGGTCGTTGGCGGATGGCGCGGGGACGTCCTCGGCTGCCTCGTCTCCCCCTTCCGGGGCGCTGCCGACGGGGACGGATGCGACCTGATCCATCGGTCGGGCATCGGGGGCGACCGCGAACGATTCCGGTTCGGCGACCCGCTGCGGCATCGCGCCCGCGTCCGTTTCGGCGACCGGAGGAACGGGGGGCACGTCGACGATGGCCGGCGGTGTATCGGTCCCGGTCGTCGCGCGAGCATGGCCGACGGCCCACAGGACCATCGCTCCGCAAGCGACTCCGGCTCCGGCGCCGAGCAGGTATGGCCAGCGCAGAGTGCGCGGGGGTATGACGAGCAGTTGTCGCGATGGACGTTCGGGCATCGTCGAAGCTCCCGCCAGACCGCCGACCCGGGGACAGCGTCGGGGACATAGCAAAGGTGCGGTGGTCGCGAGAAGGGCAACCACCGGCCCACCGGTCAGCAGAGATCCGGAAGCCGATGCAGATGAAAGTGGAACTTGCCCAGTTTGCCGCCGTAGTTGCCGGCGGCGATGGCCAGCAGATCGGCACCGGCCGCGGCGCGGATTCCCGCCGCCATCGCCGTCGCGACGGCGAGCTCATCGACGCCGTCGACCACGATTTCCAGGCAGCAGCCTGAACCTTCCACCAAGAGGGAGTCGACACGACCGATCAAGCCCGGACAGAACGCCTCGTTCGTGCTGGCCCGCAGGCGCCCCGATCGCGATCCGACCTTGCTGCCGGATCGCACCACGCCGCCAGGAAATGGCGTGATCACCCCGGGGAGTTCGGCGATCGCCGCCACCGCCCGCCGTGCCGCGGCCAGCGTGCCCTCGAGGGAGGCCCCCTGGAGGATCAGGTTGCCCCCGCCGACACCCTTCTCCACGCCAGTCGACTCCTCGACGACGCATTCGCCGTCCATCACCGGCACGCGCCAGTAGCGACGGCCGGCGACGACCTTCGTTTTTTCGAACCCATCGCCGAAGAATCGGACGTGGCTGCCGAGGGCGACCCGCTCGGTCGCCCCGGGCAATCCGTCGTAGACGCACACCGTCGGGCACGTGAGCAGGCACTGTCCGGTCCGGTTGGCCAGTGCGGCCCCAAGGTCCTCGGTCGAAAAGGCGAAGGCGAGGATCGCCGCCCCGGGCCGACCATCGGGGGTTTCCGCGGGACTGAGGACCCGTTCGACCCCCACTTCGACGTCGCAGCCGAGCACGCTCGTGCCGTAGCCGCAAACCGCCGCGAGGGCGGCCGTGAGCCAGTGGGCGTCGTGGGCGGTGATCACCAGCCGGCCGTAGCGGAGGCGGAACGCCTCGGCGAACGTGTCGATGATCCGCGTCCCGTCGATCTGCACGTGCGCCGGCTCCCGTCGTTCCGCGTCGTGCCGCGTTCCCGCCACGCCGCGATCGACCTGATCGCTCCGCGGACGGTACCGCAGGCGGACGGTCCGGTCCAATGGTGGATCGTGGGACGGTCCGGTCGTGGGTGTGCGGTGGACTCGGGCGGGGGGGCCATGCCAGACTACCGGGGTACGCATCGCGTTCCGCCGGGAACGACGGTCTCGGACCCCCGTCCGCCGTCGGTCGCGCGGAGACGTATCACCCCGCAACGTGCCGGTCGAGGAGCCTGCCATGAACCACGTCCTCCCCACCAACGGTTCCGTCTCGAGGGGCCTTCCGCGCTCGCTCCGTCGACTCGGGCATGCAACACGCGTGACACTCGTGGTGGCGCTCGCCGCCACGCCGATGGCGTTCGTCCGTGGCGACGATGTGCTCCAGTCCGGTGTCTCGATGGTGCCGGCCGACGCGGCCTTCCTCACGGCGACGCTGCGGATCCGCGAGCAGATCGACCGCGTCCTCGCCAGCAACGCGTTCGCGGCGGTCAAGCGGTTGCCGGCGGTGCAGCGGGCACTCGACGCCATCGAGGAGCAGAAGATCCAGCCCGGCAGCCCGCTGTCCATGGCGGCCACGTTCCTCGAACTGCCGGAAAACAAGCAAGCGGTCGCCGTGCTCGCCGACATGGTGTCCACCGACACGTTCCTTTATGGCGAGCCGTCGTGCATCGTGTTCCTCGAACTGCTGCAGAAGGTGCAGCGAGCCCAGCAGGCCGCCGGCTTCCTGGAGTTGGGACGGGCATCGCCGCTCGACGGCGCCCGCGCGCAAGCGGCCGGTACGACGGTGCCGGTGCGGTTCCAGGTCGCCGAAGTGGAGGACGAGCAACTCACCAGGCTCCAGATGCGGCTCGCGCTGCAGACGCTCGTCGACAACGTCGAATCGATCGTCATCCCCGACCTGGTATGGGGATTCCGCACGACGCAACTGCCCGCCGCCGAGGTGCAGATGAAGCGGATCGACGGGCTGCTCAAACTCGTCACCCAGGGCAATCCCGATCTGGCCCAATTGATCGGCCGCAAGAAGGTCGCGGGCGGCGAGTTGATCACGATCACCGTCGACGGCGGTTTGGTGCCATGGGGGGCGCTGACCGGTTCGATCGACGACCTCGACGTCGATGGATTCGAGGCGGTGATCGAACGTCTCCAGTCGCTCGATGTCGTGGTGGCACTGGGGGTCATCGGCGATCGGGTGATCCTCTCGATCGGCGACGCGGTCGATCATCTCGACAAGCTCGGCAAGCCCGGCGACGCCAGGGGGCTCGCCTCGGTGCCGGCGCTCCAGCCGCTTCGGGAGCACCGCTCCCGGGCCATCACCGGGATCTCGTACGTGAGCGAGGCCCTCAACAAGCTGCTGGTGGGAACGACCGCCGACATCGACCAGTTGGCGGAGTTGAGCGGTCGGATCGCCGAGAGTGCCGGCCTCTCCGACGAGGCGGCCGCGGAGGCCCGCAGCGGGTTGGAGAAAATGTCGGCCGCCCTGCGCCGCCGCCTCCCGGTGGCCGGCGCGTGGATGTCGTACGCGTTCCTGACCGATTCGGGCTACGAGGGTTACGCCTGGGATTGGTCGAAGAATCTTCCGCTCGACGGATCGCGGCGGCTCGACCTCTCGTCGCATACCGGCGGGGCTCCGCTGGCGGCGCTGATCACGCGCTCGAAGAACGACGCGGAGCAGTTCGACGACGTCGTGTCGATGGCGGGAATGGCGATGTCGTTTTTCCGCCGCAACATCCTCCCCCAGTTCGACGACGAGCCGCGCGAGATGATCGAGTTGGCCGACAAGAACTTCCGCCCGGTGGTCGACAAGATCACGGAGATCCTCCGCCAGAAGATCATTCCGGCGACGGCCGACGGCCAATTCGCGCTGGTGATCGACGGCAAGAGCAAGACGAAGCGCCTCTCGTCGCAGGTGCCCGGGTCGGTCGAGCCGCTTCCATTGGTGGAGCCGGCGATCGCCGTGCGGCTGTCGAACCCGGCGCTGTTCCGCGAGGGTTTGAGCGACCTGTTCGCCCTCGGCGACGAGGTCGTGGACAAGATCCGCGAACTGCAGCCCGACAGTGTTCCACCCGGTTACCTCATTCCGGAGCCGGAGAAGACGAAGGTGCCCGGGGGTAATCTCTGGACGTTCGCCCTGCCGGCCGGGCTGATCGACGAGCAGATCAGGCCGGCGATCGGCGTCGGCGAGGACGCGGCGGTGTTCAGCCTCGTGCCGAAACAGGCGGCGCGGATGCTGGCGGCCAACACCCTCGAGACCGGCGCGCAGTTGTCGAAGTTCGAGGAACCGCTCGCCCAAGCTGCGGCGCTCGACGTCGCGGGGTTGATCGATCTGGTCGAGCCCTGGGTCGTGTATGCAGCCCGCGTCGCATCGGTGCAGCAGCGCGAGGGAAGCGTCGACCCCGATCGTGAATTGTCGGCCGACGACGAGGAGGAACAGGTCCGCGACGTGCTCGGTCAGGTCAAGGTGGTTCTCGAGGCTCTGCGGTCGATCCGGGTGGCGGTCGCGGAGACGAGCATCACTCCCGAAGCCTCGGTGACGCACTGGCGCAACGTGATCCGGGACATGCCGAAGGAGTGAGCGGCGAAAGGCCGCCGGGCCGGTTTTGGCGAGCAGCCTGGTGGACCTGACGGATCAGTCCGTCCCGCCGTCGGCCGCTGCCGGCCCGATACGCCCGCGGACGAGCATGTCGCCGCCGATGACCTCGGCCGACTCGATCGTGAGTCCCGCTACGTCGGTGATCGCCGCGCCGGGACCGGAAGCGGTCGGCGGGCAATCGGTGATGAACACCCACGCCTCGTCGACCACCCCGGCGGCGAACGCCCCGCGCAGCAGCATCGGCCCTCCTTCGAGCAGCACGTTGGTGCAGCGTCTCCGCCCCAGTTCACCGAGGAGCGCGTGGAGCCGCTCGCCGGCCGACGAGGCGGGCCCGATCCACACTTCGGCACCGGCTTGACGGAGGGTCTTGATCCACGTCGGATCGGCGCGGGGACCGGTTGCGACCAGCAGCGGCACCACGGACGCCGTCGTCGCCAACGTGCCATCGGTCGGCAATCGGCCACGCCCGTCGAGCACCACCCGGAGAGGTATCCGCGCACCGGCCGGTCGGGCCGTGAGCGACGGGTCGTCGTCGAGCGCCGTGCCGCTACCGACGACGATCGCGTCGACACGGCCTCGCAGGCGGTGCACCAACGCGCGCGAGTCCTCCGACGAGAGCCAGCGCCGCCCGGGTGGCGATGAAAGGTCGCCGCCCGGTCCCGACGCCCATTTCGCGATCACCCATGGGCGGCCGTCGATGGTGAGGCGGCGATAGGGTGCGGTGATCCGCAGCGCTGCGGCCGCGGCAGCGCCGACCTCCACCGTGATCCCCGCCGTCGCCAGCCTCGCGAACCCCTTCCCGGCGACGAGTGGATTGGGGTCCCCGGTCGCGGCCACCACGCGTCTGATCCCGGCGGCGACGATCGCTTCGGTGCAGGGGGGTGTCTTGCCGTGGTGGCAGCAGGGTTCGAGGGTGACATACATCGTGCCGCCGCGGGCACGATCGCCCGCGGCGGTGAGGGCGACCGTCTCGGCGTGGGGACCCCCGAAGCGGGCGTGCCAGCCCTCGCCGACGATCCGTGTCGGATCATCGGCGGCGGTGACCAAGGCGCCGACGAGCGGATTCGGCTCGACGAAACCCTCGCCACGACGGGCCAGGTCGACGGCCCGGAGCATGGCGGCGGTGTCCAACGCCGTGAACGACATCAATCGGGCGTCCAGATCGTCTTCTTTTCGGTCGGCGTGGCCGCCGCCTGACCGGGGGTCCAGAGACCGGCCGCGGGGGGCGCCGCGGCCGGCGCGGCGACGGGGGCATCGGGGCGCCGCGTGGCGGCGCCGGCGGGCCGACCGGCCGCCATGCCCGGGATGTCCACGCCGGCCTCCATCAGCACTTCCGCGAGCGCGGTATAGACGCGTTGGTCGCCGGCATGTTCGCGGCGGACGTGTTCGAGCAGGCGCACGACGTCTGCCTGATCGTTGCGTTCCAGCCGCACCCGAAGTTCGGCGACGTCGAGCATGCCGTCGCCGCTGTTGAGTTGCTTCGCGAGCGACCGCAATTCGCCGATGATCTCGAGGCGTCCGACCGTCGTGGGGGCGCGTTCTTCGAGGATGCTCAACGCCTCCCAGCGATCCTCCGGAGCGGCGTCGGGGTGCGCCGCCACCGCCGTGGCAGCCCGCTCCGCGGCGCTCTCGAAGCCGGCGTCGATCGCGGTGAAGGCGAGCGATCGCAGGTCATCCAGCGGCATGCCTTCGACGCGGATCCGGTGCCAGCGGAGCGGGGGAACCTCGGCGAACGATCCGACCGCCACGATCGGTTCCGGCGTCGGCAGGGCGATCACCGCCCGGACGCGGCTCCAGGCGGCTGCGGCATCGGGTCGGCGCGACGCCGCCTCCCCCTCGACGAGCAGCGCCTCGACGCGGCGCCTTCCCTCGGCATCCTTGATGGCCTCGCGGGGTGTGCGCCCGAGCAATTCCGGCAGCGCGGTGTCGGGCCACAGCGACTCGAAGCGGCGCCACGCCGTCTCCCGTTGAGCGCCGAGCAGCGTCTCGAACACGGTCGGTTGGCCGGGTGGGGTCGCGACGGGCATGTCGGCCGGCGGCACCACCCGGTATTGCGAGGCGACGAGCCAGTTGGTCGGGCTCACCGCCGGCAGCGGCGCGCGGGCCGCGGAGGGGGCTTCGAGTCGGCAGCCGAGCGGGCCGGCGCAGATCGCCGCGGCCTCGGCGAGATCGGGTGTGAAGCCCTGAAGCACCGCTTCGGCCTCGCGGTCGGTCTGGCGTCCGAACAGGAGCAGCGTGGCCAACAGCCGCGACGGTTTTCCCGAGGCGGCGGTCGCGTCGAACACGCGCCACACCGACCGTGGGGGGGCCGCGCCGCGTGACGTCCACTCCGCACGCTCCACGACGGTGGGTTCGCAGTGTCCGTCATGGCGGATGCGATCGTCGATCAACTCCATCGCCATGGCCGCCTTGGCGGGGAGGGTCGCCGTCCAGCGTTCCAGTCGCACCATCGGGGACCGTTCGGGATTGGCCTCGGTCTCGAGGGCCATGCCGCGCCCGGTGGCTTCGATGGCCGCATCGCCATCGGTCGCGGCGACGAGTTTCGCCACCTTGAGCCACGCCTCGGCCGCCTCGAAGGGGCGCGACAAGGCCTCGGCGAGGATACCGATATTGGTAAACACCTCCGGGCTCTCCCCCGCCACCCCCCGGAGACTGCGGAACGTCGTCAGCGCCTTCGTCAGCCGCCACGCCCGGGCCGCCTTCAGCGCGGCGTCGAACTCGAATCGCCACGGCACGTCGGCGGGAGTGTCCACCAACGGTATCCGCGCGCGCAGGCCAACCGGCACGCCGGACGATCCCACCACTACCGCGAGCATGCGGCGATCGTCGGCGCTGCCGAGCTGGGTGTCGTCCATCCAATCGACGATCCCCTGCGCGAATCCGGGATGCCCCCCCTGTGCGGCCGCTTGGACGATGGTGGCGGCGATCCGCACAAGATCGACCGATATCTCCTTCCCGGCCGCCTCACGGGAGCGATCGAAGAGTGCGGCGGCCTCCTGGAATTCGCCGCCGATCGCCGCTGACAGTGCGGCGTAGCCGAGCGCGAGGGGATTCTCCGGAAAGGCGTCGCGAAACGCCTGGCTGGCAGCGGCCGCCGCGCCGAAATCGCGTCCGGCGAGATCAAGCCGCGCCCGCGCCGCGAGAAGGCATGCCCGTCCGGGATGCGCCGCATCGAGCGACCGTACCTGCTCCCGCGCGGCCGCGAGTTGATCCCCCTCGACGAGCCTTTCGATCTGCTCGAGTTCGCCGACCAGTTCGGCGCAGCAGAACTTCAGTTTCTTGCCCGTACCGCCGGGGCACGGGGAGTAGGGATCGAGGGGCATGCCGCGGAATCCTCGGGGAAACCGGGACCGCGGTCATCGCGCGCGGCCCGGAAAAAGGAAATGTACCAGAGCGTTCGGTGTCGTTTCCGCCGGCGGAAGGGGGTGGTTTGCACCGTCGCGCCGCGGCTCGGCATACTCGACCCGTCTTCCGTGAGCGGCGCTGCCCGAGGCGGAGTGGCGGCGGTCCGGTCGACGTCGCGGCCGTTGGAGGGGCGGGCGACCGCCCCGCGGCGTCGCAGCCTTTTTGACCGGCGCCCGCACGGCGCTCGTCGACCGCGGCATCCGCCGGTTTCCGCCCATGCGTCAGCCGCGGATCATCGTCGTCGATCCCTCCGGAGCCGGGGGGTTGGCGTATGCCCGGCTCGTGGCGCCGCTGCAACCGCTGGAGTTGCGGGTCGTGGCCGGGATCGACCAGGCCCGTGCGACGCTCGATCGCGACTCGTGGGACGTGGGCATCGTCACCTCACGGCCCGACGCACCGGCGGCGGCGATGCTCGCGGCCGTCCGGAGTGCCGATCCGCATCTACCGGTTGTGGTGATCGACTCCGAACCCTCGGTCGTCACGGCGCGTGCGTGCCTCACGGAAGGAGCGGGCGACTATCTCGACATGGCGTTGGTCGAATCGGCCCTCGGGGACGCGCTCGTGCGACTGCTGGAAGCGGCGCGACGGCAGGCGACTCAAGCCGCCCTGCGCCGGGTCGTCGAGCGTCCTTATTCGTTCGAGGAGTTCATCGGCGAGAGCCCGGCGATGCGGCAGGTCTACGAGCTGATCGACCGCGTCGCGGCCAGTGGCGTCGACGTGCTCGTCACCGGCGAGACGGGCACCGGCAAGGAACTGGTCGCCCGTGCCCTCCATCGTCGCAGCCGTCGTGCCGCCGGGCCGTTCGTGCCGGTTGATTGCGGGGCGATTCCCGACACGCTGCTTGAAAGCGAGTTCTTCGGCCACGAGCGCGGCACCTTCACCGGAGCGGACGCCCGGCGGATCGGTCTGGTGGAGTGCGCCGACGGCGGCACGCTGTTTCTCGACGAAGTGGGTGAGCTGCCGCCGCCGCTGCAGGCGAAACTGCTGCGCGTCCTCCAGGAGCGGCGTGTGCGGCGTGTCGGCGCCCGTCAGGAGGTGGCCGTCGACGTCCGCGTGGTCGCGGCCACGGCGCGTGCGATCGACGGCATGGTGGAGCGTGGCGCGTTCCGCCGCGATCTCTATTACCGGATCAACGTCGTGCGCATCGACCTGCCGCCGCTCCGCGCGCGGGGTGACGATGTCGGATTGTTGGCGGAGGCGTTCGCCAACCGCGCCGCGCAGGAAATGGGGCGTCCGGCAGTCGGGCTGTCCCCTGACGCCTACCAGGTGCTGCGCACCTATTCCTGGCCGGGAAACGTCCGCGAACTCTCCAACGTCGTCCGCCGCGCGGTCGCGATGGCGGCCGGCCGTCTGGCCGGCGTCGACGACCTTCCCGACGAGGTGGTCACCGCGGCCGGTAAGTCCGATGCCGAGGGTGGATCGAGTGGCTTCTTCGCCCAGCGGTCCGAATGTGTCGCGCGCTTCGAGCGGCAGTACCTCACCGACTTGCTCGCCCGGCACCAGGGCGACGTGTCGGCGGCGGCCCGGGACGCGCGGTTGCCGCGGGGCACGCTGTATCGGCTCATGAAAGCACACGCACTCGACGGGGCGACGTTCCGGCGCTGACCGCGGACGTCGCCGGCGCCGCCGACCGCCTCACGTGCCGGGGCGCTGCCGGTTCCAGGTGCGTCCCTCCTTGTAGCGGCGGGAGCGGTCGAGGAGTTCCTCGTTCTTGCTCGTCGCCAAGACGCGGTCGAGGGCGCGGGTGAACTCGTCCTTGTTCTCGTCCCGCAGCTTCTGATGGTGGGCCAACTCCACCACGCTCAGGCAAGCCGCGTCGGCGAGCGTGGGCCGATCGAGATAGGGGATCAAGAACCGCAAGGTGTCGACGGTACGGATCGCGTTGGCCCGTTCGAGGATCCGCCGCCGCTCCTCGTCGCGGCGGCACAGGTCCATCGTGCGGCGCAGCAGATCGAGCTTGCGGACGTCGTCGAGGCCGTTGTTGGGCAGGGGGACGATGCGGATCAGTCCGCCCAGGATCACGTCACGTTCCCTCTCGTCGGCACCCGCCTCGAGCAGCGCCATCATCCGGTCGGTGACGGCGGCATCGGGCCAACGTGCCAGCGCTTCCACGCCGAGGCGGCGCCGTGCGGGATCGGCGAGCAGGGTGTCGACCACCTCCCTCGCCCCCGCTCCGCCGACGCGCCCGAGCACGCCCACGAGGCGCTCCTGGTCGGTGGCCGAAGCGGTCTCGAACGCCGTCACGAAGGCGCCGGCCGCGCGCTGCCGGTCGCGGCCCGCCGTGCAGACGGCGACCAGCGCCCGCTCCGCATCCTCCAACTCGTTTCCGGGGTCGGTGCGCAGCACCGACTGGACCAGTGCCGGCACCTCGTCCGCCGACCCGAGCGTCGCCAGCGCCCGCGTCGCGGCACGCCGCAGCTCGACGTCATCGGCGACGGTGGCCGCGGCGAGCTCTCCGGCCGCGGAGAACGCACGGCGCGTCGCCAGAATCGAACACAGTGCCGGGCGAGCGGCCGACGGCCCCTCGCGCAGGGCGGCGCGGAGCGCGTCCACCACTTTCGCGCCCCCGACGACCACCAGGCCGCGCTGGGCGGCCGGCGTCTCGGAGCCGCCTCGGGCGAGCCCCTCGACGAGCACCGGAACGGCACGGTCGTCGCCGAGCGTTCCGACGGCCAGCAGCGCCGCGCCGCGCACCTGGGCGTCGGTCGCACGGGTCAGGAGGCGCACGATCCCGGGAAACGCCGCCGGGTCGCCCCGGTCGGCGAGCGCCGTCACCAACGCGTGTTGGCCGTCGCCGTCGAGCGTCGGCAGGAGATCCTCCGCCAGCGATCTCGTCACCGTCGCGCCACGTAGGCCGTCGCGGACCCGCTCGATCCCCACCATGCGCAGGTCGGGGTCTGCCGAGCGCAGCAAAGCCACCGTCGCTGCCAGCGCGTCGTCCGCTCGGGCCAGCCCCGCGAGCGTTGCCGAAAGACATGCCGCGACGAGGGCGGCTCGACGGGCGGACGGAGTGGTGAAGCGTTCCACGGGCATCGACCCTGCTCCTGGCGGGACAAACCGACGTTGTCGGGGTGGTTCAGCCGGCCGCCGCCTCGTCGAGGCAGGCGAGCATGCCCCGTCGGGCCGCGATGCGAACGGCGCGGTCGCGGTGTGAAACGGGGGTCTCTCCCACGGCCATCGCGATTGCGTCGTAGATCCGACGGGCGGCCTCGCGGTCGCCGCGTCGGAGCATGGCATCGGCGCAGGCGAGTCGGGCATCGACGACGGCGGCCCGTACCTCGGCCGCGGCGCCTTCCGGAGCGGTGGCGAGGGCCGCCGCCGCGGCCGGCAGCGCGAGTCGCCCCAAGGCGCGAGCGGCGGCGGCGGCGAGCGGCGCCTCGGCGGTGAGCATGCCCGCCAGCAGGGGCACCGCGTCGGCGTCTCCGCGGGCCGCGAGGGAGGCGATGACGCCGATGCGCCGGCCGCCGGCCGCCGTCGCCAGTGCACCGCGGAGGGCCACCGCCGCCGCCGCGTCTTCGATCCGCTCGAGGGCCTGGCGGGCAGGGTGCGACAACGCCGGATCGTCGAGCAGCGCCGCGAGGTGCGGCACGCAGTCGGCGCCACCGACCAAGGCGAGCCGGCGGCAGGCATGATCTTTGGCGGCGCGTGAACCGGCGCCCGCGAGGATCGTCGTCAATGAGCCTTCCAGCGCCGTGCGCAGCACCGGGTCGTCGTGGGCGGCGATCACCGCTTCGTCCAGCGACTTGAGCACACGGCCGTCGTCTCCCCAGTCGTAGGTGGCCAGTGCCGCGATCGCCGCGGCGAGCAGGTCTCGATCGAAAGGCATGCAGCTCCTCCCGGCGGGGCGTGACGGAGGGATCGTGATCAGAGCATCCACGGTTCGCGTCGGGCGCGGTCGACGAGCCGATTCGCCTGATCGTCATCGCGGAATCGTTGTCCCGCGCGGTCCCAGGCGAGGGAACGACGGAGGCGGTAGGCGATCGCGACGATGTGGGGAGCGGTCATGGTGTTGACCGCCAGTTCGATGTCGCGAAAGGGCCGCTGCCGCGTCTTCACCGCCTCGATGAAGTCGCCGTAGATCCCTCCCGATCCGCGGTAGACGGGCACCGGCTTGGGATCACGGGGAACGCCGTCGGCGTCGATCTCGATCGCTCCGCCATGGGCCACTGCCGCCCGCGCGGGGCGAAGATGCTGCGGACGGTTGTGATGGATCTCGATACCGTTCGGATAGCGGAGCGTGACGTACGCCGGTTCACGTCCGTCGGCGGAGGGAGGGTGGTAGACGGCGGACTCGGGCTGGCGTTCGCGGAGATCGGCCGCGAAGATCGCGCCGCCGAAATGGTGCGCACCCCAGTCGGTGAGGCTGCCGCCGGAGTAGTCGACGTAGCTCCGCCAGCTGTTGCCACCGGTTCCGAAATTGCCGTCGCAGCGCCCCGGGTGGTAGGGCTCCCACGGCGCCGGCCCGAGCCACAGTTCCCAGTCGATGTCGGGTGGGGTCTCCTGGGCGGAGAGGTAACAGGCCTGCGACGGTCCGCCGACACTGATGTCGAGCGCCCGGATCCTTCCCACCTCGCCGGCCCAGCAGGGATCGACGATGTCGTGATAGTCGTCGAGCACGCGCTGGCTACCGCCCGACACCACGCGGCCATAGCGCCGCGCCGCGTCGATCATCAGCGGGCCTTCGGCGAGCGTCAGCGTCTCCGGCTTCTGCAGATAGACGTCCTTGCCCGCGCGGCAGGCGGCGATCGTCATGATCGCATGCCAGTGATCGGGAGTGGCGATGTGTACCGCGTCGATGTCGTCGCGGGCGAGCAATTCGCGGAAATCGACATAGGCCGCGCAGTCGTTGGTGCCGTATTTCTGGTCGGCACGCTCCTTGCCCTTTTCGCGCCACGGGCGGCGGACGTCGCAGACGGCGACGTACTGCACGTCGCCACGGCCGAGAAAGGCTCCCTGGTCGCCGGAGCCCATGTTGCCGATGCCGATACCGCCGATCACGATGCGATCGCTGGCCGGTGCCGTGCGCGCGTCGCCGAGGGCCCGGGAGGTGAGCACGTAGGGTGCCGCGATCGTGCCGGCGGCCGACGCGAGAAACCGGCGCCGCGCGCCCCGTCGACAGGATCCGCGGGATGCCATGGGCTGCCTCCGGTGACTGGTGGTCGACGACGTGCACTCCCCGGGGCGAATGTACGCATCGCGCCCCGTGAACTCAACACACGGCCGCCGGAGCGCGGCTCACCGGTCGTCCGTCGGCCGATCGAGTGGCACGATCCACACGTTCCGGTAGCGGGTCGGGCTGCCGTGATCCTGCAGAAACAGCGGCCCCATGCCGGTCGCCTTCAGTCGCTTTTCGACCGCACGAAGGTGGTCGGTGACGCCGTGCTTGTAGGGGATGTAGGGGGAGCGTGGCTCGGTGAACTCGACACCGTCCTGGACCTTCTGGCCGTTGAGCCAGGCGGTGATCGTGCCGGCGCGAATCACGGTGCCCGCGGCGTCGCGGCGCGGCGCGACGTAGCGTACGTCGTACACCTGCCAGGTGCCCGTCGGGCGTGCGGCGTTCACCAACGGTCGTGCGAAGCGGTAGAGGCTGCCCTCGTCCTGGTCGGTCGGGGGTTCGACGCCGTACGAATCGTAGATCTGCATCTCGTAGTGGCCGTGGATGTACAGACCGCTGTTGCCCCTGGCCGCCGGGTCGGTCATGAACTCCGCGTGGATGTCGGCGTCGCGGAACTCGGCGACCGAATGGACGTGGTTGGCGTGTCCCGGGGTCGTGGCGACGATGAGCGCGCCGTTGGCGCTCGTCCAGTCGATCGTCCCGCCGGACATCGCCACCAGGGCGGGTGGCGGTGCCGCGGTCGCCGTCGGGTCGGGGGGCACCACCATGATCGCGCCGGGAGGAGCGGGCACCGGGAGCGGCGCTTGGAAAGGGTGAAAGTCGGCCGCCTCGTTCCGGCGTTTGCCGAGCAATTCGCGGTCGGCGCAATCGGCGAATCGCAGCCAGTCGTAGGCGAGCATGTCGTGGCCGCCGCTGCGCACGTGGTAGCCGACGCGGCGGCCGATCGGCGTGTCGATCGGCGGGAACTCTGCCGTGCCCAGGCCGGTGAGGCCGAACAGCGCCCAGACCGGGTCGGCGGCGACCGCGGCGAGGAACTCGCCGCGGGGGTCGGCCCAGCGGTCTTCGACCGCGCTGGCGACGTACAGCGGCCGCGGTGCGGTCATCGCCAACAAGGTGTGTTGATCGCAGGGCATCTCCCGCTCGCGGTCGGCGAATCCGGCGAAGGCCGGCGCGAACCAGTGGGGAAACCGTCGCGTGATCGCGGCCACGGTCTCGCCGTAGTTGCGGCGTTCGAGCGCCGCTCCCCCGCAACCGGAATCGTTCGACACCACCATCGCGAAGCGCTCGTCACAGGCGCCGGCCCACAGCGCCGTCTTGCCGAGCCTTGAATGGCCGACGACGATCACCTTCGACCCGTCCACGTCCGGCAGGGTGACGAGCCAATCGAGGATCCGTGACAGACCCCATGCCCAGGCACCGATCGCACCGGTCTCATCGGGGGGCAAGGTGCCTGCCGTCGGACGCCCGAGAGACTCGAGCACGCTGTCGGCGCGACCGTCGGGGCGGTCGGGGAAAATGTCTCCGCAATAGGCCGTGGCCATGCCGTAACCGCGCTCGACGAGCGTTGCGGCGGGAAACCTGCGGGCCTGGCTGCCGCGGGCTCTCTCCGTGGCGCGGTGGTCTTCGACGCCACCGTCTTTGTCGGCCGGGATCCAGGCGGTGGAGAGACGAACCGCCGGGTCGGCGGTCTCGGCGTGGTTGCCACGGAAGTTGAGTCCGAGCCACACCGGGACCGGCCGCGTTGCGATCGGCAGGTAGACGAGCACGTCGACCACGTTGGCCCCCGCGCCGCCGCCGAGGCGCAGTCGCGCCTGGATGCGCCGCGCCCTGGTCGAGTCCTCGAGCGTCGCCTCGCCGCGCTCGACGTCGATCACCTCGACCGGCACCGCCGGCAGGCGGCGGCCGTAGACGTGCCGCTCGAGCAGCTCGAACTGGTGCGGCCGGGAGATCCTCGACCAGGTCTCGGCGTCGGTGGCGAGCCTGCCATCGGGGCCGGCGAGCACCGGCGGCAGGTCGTAGCGACCGACCGCCTCCTCGTCGTAGTTGGGTTCGGCGGCGATCGGTTGTTCAGGGACGACGGCGGTCGCAAGACTCATGACGAGCGCCGGTAGAGCACGAACAGCGTGTCGGAGAAACGCCATGGAGATTCCGCGAGAGAGTGCGACGGGGCGTCACGGGGTCCGCCGACGCCAGCCTCGGCGGCGCGGTGACCCGCGGTTCCGGACATCTTCGCCGCCGCGGTGGATGTCGCAAGCGTGGGCCCGGCGACCTTCCGGCTGTCACGGCGGCGCGACGCGCGCCTCGACGGCGCGACAACCGCCCGCTCGGCGTCGGGAAATCGGGGCGATCGTCAGGCCACGTCGCCGCCACGGGGTGATCACGCGCTCCATGGGCGCGTCACCCGGTCGTGCGAATGCGGCGGTGGACGGCCGACGACGATTGGCACGCGACGTGCAGCACGTTGGTTGGGCCCACGTCGGACCGACGCCACCGCGCGGGGACGCGAGCGGCCCTTCCATCCAGGAGACGACGCGATGAAAAAAATCGAAGCCATCATCCGGCATTTCAAACTCGAAGAAGTCAAGGACGCCCTCAACGCGCAGGGGGTCAAGGGCATGACCGTGACGGAGGTCCGGGGCTTCGGCCGCCAAAAGGGACACACCGAGACCTACCGCGGCGCCGAGTACTCGGTCGATTTTCTGCCCAAGGTGAAGATCGAGGTGGTCGTCGGCGACGACGAGGCGCAGGCGGTGATCAGCAAGATCATGCAGACGGCGCGGACGGGCCAGGTCGGCGATGGGAAGATCTTCGTCACCGACCTCGCCGAAGTGGTCCGGATCCGCACGGGCGAAACCGCCGCGGCGGCGATTTGACGGCGCGGATGCCGCACGACCGGTCCGGCGGGGGCGCTCCCCGACCGGTCGTCGGACGCGGCCGGCGTGCCGTGCCCCGCCGGGCCGCGTCTCGGGCGATAGCAGGCTGTGGACAAACAGCCTGCTCGATCGCACGGACGCGATCGCGGCAGTGCAACTGCCGAAAAAACCGGAGGTTTTTTTGCCTGGAAAAAGTCCCGGACGACTTTTTCCACGGCCTGATAGCCTTGGACCGCGGCGGCGGTCACGCCTTGAGCGGGCGTGTCATCTCGACGGGCACCACCCACTGGTCGTACTGCTCCGGGGTGACCAACCCCAGGGCGACGGCCGCCTCCTTGAGACTCGTGCCCTCCTTGTGGGCTTTCTTGGCGATCGCCGCCGCCTGCTCGTACCCGATATGGGTGTTGAGGGCGGTCACGAGCATCAGCGAATCGTCGAGGTGCCGCTCGATGCGGGCGCGGTTGGGCTCGATCCCGGTGGCGCAGTGGACCCGCATCGAATCGCAGCCGTCGGCGAGCAATTCGGCGCTTTCCAGCACGTTGTGGAGCATGACCGGTTTGTAGACGTTGAGTTGGAAGTTGCCCTGCCCGCCGGCGAAGGCGACCGCGGCATCGTTGCCGAACACCTGCGCACAGACCATCGTCAGCGCCTCGCACTGCGTGGGGTTGACCTTCCCCGGCATGATCGAGCTGCCCGGCTCGTTCTCCGGGATGGAGATTTCGCCGATTCCGCAGCGCGGCCCGCTGGCCAGCCAGCGGATGTCGTTGGCGATCTTGTACAGCGCCATCGCCAGGCTGCGTTCGGCGGCGCTGGCGTCGATGAGCGCGTCGTGCGCGGAGAGTGCCGCGAATTTGTTGGCCGCCGACACGAAGGGGTGTCCGGTCTCGCGTGCGATGAAGGATGCGGCGACCGCGCCGAAGCGCGGATGGGCGTTGAGTCCGGTACCGACCGCGGTCCCGCCGATCGCGAGATCGAGAAGTCCGGGCAGGCTGCGCTCGACGACGGCGATCCGTTCGTCGAGCTGTGCCCGCCAACTGGAGATCTCCTGGCCGAGCGTGATCGGCGTCGCGTCCTGGAGGTGCGTGCGCCCGATCTTCACCAACCCCGCGTGCTCTCGCTCGAGGTCGAGGAACACGTCGCGCAGCGACCGCACGGCGGGCAGGAGTCGGTCGTGGATCACCTCGACCGCCGCGACGTGCATGGCGGTCGGAAAGGTGTCGTTCGACGATTGCCCGCGGTTGACGTCGTCGTTGGGGTGGATCGGTATCTTCGAGCCGATGGTGCCGCCGGCGATCTCGATGGCCCGATTGGAGATCACCTCGTTGGCGTTCATGTTCGACTGCGTGCCGCTGCCGGTCTGGAAGACGACCAACGGGAAATGATCGTCGAGCTTGCCGGCGATCACCTCGTCGGCGGCCTGCGTTATGAGTGCCACCTTTTCCGCCGGCAGCTGTCCCAACTCGCCGTTGGCCAGCGCCGCCGCCTTCTTGAGGATCCCCAGGGCGCGGATCACCGGCCTACCCCAGCGGAACCGATCGACACCGATGCGGAAGTTGCCGCGCGACCGTTCGGTCTGTGCGCCCCAATAGCGGTCCGCGGGGACCGCGATCGTGCCCATGCTGTCGGATTCGGTGCGGGTTGCGGGTGTGGCGGGTGTGGCCATGGGAGCGTCCGGTGGGTGCCGAGAGTGGGGCGCGAAGAGGCGATTGTCCGACTCCGCGGGCGGAGTGCAACGGTCGCCATGGGCCGCAACGCGACGCGTCAGCGGGTCAGCGGACGTCGGGCCGGTTTGTCGGCTGCGGCCGGCAATGCGGCGGTCACCGGCGCCGGGTTGGCCGGCGGCGCCGAGAGGGCGATCGCCAGCCACCCGTCGGTCGCGGCCAGGTGGCTCACCGGCATGCCGGCGAGCTTGGGATGCGTCGTGACCTGGGGGGGAAACAACGTCAGCGGCCGCTCCTTGGGGAACACCTTGCCGAAGATCGTCCGCAGGGCGATCTCGATGCGGCCCTGGTGTCCGGGTCCGGAGAGTTGCACCGGACCCTCGCGGTCGAGATAGACCTGGAGGTCGCCGCTCCGCGGCCGATAGCTCACCTGCACGACCACGTCGTACCAGTCGCGCCGGCCGCTCTCGATCGCGTCGAGAGCCATCCGCAGGTGCACGAGACCGTCGCGGAAGACGATGCGGAGCGGCTGGCTCGCCGCGAACGTCACGGCGACACCCTCGGGTAGGTCGTCGGGAAGATTGGGCTCCCGGCCGGCCTTCTCGGCGAGCAGCCGGAACAGGTCTTCGAGTGCCAGCCGGCGTCCCGCGAGCCCGAGCCTGTCGAGTGCGTTGTTGAGCGAGGACTCGTGGAGCTGGACGGCGAACATGGCGTCATCCGGTCCGCGCGGTCGTGGCGTGTGTGCGGCCAACTGACCGGTCGCGGCGAGCCGCAGCCGGACGGTGGCGACGTCGGCCGTCGTCTCCATCGCCACCGCCGTCGGCTCGAGACCGAGTTTCACCAGCGGCGTCCAGACCTTGCCGCGGATCCGCTGGGTCATCTCGAGGAACTGCGATTCCGACTGTTGGTCGACCTCGCGGCAGGCGCGGACCACGATCTTGTCGACCACCTCGCGATTGGCTTCGGGAAGGTTCTCGTCGTGCTGGTTTCGTGCCATCGTCCGGACGAGCGAACGCATCAGTGGCACCGAGTCGAAGCTGGTCTCGATCCCCGCCAGCTGCGAGCGGTTGCTCGCCACGCCCGACGCGGGGCCGAACACCAGGCCGGCCGCCGACAGCTTGACCGGCTTGCGCACCGTGAAGGCGCTCACGCCGCGCGACGTCAAGGCCACCGGCCCGGACTCGGTCACCGTCCGTGACTCCACGTGCCCGCGAACCTCGAGATCGAACGCCAATTCGTCGGGATCGGGCACGAAACGCACGCCGGCCGTGCGCTCCACCGTCCGTCGGCCGCGCACCTGCCGGCCGAGGATCATGTCGTCGACGACGCCGCGGTCGATCTCGCTCTCGGGCAGAAGGCGCTCGACGAACTGGCGGTGGACGGCGATCCGCAGATTCGGCGCCGCGTAGTGCTCGCGTGCCGCGGTGGCGAGCAGTCGGGGCTCGTCGCCCGTCATCGCCGCGAGGACGGCGAGGCTCTCGCTGGCGACGTGGGCGTCGAGCGGCGACTGCGACGCCTCGTAGCGCTCGAGGGCGTCGAGCAACCGGTCGGTCTCGGCCTCGCGACGATCGCCGTCGCCGGTCACCGACGCGTGGCGGAGGGTTGCGGCCGCCTGCCAGACCGCCGCCCGGCGACCGACCGCCAGCGCCGCGCGCCGCACCTGCGCCGCGACGGTGGGATCGGCCGCCGCGTCGGCCAGCCGTTGCCCCGCTGCCGGCGCCTCGGCAAGCAGGGCGAGCGGTTCCAGCGAGAGGGCGTCATCGGGGCCCGCGGTGCTCGCGACGAGATCGAGAATCGTCCGCGTGTCGTCGATCCATTCGCGGACCGGATCGGCGGCTCCCGTGGCGAGTTGTTCGAATTGGCGGTGGAGCATGGCGGGATGCGGCCAGCCACCGGGTTCCGGCGACGCGCCCGCCGGGACACCGTCGGAACCCACGGGCGACCGCCGGGCGCCGAGGCGCTCGGCGATGGTGCGCTCGGCGGCACGCAGTCGCTCGCGGAGCCGGCTGCCGACGGCCAACGGGCTGGCGGCGAGCGGCGTCGCCGTCACGACCGTCTCGCGGGTGGGCCGCTGAGCCTGCAGCCAATTGGCGACCGGGCCTCGGCGGGGTTCCGAGTCGCGTTCGGCCGGTGGCGACTCCGGTTGGACCGCACGAGGCGGCCGGGGATCGGGGACGAAGGCACCGGGTTTGACCGGTTGCGTCGCATGCTGCGTCAAGCGGAGGTCGGGGTCGGCGATGACGCGTGACGCCCCGCCGTCGACCGGCCGTCGGGTGGTGCGCGCCGGCGAGGCCGCGGGACCGCCGCGGCCGTCGGCGGCGCCGGCCGGCACGTCGCCGCGCGGTCGCGGCGCGACGGGATCGACCGGTTGGAGGACGGCGACACGCGCCGACGTGGTGGTCGGTGGCGGTCGCAGCGCGGGAAACGCGGCCGCCATCCGAGCCAGCGTCCCGGTGCCGCGTGGACGCGGCGCGGTGGTTCCCGTCACGACCTCGAAAGGGGGTTGCGGCGCGACCGGTGCGGGGTTGCGTGTGTTCGCTCGGAGAACCGGCTCGGCCGCGGGTTCGTCGCCCGCCGCGGCCCCGCGCATCATCGCCACCACGACCAGCGCCGCAACGACGATGCGATGGGAAAACGTGTCGCCCATGCCCCTGTGGATCCGACGAGAGGGGCCCGTCTCCGGCCGACGGTGCACGTCGACCCCGCATCCGCCCCGTCCTCCATCCATCGACATCCGCGCGCCGGAAATGGGGATGTCCCGGCAGCGCACGGAGGGTCCGCCGACGACCGTGCCGATGTCGCCATCGGGCTCGACCCGGTGGCCATTGCCGGTCAGGAAAGCCGGGGAGACTGCGGCCTTTCGAGCGCCGCGGTCCAGGCGTCGACGAGTGTGGGTAGATGGGCGTTTTGATCGACCGCGTCGATGGCATCGAGCGTGTGTCGCAGCGACATCGCCGCCTCGTCGGGGCCTCCCGACCAGCCGCCGAGAGCGCGCGCCAGGTCGGGATCCGCGGGATCCTCGTCGGTCACGCAGCGGCGGAGGGCGGCCCTGTAGAAGCCGACCGCCGACTCCAGCAGCAGTTTGAGCCGCTGGCGGCGCGGCGCCGACTCCTTGCCCACGGCTTCGGCGGCGGTGAGCGTCTCCCGTGCCAGTTCGACGCCCGGAGTCGGCCGCCGACCGAGCAGCGCCAACATCCGGCTGCGGATCTCGGCGAGCGTCGGATCGGCCAACTGCACCGCGCGCTCGAGACTGCCGCCCGAGCGGCCGGCGATATCGGCGAGGCTGTCGTCGGAGATCCGTGGCACCTGCCCGCCGTCGCGCAACCCGCGCAGCACCGACGCCACCACCGGAGCATCGAGCGGCGCGAAGCGGATGATCTGGCAACGCGAGCGAATGGTGGGCAACTGACGTTCGAGCATCGTGCCGACGAGGATCACCACCGCCCCCGGTGGAGGCTCCTCGAGCGTCTTCAGCAGGCAATTGGCCGCTTCCACCGACAGGTGATCGGCGTCGTGAAGGATCGCGACCCGCCGCGTGCCCACGTGCGGCTTGAGCAGCAGCCGCCAGCAGAGGCCGTCACGCATCCGGTGCTCGGCGTCGCCGACGAGCAACTCCAGCGGCAGCGTCGCCTTGTCCTCCGGTTTGCGGACGACGTCGATGTCGGGGTGGCTGCCGGCATCGGCTTGGAGGCAGGAAACGCAGTGGCCGCAGGGCACGAGTCCCGCACCCGCGTCGGGGCACGCGAGCGCCTTGGCGAACGCCGCGGCGAAGCGTCCCTTGCCCACGCCGGGCGGACCGATGAACAGGTAGCCGCCTCCGATCCTGCCGCTGGCGGCCGCCGTGGCCAGCCGGGCCGCGATCGCGTCGTGCCCCTCGATTCCCTGCCAACTCATCGGTGTCCGGGGAACGGTCGCTCCCCACTCCCGACGACCGTTCGCCGCCCCCCGTCGGCGCGGAGTCGCGTCGCGACCACCTGCCGGATCGCCTCACCCACATCGGCCGATGGAGCGCGGCCGTCGACGACGGCGCAGCACGGCGAGCGCGCCGCTTCGGAGCGGTATCCGGCGACGAGGCGATCGCGGAAGGCGGGGCCGCGGCTCTCCAGTTTGTCGAGCGGACGGGTGAGACGCGCCCGGGCCGTGGCGGCGTCGATGTCGAGCAGGATTTCGAGGTCGGGCTCGAGCCCGGCGGTCGCCACGGCGCCGACCCGGCGGATCGCTTCCGGATCGAGGCCGCCGGCGTGTCCCTGGTAGACCACCGTCGCGGTGAGGAAGCGATCGCAGACGACCCACCGGCCGGCGGCCAATGCCGGTCGGATCACCTCCGCCACCAACTGTGCCCGCGCCGCCATGAACAGAAGCATCTCCGCCACGGGATCGACCGCCACCGCCGCATCGTCGAGGAGGATCCTGCGGACCGCATCCCCCGTCGGCGTCGAACCCGGGTCGCGGCAGGTGACCACCTCCACGCCGGCATCGCGCAGCCACGCGGCCAAACCGGGAAGTTGGGACGACTTGCCGGAGCCGTCGATCCCTTCGAGCACGATGAAACGACCACCCCCGTTCATGCGACCCGGGAGTGTACCAACCACCGTCACTTGCGGTCCGCCGGCCGGTCGAGGATCCGGCCGATCGCCAGCGGATCGGCCGGATCGAGGGCGGTCACGCGGCGGACAGTCTCGCGAGCCAGGGCACCGCGCCCGGTGCGGTCGAGGCACAGGACCAATCCCTTGGCCGCCTCGAAGAACGGGCGGTTGCCGGGAAGCGACCAGGGCATGGGACGGCCGCCCCCCGCCGCCTCGAGGAGGCGGAAGACGAGTTCGCAGCCGCGTCCGAAATGCCCGCGCGCGAGCTTGAAATCGTCCGCCTCCAGGGCGAGCAAGCCGAGGTGCACGTGGGCCTCGATGAAGTCTGGACACTCGGAGAGCAGCCACACCAACTCGTCGCGGGCGATGTCTTCTTCGCCGGCGGCGAGCATCGCCTCGACCTCCTCGAGGTCGTCGCGTCGCGTCCGGGCGCAGCGCGGATGGACCAGTTCGTAGGCGTCGCCCTGTGGTCCGGCGCGGACCGCCAGCCGGAGGGCGTCGCCGTCCCGCCGCGGGCGGCGTCGTCGTCCGTCGGCCGGTGGTGGCTGGTCGTCGGTCATCAAGGTGGGGGGGCGGTGGACACGTGGCGATCCCCGTCGCACACCCACCAGACTACACTCCGCGCCGCCGCGCGTCGGACGCGGCCGGAACGAACTCCGCAGGGAATCCGTCCATGGGCCGAAGTCCGCCACCCGACCTCGACCGTCCGATGCCCCCGCCCCCCGCGGTGCGCCGCGCGCTGGTCGGCTGGTACCGTCGCGCGGCCCGCGATCTGCCCTGGCGCCGATCGCCGTCGCCCTACGCCGTCTGGATCAGCGAGACGATGCTGCAGCAGACACAGGTGGATCGCGTCAAGGACTACTTCACCCGGTTCATGACCCTGTTTCCGACCGTCGCGGCACTGGCCGCCGCCGACGCCGACGACGTGCTCCGTGCCTGGGAGGGCTTGGGCTATTACCGCCGTGCGCGTCAACTGCACGCGGCGGCACGCCGGGTCGTGACGGATCACGACGGCATCCTTCCGGCCGACGAACGGATGCTCCGCGGTCTCCCGGGCATCGGACGCTACACCGCTGGTGCGATCCTCTCGATCGCCCACGACCGGCCAGCGCCGATCGTCGAGGCCAACTCGCGGCGTGTGCTGGCACGCCTGGTGGGGCACGCGGCGCCGGTCGGCGGAAGCGCTGGGGACGAACCGCTCTGGCAGGTCGCGGCCCGGCTCGTCCCACGACGCGGGGCCGGCACGTTCAACCAGGCGCTGATGGACCTCGGCGCCACCGTGTGCATCCCGAAGCGGCCGTCGTGCGGCCGGTGTCCGCTGGCGTCGTTGTGCGTCGCGCGGGCGACGGGTCGGACGGCGGGCATTCCCGCGATGGCGACGCGTCGGACCATGGTGGAACGCCGCGAAACCGCTCTGGTGGCGTGCCATCGCGGCCGCGTGCTGCTCCGGCGCCGTGCGCCGGGCGAATGGTGGGAAGGACTGTGGGATTTTCCCCGGCTTCCGGCCGCCGATCTGGTCGAGCGCTTGTCGCTCGGACCGGCCCGGACCATCGCCCGGCTGTGCTACACCGTCACCCACCACCGCGTCGCGCTGCGGGTGGTGTCCCGCGCGGCGGCCCGGGCCGGTCGGTCGGGAGCGGATCGGATGTGGGTCGTCCCGAACGAGTTGGAGCGGTTCGCCCTCACCGCTCCCGGGCGCCGGATCGCCCGGCTGGTGGCCTCGCGGCATCGGGCGGAGGGGTAAATCACGGGCGGTTTTCCCGACCTACACTTGGGGGTCCCACCGTTCCGGAGCCCTCCGCCATGCGCCGCAACAGCAGTCATTTCCCTTCGCTGGCCTTCGTCGTCGCGACCCTCGGCACCCTCACCGGAGGGTGGGCCGCGACCTCCGACGGCGGCGACGCCGATCTGCCGATCGAGCGAATCGTGCTGTTCACGTCGGGAGTCGGCCACTTCCAGCATGCCGGACGGGTCGAGGGCGACGCGACGGTGGAGATGGCCTTCAAGTCCGATGACATCAACGATCTCCTCAAAAGCGTCGTTCTCGAGGATCTCGACGGCGGCGCGGTGTCGGCGGTGAGCTACGCGTCGCGCGACCCGGTCACCAAGACGCTCGGCACGTTCGCGGTCGATCTCACCGACCAGCCGTCGGTCGGCAAGTTGCTGTCGCGGCTGCGTGGCGAAAAGGTGGACATCGACGCCGTGACTCCCGCCGCCGGCACGATCGTCGGCGTCGAGGTGCGTAAGGTCGCCGGTGCCGAAGGGGCGTTCGAAGAGAAGGAATACGTCACGATCCTCGCCGCCGACGGGCTGCGCACGCTGGCGCTCGAGGCGATCACGCGGATCCGCTTGGTCGATCCGCGTCTGCAAGGGGAGCTCGAGAAGGCGCTCGCCGTGCTCGCCCTCGCCCACGACAACGAGCGCAAGAGCGTCCAATTCTCCTTCCGTGGCAAGGGCCCCCGTCAGGTGCGCATCGGCTACGTCCGCGAGGCGCCGGTGTGGAAAACGAGTTACCGTCTCGTGCTCGGCGAACGCGCGGGCGCGGGCCGCCCTGCCGGTACCGGTCGCCGGATCGAGGCCAAGGCGCTGCTCCAAGGGTGGGCGGTCGTCGAGAACACCACCGACCACGACTGGAAGGACGTCCGCGTCGAGTTGGTCAGCGGGCGGCCGATCTCCTTCGTGATGGATCTTTACCAGCCGCTGTTTCTCCGCCGTCCGGTCGTGCAACCGGAGCTCTATGCGGCGCTCATGCCGCAGCTCTACGGACGCGATCTCGCCGAACGCCGTGCCGGTGACGAACCGCTCGATCGCAGTGCCGCACGGCGGTCGCTGGCACGTGAGGAGAGACTATCTTTGGCGGACAAGATGACGCCGGCTCCGGGCTCTATGGGGGGTGGAGTCGGCGGACTCGCCGCCGCCCCGGCGACCCCGGCGGACGACTTTTTCGGCATCGGCGCGGTGCAGAGCATGGCCGACGGCGAGAGCCTCGGCAACGTGTTCCGCTACCGGATCGCCGAGCCGGTGTCACTCGCCCGGCAGCGTTCGGCACTGCTGCCGATCGTCGCCGAGGAGGTGGCGATCGAGCGGTTGGCGATCTACGACGAACGTGTGCTCGCCACCCACCCGCTCTCCGGCTTGCGGTTGAAGAACACTACGGCGCTCGATCTCATGCAGGGGCCGATCACCGTCTACGACCAGGCCGCCTACGCCGGCGACGCGCGGATCGACGACCTTCCCGCGGGCGCCGAGCGGCTCGTCAGCTATGCCGTCGACCTCGACGTCGAGGTGGCGCCGCGAACGGAAGGCCGGCCCGAGGAGATCACGAGTGTCCGCCTGCTCCGCGGAACGCTTGAAGTGCGCCGAAAACTCTCACGCACGAAGACCTTCGCGGTGAAGAACGACGGTGACGAACCGGTCGATCTGCTCGTCGAACATCTGCTCGAACCCGGTTGGAATCTGGTCACGCCGAAGGCCCTGGAGACGACCCGCGACCGCCATCGCTTCGCCGTCGCGGTCGACGCACGCGGCACGGCGGAACTCGCGGTGGTCGAGGAGATGCCGCAGGCCCAGTCGTTCGCCGTCACCAACCTCGCCGACGACGCGCTGCTCCTCTACTCCCGCGCGACCGTGACGTCGCCGCGGGTCAAGGAGGCCCTCGCCGAGACGATCCGGCGGCGCGCGGCGATCGCCGTCGTCGAGCGCGATCTGCAGATGCGGCAGCAGGAGATCGCGGCGATCACAGAGGAGCAGTCGAGGATCCGCGGCAACATGGAACGTCTGGACCGCACCGGCGAACTCTACGGGCGGTACGTGAAAAAATTCGACGATCAGGAGACCAGGATCGAGACGCTGCGCGGCGAGATCGCCGAACTCGACGGTACGTTGACCGAGAAGCGCCGTGATCTGGAGTCGTTCATCGCCGGCGTGGAGCTAGAATGAGGGGGATCGGCCGTCGGACGTCTGCGGCCCGCCCGCCTCCGTCGCGCCAGGATCGTCGCCCGATGCGAATCGTCCTCGAGCGGTTCCGTGGCCATTTCGTGCGGTCGGTCGTGTGCGTCGTGCTGGCGATCGCCGTGGGCCTCCCCGCCTCGGCGACGCCCCTCGATTTCGACGGATCGGTCCGTCCGTTGCTCGGGCGCTACTGTGTCGAGTGCCACTCCGGTGACGACGCGAATGGCGGGGCCGTGCTCGACACCCGCAGGGCGGAGGACGCCAACGCCGCCGACCGCGCGCTGTGGGTGAGGGTGCTGCGTCAGCTGCAGGGGGGCGTGATGCCCCCGACCGATGCGGCGCAGCCATCGGCCGAGGAGCGGGCACTGCTCGAGCGCTGGATCCGCGAGAGCGCGCTGCGTCCCGACTGCGCGCGTGGCGAACGGCCGGGCCGGGTGACGCTGCGCCGGCTGAATCGTGCCGAATACGACAACACCATCCGCGATCTGCTCGGCATCGACATCCACCCCGCCGCCGACTTCCCCACTGACGACGTCGGGTACGGTTTCGACAGTATCGGTGACGTGCTTTCGATGCCGCCGGTGCTTCTCGAGCGGGCGCTGCAGGCGGGTGAACGGGTCGCGCGCGCGACGATCGTCAGTGGCGACGTCGAAGCGGCGCCACAGCGGACGCTCAAGGGAGGGTTGTTGCCTTCGCAAGGGGAGATCGGCGACGCGTTCGCGTTCCCCGGGACCGGCGACTACATCCTCCGCGTGCTGGCGTGGGGTGATCAGGCGGGTGACGAGCCGGTGAAGATGGCCCTGCGGATCGACGGGACGGACGTCGAGATCTTCGAGGTCCGTGCCACGGCGCGCAAGCCGCGCGACTACGAGCTGCGTCATCGCGTGGAAGGGGGAGAGCACCGCGTGGCCGCGGTGTTTCTCAACGACTATTACAACCCCGAGGCGACCGATCCGCGGCGCCGCGACCGCAA
>JBJSXB010000270.1:0-6290 GCA_046086245.1 Planctomycetaceae bacterium | reverse complement strand
CTCGTCGGCAAGTGGCATCTCGGCCATGGTCCGGAGTACCAACCCCAGGCCCGCGGGTTCGACGAGTTCTTCGGGTTCCTCGGCGGCGCCCACGGCTACGGCCCGTTTCCCGACGGCGACCGGGGCCCCAACGCGATCCGTCGCGGCCGGGATCCGGTGGCGGAGAAGGAGTATCTCACCGACGCCTTCGCGCGCGAGGCGGTCTCGTTCATCGACCGCCACGCCGCCGCGCCGTTTTTTCTGCTGCTGACGTTCAACGCCGTCCACACGCCGATGGAGGCGCCCGCCGGCTCGGAAGCCCGCTTCCCCGGCATCACTCCGCCGCGCCGGCGGACCTACGCGGCGATGCTCGCGGCGATGGACGACGCCGTCGGGAAGGTCACGGCGGCGCTCGCCGAGCGAAAGCTGACCGGCGATACGGTGGTGTTCTTCATCAGCGACAACGGCGGCCCGCCGGTCAACGCCTCGAGCAACGGGACCCTGCGCGGCCACAAGGCGACGACCTGGGAGGGGGGCGTTCGCGTGCCGTTTCTCGTTTCCTGGCCAGGCACCTTGCCGGCCGGGAAGACCTACGACGAGCCGGTGATCCAGCTCGACATCGCCCCGACGGCGCTGGCCGCCGCCGGTGTCGCGCTCCCCGACGGGCTCGACGGCGTCGACCTTCGCCCGTTCCTCACCGGCGACCGCGGTGGCAAGCCGCACGACGCGCTGTATTGGCGCTTCGGACAGCAGCGCGCGATCCGGATGGGAAACTGGAAACTCGTCGACGCGACCGGCGGCACCGGGCCGATGCTCGTCGACCTCGCCGCCGACCTCGGCGAGCAGACCGACAAGAGCACCGCCGCGCCGCAGGCACGGCAGCGCCTCGAGGAGGCCTGGAAAACATGGAACGCGGCCCTTCAGGAGCCGCGCTGGAGCCGCGGCAACCCCGCGCGGCAACGGCAACGCCAGCAGCAGCCACGGCAGCGACAAGGCGACCGCCAGCCGGTGCCCCCCGCCGCGCGCTGAACGGCCCCGCCTGACGGGCGTCGGCCATCGACGCCCGTCGCTCGGGCGACGATGATGACCACGGGGAGGGTGGTGGATGATCGCGGTCGAAGGAATCTCCAAGTCGTTCGGCGGGCACGCCGTGCTGCGCCCCACGACGATGACGTTCCCCCGCGGGCGGACGACCGCCCTCATCGGCCCCAGCGGCTGCGGCAAGAGCACGCTGCTGCGGATCATCGTCGGCCTGGTGACTCCCGACACCGGCACGGTCACCATCGACGGCGAGACGCTCAGCCCCGACACGGCGCTTCAGCTGCGCCGCCGGATCGGCTACGTCATCCAAGATGGCGGCCTGTTCCCCCACCTCAACGGGCGCGACAACGTCGCCCTCCTCGCCCGCCAACTCGGCCGCGATCCGACCTGGATCCGTCACCGTGTCGATGCCTTGGCCGACCTCGTGCGCCTGCCATCGACGGCACTGGATCGCCATCCCGGCGCCATCTCCGGAGGTCAGCGGCAACGCCTGGGGATCATGCGGGCGCTCGTGCTCGATCCGGCGGTCATCCTCCTCGACGAACCACTCGGGGCCCTCGATCCGCTGGTGCGCTACGACCTGCAGGAGGACCTGCGGCGGATCTTCCAGGAGCTCGGCAAGACGGTCGTGCTCGTCACGCACGACATGGGGGAGGCGGGGTTCTTCGGTGACGACGTGGTGCTGCTCGGCGGCGGCGCGGTGGTGCAGCGCGGCACGCTCCGCGAACTGATCGACCATCCCGCCGACGAATCGGTGCGCCGCTTCATCATGGCCCACAGACTGCCGGGCACGGCCCCCGCGGGGGATGGTTCGTGAACGCGACGTGGCGCAACCCACTTTCGGTCACAGCGCTGGTGATCACGGCGCTGGAGATCGCGACGCTGGTGTACGCGGCGGCCCCGGTGGGCGCGGCGGAACGGCTCGTCGTCGGCTCGAAGGGGTTCACCGAGGGGATCATCCTCGGCGAGCTGCTCGCCGCCACCGCGCGCCACGGCGGCTGCGATGCGATCCACCGCGCGGCGTTGGGAGGCACCCAGATCGTCTTCAAGGCCCTCGAGCGCGGCGAGATCGACTGCTACGTCGAGTATTCGGGAACCCTCACCGAGGAACTCCTCCGTGGTGAGCCGGTCGGGTCGCCCGCGGCGATCGCCCAGGTCCTCGCGGCCCGCGGGATCGCGGTCGGCCCGGAACTGGGATTCGACAACACCTACGGCCTGGCGATGCGGCGCGACCTCGCCGACCGGCTCGGCCTCGCCACGATCGGCGATCTCGCCGCGCGGTCGGGCGAGCCGGAGGTGGCGCGACTGGTGTTCGGTTTCAGCGACGAGTTCGTCCGCCGCGCCGACGGCTGGCCGGCGGTGCGCGACACCTACCGCCTTCCGCAGGTGCCGCGCGTCCTCGACCACGCCCTCGCCTACCGCGGCATCGACGGCGGGTCGCTTCATGTCACCGATCTCTACGCCACCGATCCCGAACCGCGGCTCCACGACCTGGTGCTGCTCGCCGACGATCGCCACGCGTTCCGCGAATACCGCGCGCTGGTGCTCCACCGCGGCGATCTCGGCACCCGTGCCCCGGAGTTCGTGCGGATGCTGGGACGCCTCGCCGGCACGATCGACGGCGCGCGGATGGCGGCGATGAACGCGGCCGTCCGGCTCGACGGCAAGGCGGAGGAGACGGTGGCGGCCGACTTCCTCCGGGGCGATCTCGGCTGGGACGTCGCCGCCGCGCCGGCCGAGGGGTTGCGCACGCTCGCTACCGACCTGCTGCGCGCCACCGGGCAACACCTGCTGCTGGTGTTCGTGTCGCTGGCGGCGGCGATCGTCGTCGGTGTGCCGGCGGGGATCGTGGCCGACCGCCGCCCCGCGCTCGGCCGCTGGATCCTCGGGGTGGTCGGGGTCATCCAGACGATCCCGTCGATGGCGGTACTGGTGTTCATGGTGCCGCTGCTCGGCCTCGGCTGGCGACCCGCGGCGCTGGCGTTGTTTCTCTACAGCCTGCTGCCGATCGTCCGCGGCACCGCCGCCGGTCTCGCGTCGATTCCCGCCCATCTCCGCGAGGCGGCGCTCGCCCTCGGGCTCACCCCGGCGGAGCGGTTGCGACTGGTGGAACTGCCGATGGCGTCGCGCTCGATCCTCTCCGGCATCAAGACCGCCGCCGTGATCAACGTCGGTACCGCGACGATCGGCGGCCTGATCGGCGCGGGCGGCTACGGTGAGGCGATCCTCTCGGGCATCCGGTTGGCCGATCCGGCGCGGCTGATGGAAGGGGCGATCCCCGCGGCGCTGCTCGCCCTCGGGCTCCAGGGGGCGTTCGACCTCCTCGAGCGGAAACTGCTCCCCGCGGGGCTGAACCCGCACCACGCGTGAGCGGTCGGCGAGGATTCGCCCCCCGGCTGGAGCGGCGACGCCCGCCGTGTACAACGACGCTCCCCGGGAGGCAGGGCAGCATGCAAACCAGACGGCACGCACGCGCGGCGGTGGTGATCGGGATCGTCGCGGTGACCACGGCGACGGCCTTTGCGCAGGAGCCGGCCGCACCGGGGCTCCCCGGCGCGCGAATTCCCGGGGCGCAGTCCGACGGCTCGGTGGTCCTTCCCAACCAATGGTCGCTGCGACCGGTCGGCCGGCAGATCGAGGTGGGGGACTTCCCCGCCGCGATCGCCCTCCACCCGGACGGGCGCCACGCCGTCGTCCTCCACTGCGGCTACGGCCCCCATGAGTTGGCGGTGATCGACGTCGAGGAGCGCCGCGTGCTCTCACGCACGCGGGTCGAGGAGTCCTTCCAGGGGATCGCCTTCCTTCCCGGCGGGTCGCGGCTGGTGGTGTCCGGTGGGGCGGCCGAACGGCTCCTGCTGTATCGCTTCGAGGGTGGCGTGCTCGTGCCCGACGGCGCGATCCCGCTGCGTGACGAGAAGGTGCGCGGCATTCCCTGCGGCATCGCCGTCGGCCCCGACGGGCGCGTGTACGTCGCCAACGTATGGGGACATTCGCTGTCGGTGGTCGAGCCGCGCACGGCCGACGGGCAGGCGGCGGTGGGGCCCGAACTGCTGCTCTCTGACGCCGCCCCCGCCGCGCCGCCCGCCACGCCGCCGACGACCGACGATCCCTCGATCACGAAGCGCGCCGACGTGCTCCTCGAGCGGATCGTCGCCGATGCCCCGTATCCCTGGACCTGCCTGGTCGACGCCCCGCGGCAGCGCCTCTACGTGTCGCTGTGGGCCCAGGCCGCCGTGGCGGTGATCGACATCGGCGCCGACGGTTGGAAGGTGGTGGGGCGCTGGAACGTCGAGGAACATCCCAACGAGATGGTGCTGACACCCGACGGCCGGCGACTGTTCGTCGCCAACGCCAACCGGAACAGCGTGTCGGTGATCGATCCCGACACCGGTGCGGTGGCCGAGACGCTCGTCGCCACCCTCACCCCCGACGCCCCGCCGGGCAACACCCCCAACTCGCTCGCCATCTCCCCCGACGGCGCGCGGCTCTACGTCTCCAACGCCAACATCAACGCGTTGTCGGTGTGGGATATCGCCGAGCCGGGTCGCTCGCGGAGCCTCGGATTCATCCCCGTCGGCTGGTACCCCACCTGCGTGCGGATCACCGCCGACGGCCGCCGGTTGCTCGTCGCCAACGGCAAGGGGGTCATCTCCGACTCCAACCGCAACGGTCCGCGCCCCGGCTTCAACCCCGACGCCCCGACACCCGACTACATCGGCGGCCTGTTCGACGGCACCGTGTCGTTCATCGATCTTCCGGCCGACGACGAGGCGGGCCGCGCCCGCCTGGCGGAATGGACCGAGCGGGCCTTCGCCTGCCGGCCGCCCGCGGCCGACGACGTGTTCACCGCCGACGAACTCGCCGGCCATCCGATTCCGCTGCGGCCCGGCGCGGCCAGCCCGATCACGCACGTCATCTACGTCGTCAAGGAGAACCGCACGTACGACCAGGTGCTCGGCGACATGCCGGAGGGACGGGGTGATCCGACGTTGTGCCTGTTCCCCGAGCGCGTCACCCCCAATCACCACGCCCTGGCGCGCGAGTTCGTGCTACTCGACAACTTCTACGTCGAGAGCGAGGTGAGCGCCGACGGCCACGAGTGGAGCATGGGGGCCTACGCGAGCGATTTCGTCGAACGCCACTGGCCGCTCTCGTACGGCCACAACCGCCGCAAGAAGTTCCCCTATCCCGCCGAGGGCAGCTACGACGCCGTCGCCCGCCCCGCCGGCGGCTACCTCTGGGACCGGGCGATCGCGGCGGGGGTGAGCTTTCGCAGCTACGGCGAGTGGGTCGCCAACGGGCCCACGCCCGACGCCCCCTGCACGCCCAAGGTGCCGGCCCTCGAGGGACGATTCGATCCGCTCTACCGCAGCTTCGACCAGGACTACTCCGACCTCAAGCGCGCCGATCGGTTCATCGCCGAGCTGGCCCGCTTCGAACGCGAGGGAGAGATGCCGCGTTTGCAGATCGTGCGTCTCCCCAACGACCACACCAGCGGCTCGAGCCCCGGCAAGCTGACGCCGACGGCGTTCATGGCGGAGAACGACCTCGCCTTCGGACGGATCGTCGAGGCGGTGAGCCGCTCGCGCTATTGGCCGACCACGGCGATCTTCGTCGTCGAGGATGACGCCCAGAACGGCTCCGACCACGTCGACGCCCACCGCACGATCGCCTTCGTGATCAGCCCGTGGGCGCGGCGCGGCGCGGTCGATTCGAGCCTCTACTCGACCAGCTCGATGCTGCGGACGATGGAGTTGATCCTCGGGCTCGAACCGATGTCACAGTTCGACGCCGCCGCCCTGCCGATGGTGCGGTCGTTCGCCAAGACGGCGAATCCCGCTCCCTACGCCTGCCGACCGGCGACCGCGCGGCTCGACGAACGGAACCTCGCCGGCGCCTGGGGGGCGGAGGCGTCGCTGGCGATGGATTTCTCCGTCGAGGACGCCGCCGACGACCTGCTCCTCAACGAGATCGTGTGGCGGAGCGTGCGCGGGGCCGACAGCCCGATGCCACCGCCGCGCCGCGCGGCGTTCGTGTTCGCCTCCGACGACGAGGAGGAAGACGACGACGGCACCGGCGGTGCGGCGGCCGCGGGGGATCGCGACGGCGACTGACCGGCGCCGTTCACTCTCCGCCCGCACCGCTCCAGCCGGCGGCGAGCAGCATCGTGGCGGCGTGGATGTCGACGATCGATCGAAGGTCGGGACAGTAGCCCCCGCCGCAGACGATCGCCACCGGCAACCCCGCCCCGCGGGCCGCGGCGAGCACCG
>JBJSXB010000269.1:0-3476 GCA_046086245.1 Planctomycetaceae bacterium | reverse complement strand
CGAAGACGTCGGAGAGCAGGTCCTTGGCGGCTTGGTTCTTGGGCTCGGCGTGCACGAGCTTGTCGAGGATCTCCGAGGCCACCATGTATTCACCCTTGTCGTGCAGCTGACGCGCCTTGGCGAGGATTTTGTCGGCGCCGCCCATCATCTCGACGTACACCGGCGCCGAGTCTTCGGGTGAGAGCGGTATGAGCGTGGCGGGATTGCAGTCCCAGTAGCCGAGATAGCGGTTTACGACCGCCCGGGCGTTGTGAGGAACCGAGCCGTGATACCCACGGCAATCCCACCGCTGCTGCAGGCTCTTCGGCAGCTCGTAGACGTTGTGGATCTGGTTGACGGTGACGCCCTGATTGGCCAGATGGAGCACCTGATTGTTGAAGTGGGCGTAGAGATCCCGCTGGCCCCGGAGGATCTCCTGCACCCGGTCGTTGCCCCACCGCGGCCAGTGGTGGGCGCCGAACATCACCACGGCCTCCTGGCCGAAGCGGTACAGGGCGTCGTTGATGTATTTCGACCACACGAGGGCATCCCGCACGAGCGCCCCGCGCAGGGTGTAGATGTTGTGGAGCGTGGCGCAGACGTTCTCGGCGATCCAGAGGGCCTTCATGTCGGGGATGTAGGTGTTCATCTCCGACGGCGCCTCGGTGTTGGGCGTGTTCTGGAAAATCATCCGCACGCCGTCCACCTCGATCTCCTCGATGTCCTTCTCCACGATGTGGGTCGGGGCGATGAGGCCGACCGTGCCCCGGGAGATGGCGTGGCCGAGGCCCTGCGTGACGTAGCCATGGGGGCTCACCGGCAGGAGCACGCCGTACTGGTAGAACATCCGCCGGTTCATCGCGTTTCCGGCGAAGACGTTCTCAGAGATTGAATACTGCATGAAGTCGCGGGGAGCGAGAATCCGCACCTTGCCCGCGCGCACGTCGGCCTCGTCGACCACGCCGCGCACACCGCCCCAGTGGTCGCCGTGGGAATGGGAGTAGACGACCGCCGTGACCGGCAGCCCCTCCCCCTTGTGCTCCTGGAACAGTTTCCAGGCGGCCCGCATCGCGTCGGCCGACACCAGGCAGTCGAAGACGATCCAGCCGGTCTTGCCGCGGACGAAGGTCGTCTGGGCGAGATCGAAGCCGCGGACCTGGTAGATGCCGGGCACGACCTCATAGAGGCCGTAGTTGTTGTTGAGTTGGCCGATCCGGTGCATCGAGGGATGGATGGTGTCGAACTCGTCCTTCTGGTCGAGAAACTGAAAACGCGTCATGTCCCAGACGACGTTGCCCGCGGCGTCCTTGATCGTGAGATCCTTCATCGGAGCGATCAGCCCGCGCCGCTGCTCGTCGAAATCACGGGTGTCGCAGAATGGCAACGTCTGCAGTGCCTTCCGCAGCACCGCCTTGGTGAACTCCGATGGCGGCTTCCCCTGCGGATGGAAATGCCCCGCGGCCGGCGCGGCGGGTGCCGCCGCCGCTGCGTCACCCTCGAGCATGTTGGCTGCCACGGCGAAGGCGGGAAGGCTCTGGACGAAATGGCGTCGGGTGGTCATCGGCTCGTCTCCGGTTCGGGCATGGGTCGGTCGGGGTTCATTCCTCAGCGCGAGGCGAATGGCGGACCCGCGACACCGTCCATCGAAGCGACGTCAACGCTCGCTCACGACAGTCTACAAGGCGGGATCCACTCGGAAGTTCTTTCCTACGGCTGGCCTCCTCGGCGAGGATCGCGTCCCGCCGGATGGCTCCGATGCCGGCAACCGCCGCATGATCCCCCGTAGGCCGGTGATGGGGGTGGCCACCGGCGAATCCCCCCGACAGGGATCCGCGTCGGACTCGCGCCGCGCGCTGGCGGAAAGGGACGGTGGGCGACTATCTTGCCGGGCTCGGCGCCCCACCACCCCTTTCCCCAACGGAGCACCCTCATGGCCGATTGGCCCGTGCACGGAACGATCGACGGACCGATCGTGATGATCGGCTTTGGTTCGATCGGACGTGGGACGCTGCCACTCATCGAGCGGCACTTTCACTTCGATCGCTCGCGCTTCGTGGTGATCGACCCCGATGATACCCATCGGGGGATCCTCGAACGCCATGGGGTCCGCTTCATCCATCAGGCCGTGACGCGCGATCGCTATCGCCATCTGCTCGAGCCGCTGCTCGCCGGACCGGGTCGCGGGTTCTGCGTGAATCTGTCGGTCGATACCTCGTCGCTCGACATCATGCGCATGTGCCGTGAGTTGGGGTCTCTCTACATCGACACGGTGGTCGAGCCCTGGCCGGGTTTCTATTTCAATCGTGACGCCCACCCCGAAGCACGGACCAACAATGCGCTGCGGGCGACGGTCCGCGAGGAGAAAGCGGCGCGTCCCGGCGGGGCCACCGCCGTGTCGTGCTGCGGTGCCAATCCCGGAATGGTGTCCTGGTTCGTGAAGCAGGCGCTGGTCAATCTCGCGGCCGACTGCGGCCGACGGATCGCCACCCCGTCGCCGGACGACCAGCCCGGCTGGGCGCGGATGATGCGCGATCTGGGGGTCAAGGGGATCCACATCGCCGAACGCGACACCCAGCGTTCGCGCCAACCAAAGCCCCCCAACGTGTTCGTCAATACGTGGAGCGTGGAAGGATTTCTCTCGGAAGGGATGCAGCCGGCGGAGATGGGCTGGGGCACCCATGAGAAGTGGCTTCCCGAGAACGGTCGCCTGCAGACGATCGGGTCGCGAGCGGGCGCGTACCTGCTCCAACCGGGGGCGAACACCCGCGTGCGCTCCTGGTGCCCGACACCCGGGCCCCAATACGGTTTTCTCGTGACCCACAACGAGTCGATCTCGATCGCCGATTCCTTCACGATCCGTGAGAAGGACGCCGTCGTCTACCGCCCCACCTGTCACTACGCCTATCACCCGGCCGACGACACCGTGCTTTCACTGCACGAGTTGTTCGGGCGGGCCGGCGAACGGCAGGAACGGATCCATATCCTCGACGAGACCGATATCGTCGACGGCATCGACGAACTCGGCGTGCTGCTCTACGGCCACGAGAAGAATGCCTACTGGTACGGCTCGCAGCTCTCGATCGACGAGACCCGCGACCTCGCCCCGTACCAAAACGCCACCGGTCTCCAGGTGTCGTCGGCGGTGCTCGCGGGCATGGTCTGGGCGCTGGAGCATCCGGACGCGGGAATCGTCGAGGCCGACGAGATGGATTTCCACCGCTGCCTGGAAATCCAGCGGCCGTACCTCGGCCCCGTGACCGGGCACTACACCGATTGGAATCCGCTCGCGGGACGACCGGGTCTCTATCCCGAGGACATCGATCCGGCCGACCCCTGGCAGTTTCGCAACGTGCTGGTCCACTGATCGCCCCGCCGTGGCAGATCGGTCCCCACCGGCCGCCCCGGTCGCCCGATCCCTCGTCGGCGGGACGCGTGCCGCGGTTCACCAGAGCCGCGCTGCCGGCATCTGATCCTGCGGTTCGTCCACGGCCGGCTAG
>JBJSXB010000268.1:0-9419 GCA_046086245.1 Planctomycetaceae bacterium | reverse complement strand
TCGACAACGTGATGGTGCGCAACGCCGCCCAGGGGCTGTACGCCACGGGTGCCTGCGCCGGCACGGTGGTCCAGGACAACTCGATCTACGGCGGCGGCGGCGTGGGGATGTACGGCGTCTACCTCGCCGGGGCGCGCGGGCTGGTCCTCGGCACCGAGGGGTTGGGCAACGACATCGCCGGCACCACCCAGGGGCTGTTCGCCTTCGGCACGCTCACCGGGACGACGATCACCGGAAACCTCATCGAGCAGAACCAGACCGGTATCGTGCTCCTCGGTGCCAAGAGCCTGGCGATCGCCGCCGGCAACCGCATCGTGTCCAACAGCGCCTGGGGCCTGTACGCCTCGGGTGACTGTGCCCTGACGACGGTGAAGGGAAGCACGTTCCAGGCCAACAAGTCGGGCGTCTACATGGACGCCGTGCTCGGCATGACCGTGGGCACCGAGACCGCGGGGGAAGGCAACACGATCAGCGCCAACCAGTTCGGTCTGTTCGCCATCGGTGTGTCCACCGGCACCAGCGTGCTCGGCAATACGATCAGCGGCAACACGACGAACATCACCGTCGATGCGACGGCCGCCGCGACCGGGACGTTCCAGGCGGTCTGACGTCGGCGCCGACGACACGTGGGGCGGGGCGACGACGGCGGGGCAACGGGACGCCCCGCGGCACCGGCGCGGCGCCGTGGATCACAGGTGTCACGGCCGATCGCCGGCGACGATCCACGCCTCGTCGCAGGCGACGTGCTTCATCGACTTCCCCGCGGGCAGGAACACGCTGTAGACGAGGTGGATCGTACCGTCGCGTCCCTGAGTGACCGCGGGGTAATGGAACGAACCGGCCTCGTCGCGTTCGAGATGACGCCGGTGCGGCCAGGTGCGCCCCTCGTCGTCGGACAGCGCGACGGCCAGACTGCCGCGGCCCTCGGTGGTATCGTTGTAGACCAACAGCCAGCGCCCACCGGCGAGCCGCAGGGCGTCGACTCCCGACCCCGGGTTGGGGAGTTCGCAGACGCCGACCGGGCCCCACGAGACGCCGCCGTCGGTGGATTCGGCGGTGCGGATCCGTTGCAACGGACCGTTCTCGCGCATGTAGGCCACCAGCGTGCCGTCGGTCCGCTCCACCACGGCGGGCTGGATGTTGCCGAAGCCGATCATCGGGTCGCCGGCACGCCACGTGGCGCCGTCGTCGTCGCTGAGCGCCATCAGGGCGGCCGACCAGGTGTCGCTGTAGAGCGGCAACACGATCCGCCCGGAGGCGAGTGTCGTCGGTTTGCAGCGCGGCTGCCATCCGAGGCGTTGCAGCAGGCGATCGTCGAGTCGCGCCTCCCATTCCTCGGCGGCGCGGCGGAGATTGGGACTGGCCGCGAGAAACTCCTCGCGCCGCTCCGCCAACAGCGCGCGGCCGCGGGCGGCGAAGTCGGCCGGAGCGAGCCACAGCGGCTGCTGCCATTCCCAGCGCGGCGATCCCGGACCGAGGAAGTCGCGGGAGCGGCGCGCGTGGGTCACGGCCGATTCCCAACGGTTGTCGACGATCACCGGCCAGAACAGCCACAGGGCACCGGTGCGGTCGATCGACAGGCAGGTGTTGCAGTCGGGAAACCCGGGGGTGTCGGCCATCAGGAACGGCGCGTCCCAGACGGTGGCTCCCGGAGCGAGACGGGCGCCGTAGACCGCGACGTCGTCCGCCTTGCGCTCGCCCGATCCGCGGTACCACGACACCAGCAGTTGACCGTCGGGGCACTCGACGATTCCCGGAGCGTGGTTGTGCCGGGCGTCGGGCGGAAAGACGAGTTCCGAGCGGTAGGCCGGCGCTGCCGGCTCGTCCGCGCCGGCGATTCCGGCGACGAGGGCCGCGAGGAGGACGGCCGCGACGCGCGGCGACGGCGATCGATTCGGTAGCGACGGGGTCACGGGCACGCTCCACTTCTCACGGACCACCGGGACCAGCCCCGGGCTCGTCGCCGCAGCATAGGCGGGCCATCGCCGCGCGAAAACCCGACCGCGGGCGCCGCGCGATCAGCGCTCGGCCCAGCGGGCGAGCGACCCGATCGGCATGGGCACCAGCGGCGGACGGCCCTCGTCGGGCCCCCAGCCGAACAGCACGTCGGTGCAGCCGCCGCACACACGTCCCTGACACGGCCCCATGCCCAGGCGGGTGAGGAGCTTCGCCTCCCGCCACCCGGCGCAGCCACGGATCGATCCGAGCGGCACGTCCTCGCAGCGGCACACGATCGTCTCCGCCGAGGCCAAGGTGGCGACCCGCGGGTCGAGCTGGAAGGCCCGCGCCAATCGCGCGGCGAACCGGCGCGCCCTGCGCACGGACGCCACGAGTGACGGCTCGGTGTCCTGCCGATCGACCGCCGCGAGGCCGGCCAGACGTCCTTCCGCGAGGCTCTTGTCGAGGCCGCCGATCCCGGTGCACTCGCCGGCCGCGAAAATCCCGCCGACGCTGGTGCGCTGCCTGTCATCCACCCGTATCCCGGTGGCATCGACGGCACAGCCGAGCATGCGGGCCACCTCGGTGTTGGGCAGGAGTCCGAAGCCGCAGGCGAGCAGGTCGCAGGCGATCAGCTCGTCGCGCGCGCGCCCCGCCGCGCCCCGCCGCAACGTGACGACCAGCGCGTCCTCGGCGACGCGTGCCGCCATCGGCACCGTGGCGAGGCGCAGCACCGGTCCGATCGCGCGGCCGAGCGCGACCGCCTCGAGCAGCTTCCCCGGTTCGAGACACAAGCCGGCGGCGAACCGGCCGAGGCGCCGTCGGTCGGCTTGCTCGGCGATCGCCAGCAGCCGGCCGCCGCGTTCGACCACCAATCGCCCGACGGCCAGGAGCAGCGGTCCGCTGCCGGCGATCACGACGCGCTTCCCGGCGACGTCGAAACCCTGCTTGATCAACGCCTGCAGGCCACCGGCTCCGGTGACACCGGGAAGCGTCCAGCCCGGAAACGGGACGAAACGCTCGCGCGCCCCCGTGGCCAGGACGACGCGCGTTGCGGCGATGCGATGCAGCCCCGCCGGCCCGCGGACCACGACCACCGGCCCGGGCGCGACGGCCACCACCGCGGTTCCCGTCTCGACCCGGGCGCACGTCGCGGCGAGGCGACGGAGGGACTCCGCCGCGCCGGCGCCGCCCCGCCAGATCTGACCGCCGGGGAGCGGATTGTCGTCGATCAGCAGCACGTCGCCGGACGCCCCGGCCGCCGCCGTCGCGGCGGCGATGCCCGCCGGTCCGGCGCCGACGACGAGGACGTCGACATGCCGGTCGACCACACCGCCGCCTGATGCGCGCGCCCCGTCAGTCATCGGTGCGCACCTCCATGCCCTCGCAGACCACGATCATGCAGGTCCGCTCCTGCGGCCGGCCATCGACCGTGGCCCGGCATTCGAAGCAGATCCCCATGCCACACAGCGGGCCGCGCGGCCCCCCGCCCACCGCGCGGCGTACCTCCCAGGCCCGCGGGCCGCCACGATTGAGGAGTACCGCCGCCACCGTGTCACCCTCGGGCACCTCCAGCGGCACTCCGTCGACGATCACGGTCACGCGCCGTCGTCCTCCGACGCTCATGCCCACGCTCCCGTGAAGGCGCCCCCGAAGCGCGCCGGCGCGAGCGCCGCGGCCAACGGGTCGGACCGGCCGCGCAATCGGCCGACGAGCGTCTCGGCGGTGGCGGGTGCCGTCGTGATGCCCAAGCCTTCGTGCCCGGTGGCGAGCCAGATCCCGGCGGCGCCCGGCCACGGTCCGACCAGCGGCAGCCCGTCGGGGGTCGCCGCGCGGAGCCCGACCCAGGCGCGGATCGCCGGCACGCCCGCCAAGGCGGGCATGAACTCCAGGCACCGCGCGAGCATCCGCCCGAGCATCGCTTCGTCGATCGCGCGGTCGGCGACGTCGATCTGCCGCGACGAACCGACGAGCAGCTGTCCCGTCGCGCGCGGCTGCACGTTGAACGCCACCGAGTCGGTGCCGACGTCGTGCGCACGTTTGACGTACCCGAGTTCGACCAGCTGACTGCGCACCATGCCGGGGACGCGGTCGGTGATCACCAGATGCCCCTTGCGCGGCCGCACCGGCACGCCGGGGAGGAGCGCGGCCGCCGCCGCCCCCGTGGCGATCACCACGGCGTCGCCGTCGAGCAGCGTGCCGTCGGCGAAGCGCACCCGGCCCGGCGCGTCGACCGCGACGACGGGGCTGTCGCGCCGCACCGTCGCCCCCGCCGCCACCGCTTCGGCGAGCCACGCCGCCGCCACCGGGGGCGCATAGACCACCGCGTCGTCGGGCACCGACAACGCCCCGGCGAGTCCGTTTCGCAGCGCCGGCTCGCGCCGTGCGAGCGTCGGGCCGTCGACGACGTCGCACCCGATGCCGGCCGCGCCGAGCCGCCGCGCTTTGGCGACCACGTCGGCCATCTCCTCGTCGTCGGCGGCGACCCAGAGCGTCCCGGTCTGCCGGTACTCCGCGGCGCGCGGCAGGCGCGCCGCCTCGTCGGCCCACAGCGCGCGGCCCCGCGCCGTGAGCGCCAATTGGGTCGGGGAGTCGTCGATCACCACCAGGTGCCCCATGCCCGCCGCCGTCGCGCCGCCGCCGGGGAACCGCGCCTCGCACACGGTCACCCGGCGGGAGCCCTCCCGCGCCAGCGCCCGGGCGATGGCTGCACCGACGATGCCGGCGCCGACGATGGTGACCTCCATCTTGCCACCCGCGAGGATCGGCCGCGTGACTCCGCCACGTCCGGCGGTCCGCCCCGGGAGCATACAATCGGATGACCGAGCCCCCCAGGAACGCTCCCATGCCGATCGATTGGCGCGGCGTCTACGCCGCCGCGACGACCGAGTTTCACCCGGACGAACGCCTCGATGCCGACGCCACACGCCGTCACTTCGAGCGATTGATCGAGGGGGGCATCCACGGCCTCGTGGTGATGGGCACCGTCGGCGAGGGCACGTCGCTCGACACCGACGAGAAGCGCACGGTGCTGCGGCTCGGTATCGAGGCGTCGCGCGGCCGCGTCCCGGTGGTCACCGGCGTCGCCGAATACACCACCCGCAACGCCTGCCGCTGGGCGGCCGAGGCGGAGCGGCTGGGCGCCGACGGTCTGATGGTGCTGCCCGGGATGGTCTACAAGCCGCGCCCCGCGGAGAACATCGCCCACTTCCGCGCGGTCGCCCAGGCCAGCGGTCTGCCGGTGATGCTCTACAACAATCCCGTCTCCTATGGTGTCGATCTCCGCCCCGAGCAGATCGCCGATCTCGGCGACGAGCCGACGATCGTCGCCGTCAAGGAGTCGAGCGACGACCCGCGGCGGATCACCGACATCGTCAATCTCACCGGCGACCGCTACGTCATCCTCTGCGGTGTCGACGACCTGGTACTCGAAAGCATCGTCCTCGGGGCCCGCGGCTGGGTCTCCGGACTGGTCAACGCCTTCCCGGCCGAGAACCGCCTGCTTTGGGATCTCGCGCTCGCCGGGCGGTTCGAGGAGGCCCGCAGCGTCTACCGCTGGTACACGCCGCTCCTCCATCTCGACACCCGTCCGACCCTCGTGCAATGCATCAAGCTCGCCGCCGCCGCGACCGGACTGGGGAGCGAGACGGTGCGCGCGCCGCGCCGGCCGCTCGACGGCGCCGAGCGCGAGGAGGTGATGGCGATCGTCCGCGAGGCGATCCGGACCCGTCCGCCGACGCGGATCGCCGCGCCATGAACGGGCCGGCGTCCCCGCTCCCGGAGCGGCTGTTCGTCGTCGATTCCCACACGCTCGGCGAGCCGACGCGCGTGGTGGTCGATCCGGCCGCGGCCGCCTGGTGTCCCGCCGGCGGCGACCTGCGGGCGCGGCGCGACGCCTTCCGTCGTGATCACGATCCGATCCGGCGGGCCCTCGTCGGCGATCCGCGCGGCGGCGAGGCGATGGTCGGCGTGATCCTCGTGCCGCCGACCGACCCGCGCTGCCGGTTCGCCGCGATCTACGTCAACCGTGTCGGCTATCTCGACATGTGCGGCCACGCCACGATCGGACTTGCGGTCACGCTCGGGCGGTTGGGCATGATCGGGCCCGGTACCTTCGCGCTCGAGACCCCCGCCGGGGTCGTCACGGTCACATGGCACGGCGACGACGCGGCGGCGTTCGACAACGTGCCTGCCCGGCGCACCGCACGCGGCGTCCGATTGCGCTGCGACGACGGCCGCGAGGTGACCGGCGACGTCGCCACCGCCGGGCTGTGGTTTTTCATCAGCGCCGACCATGGCGAGACGCTGGAGGCGGCGAACGTGCCGCGGCTCACCGGGCGCGCGTGGTCGATCCGCCGCGCGCTCGACGCCCGCGGGCTGGCCGGTGACGGTGGTGCGGTCATCGATCATGTGGTGCTCCTCGGCCCGCCGGCCGATCCCGCCAACCACGCACGGAACTTCGTCCTCTGTCCCGACGGCGCCTTCGATCGCTCTCCGTGCGGCACCGGCACCGGCGCCATCGTCGGCTGCCTCCACGCCGACGGTCGGCTCCCCACCGGCGAACCGTGGCGCCAGGAGAGCATCCTCGGCGGCGTCTACGAGGCGACGGTCCGCCGCGTCGATGACGCGATCGTCCCCACGGTCGCCGGGCGGGCGTGGATCACCGCCGAATCGACGCTGTACTTCGGCGGCGGCGACCCCTACCGCTACGGCCTTCCCGCGATCCCCCGCGTGGAGCGGATTGCATGAGGCTGCCCGACCGGTTCGTCGAGTGGGTCGCGGCGGCGCGGACGGCGCTGTTGCCGGCCAAGCGCCGCCGGCTGCCGGTCGATGCCCGGGGCGCCGACGCCGCGGCGTTGATCGCCACGACGCTCTCCGCGGGGACCCCCTGCATGATCAGCCGCTTCGGCTCCACCGAGCTGGCGGCCATGCTGTCGGTATGGGACATCCGTGATCCGCGGAGCGTGTGGACGAAACGCTGGAAGGTGTTGCTCGGCGAGATGCGGGCCACCGACCGTTGGAGCCCGCGGATCCGCCGTCACATGGCGGACTGGTCGGGATTCTTCCCGCTCACCGACACGGGGCTGGAGCGGTTCGCCGATCGGCTCGCGACCGACGCCCGCGCGATCGACCTGCTGGGGAGCTGGCTGCCCGAGGAACAGCGCGTCCGGCACCTGTTTCCCGACGCGCGCCTCATCCCCGGCCGCGACCTCCGCCCCGAACTGTACGATCCTCCCTGGAGCCGCTGCCTGGCGGGGCGGCGCGTCCTGGTGATCCATCCGTTCGCGGAGTCGATCCGCCGCCAGTACGACCGCCGCGAGCAGATCTTTCCCCGACTCGACGTCCTCCCGGCGTTCGACCTGTTGACGTTGCCGGCGGTGCAGTCGCTCGGCGGCGAGAGCCATGGTTTTCCCGACTGGTTCGCCGCCCTCGACTCGATGATCGAGCGGATCGACCGCGTCGACTACGACGTCGCTCTCATCGGTGCCGGGGCCTACGGCATGCCGTTGGCCGCGCATGTCAAACGCTCGGGACGCCAGGCGGTCCATCTCGGCGGGCCGGTGCAGATCATGTTCGGCATCCTCGGCGGCCGCTGGGACGACGATCCGGTGGTCCAGCGCGTGCGGACCGACGCCTGGATCCGGCCGCTGCCGGAGGAGCGTCCGCCGACCGCCGATCGCGTCGAGCGTGCCTGCTACTGGTGACGCCGCCCGATCCCGTTCCCTCCGCCGGAGCGCTGCGATGCCCCTCTCCACCGACGTGCGCGTCGCCGGCGCCGCGCTGTTTCTCCTCCCGGTCGAGTTGCGAATGCCGTTGAAGTTCGGCGGCCAGGTGGTGGAGCGCGTGACATGCGCCCGCGTCGCCGTGCGCGTCGTCGGAACCGGCGGTCGCTCCGCCGTCGGCTGGGGGGAGACACCGCTGGCGGTGCAGTGGGGTTGGCCGTCGGCGTCGCTTTCGTACGCCGCACGACACGACGCGATGGTGCGTTTGTGCCGCGGCGCCGTCGGCGACCTGGCCGGCTTCGCCGGGACGGGCCACGCGCTGGAGATCGGCCACGATTTTCGCACCGGTCGGCTCGACGCCCTCGCCGCGGCGGCGGGGGGGGAGGCGGTCGGCGGCCCCGTGCCGGAACTGGCGGCGCTGATCGCGTTGAGCCCGTTCGATCTCGCGCTGCACGACGCCTACGGCAATCTCCACGGCCGCGACGCCTTCGCCACCCTCTCGGCGGCCTGGCTCTCCCGCGACCTCGCCTGGTACCTGCGCGGAGCCGACGACCTCCCCGCCACGGCGCTCGCCGGCCGCCACCCCGACGGACTGCTCGTCCCGCGGCCGCCGCAGACCCTGCTCGCCTGGCACCTCGTGGGGGGGCTCGATCCGCTCGAGCCGGCCGATCTCCGCGGCGACGAGCCGGATGATGGCGAGCCGCTGCTGCTGGCCGATTGGATCGCACGCGATGGCCTCGAATGCCTCAAGGTGAAGCTGCGCGGCGACGACCTCGACTGGGACGTCGATCGGCTCGGCCGGGTCGGCCGGATCGGACTGGCGTGCGGTGTGCGTCACTTCTGTGCCGACTTCAACTGCACCGTCACCGACCCTGGCTACGTGCACGCCGCCCTCGACCGCAGCGCGGCGACGCTGCCGGAACTGGCGCGGCGGCTCCTCTACGTCGAACAACCCTTCCCCTATGACTTGGCATCGCACCCGATCGCGGTGCACTCGCTGGGAGCGCGGACACGGCTGTTTCTCGACGAGAGCGCCCACGATTGGCGACAGGTCGCCGTCGGCCGGAAGCTCGGCTGGAACGGCGTCGCCCTCAAGACCTGCAAGACGTTCTCCGGCGCGTTGCTCAGCCTCGCCTACGCGCGGGCCTGCGGGATGGACGTGATGGTGCAGGATCTCACCAATCCGATGCTGGCGGCGATTCCGCACCTGCGGCTGGCGGCGCACGCCGGCACGCTCGCCGGCGTCGAGACCAACGGCATGCAGTTCTGCCCGGAGGCGTCGCGCCCCGAGGCGACGATCCATCCCGGGATCTACCGCCGGCGCGGCGGGCGCGTCGATCTGTCGTCGCTCGCCGGCCCCGGTTTCGGGATGCGCGTCGCCGAGATCCCGCGCGTCCTCCCCGCGCCCGACACGGTGGCGGGGCAGATCGATCCCGATCCGCCGCGCCCCCTCCCCACCTGACCGTCCGCGGCCACCGTTCACCGGCTTCGCGGGGCCGGGGGTCGGCCGACTAGACTCATTGGGCGTTCGCCGGTGCCCGGCGCGGGCCCCGGTGACAACGCTCGTCGCCGGCGTCGACGACGAAGGGACTACCGCGGAAACGGTGCCGTGCGCACGTTCACCGGACCAGCGCTGGTGTGGCTGCTCGCAACGCTGGCCACCGCCCCTTCCGTGAGTGCCGGACCGTTGCGCGCCGGCACCGCGATCGTGGACATCACGCCGACGGCCGCCGATCCACCCCCCGAGATCGTCGGCGG
>JBJSXB010000267.1:0-2752 GCA_046086245.1 Planctomycetaceae bacterium | reverse complement strand
TCCTCCCGCTCCACCACGACGCGGTCGCCGAGCGGCACGAGGGTCGATTTCTTCCGGGCGGACTTGCTGGTGGTCACGGGGATGGATCTCCTGTCTGCTGCGGGAAGCGATTCACTGGTGGGTACTGACGAGTCACGGGCGGACGGTTGACAGCTCAGGCTGGGTACATGCGGAACGAAGGTTGCGGCGAGGCGACGGCCGGGGCACGGAACACGACCCCGGTGCCACGGTGACGGCCGCCGAACCCAATCCCGCCAAACCAAATCTCGCCGAAGCGAATCCGACCGCCGACACACGACCGCATACATTTCGCCGCTCACACTCGGCCGCTCACACCCGCGGGCCACCGCTTTGGGGCGGAAGGACGCGGAGATGGGCAGACGAGTGATCCTGCCGTCCGGGCACCCGCACGAACCTTCGCACGACCAGAGCAACTGGCGCGCCAGAACCATGGGAAACACACCGATCGGCGACGAAGGCCGCTGCGGCGGCGCCGATTTCCCGCTGTGGCCTGCCGGCGAATCCAGGCGTTTCAGCGATCAAAACTGCTGCCAAAGTGGCAGGAGCAGTGTTGGTCTCGAGGGCAGCCGATGGCATTTCAACGCATCAGGGGGTACGCTCCCGGCGATGTCGTTTTCCCTCTTCCGACGGAACTCGCGGATGGTGGGGGTCACCTCCGCAGGGCCTTTCCATCATCGCCCGGAGCGGCCATGTCGACGGCTCATCGCAGAATCAGCGTGTCCGATTCGGGCGACGTCGCGGTGGTGCGATTCGTCGATCGCAAGATCGTCGACGAGTCCCAGGTCGGCGAACTCGGCGCCGAATTGTTCGACCTTGTCGACAAGGAAAAACGGCGCGCGATCCTCCTCAATTTCACCGGTGTGGAGTTCATCTCCAGCGCCGCGCTCGGCAAGCTCATCACGCTCGACCGCAGGGTCAAGACCGCGAAGGCGAGGATGAAGTTGAGCGACGTTTGCCCGGAGATCATGGAGGTCTTCGAGATCACCAAACTCAGCCGGATGTTCGACATCCGGGGCAGCGAAGCCGAAGCGCTGGCGGCCTTCTGACGCCTGCGTTCGGGGGCGAGACATTCGTGGGTGGAGTGAAGAACAGCGACGACGGCCGCGGCGACGTGCGCGAGCCCCGCCTCCCCGCCTGGCGCAGCGATGTGCAGCTGCCGAGCGAACGCGGCTCGAGCCGCCAGATCACCGAGGAGTTGCTCGAGCAACTCGGGGCGCACGGCTGGTCGACCGGCGACGTGTTCAGCATCCATCTCGCCGTCGAGGAGGCGATCGTCAACGCAATCGTCCACGGCAACAAACTCGACCCTGGCAAGACGGTCCACGTGGTCTGCCACGTCGATGCCGAGGTGATGCGGATCCAGATCACCGACGAGGGGGACGGCTTCGATCCCGCCCAGGTGCCTGACTGCACCGCCGACGACCGCCTCGAGGTCCCCAGCGGCCGGGGTGTGATGCTGATGCGCAACTTCATGTCGCGGCTGGAATACAACCCCCGCGGCAACAGCGTGCTGATGGAGAAGCGGCGGGAGCCGCAGTCGTGAGCCGGCGGCGGCCGGGGGCGCTCGCCGCCGCGGCCGTCGCGGTGCTGCTTCCATCGGCCGTGCTCCGGGGAGCCGAGCCGAAAAAGCCGAAGGTCTTCCCCGACGATGTCCGCGTCGAGCGCGACGTCGCCTATCTCCCCGCCGGCCGCACGCCGCGGGCCGACCTCTACCATCCCCTCGGCCCGCGTCCCACCGCCGGTCACCCCGCCGTGGTGATCATCCATGGGGGTGGGTTCAACGGCGGCGAGAAAGACGCCCGTCGCGAGATCGGGATCGGCTCCGCCCTCGCCCGTCGCGGCTACCTCGGGATGAGCATCGACTACGCGCTGTGGCAGGCGGGCACGACGCAGCGCGTCTGGCCGCGAAACCTCCAGGACGCGAAAGCCGCGGTGATCTGGCTCAAGCGCCACGCCGAGCGCCTCGGCATCGACCCGGACCGGATCGGGGCGATCGGCGGCTCGGCGGGGGGCACGCTGGCGGCGCTGTTGGCCGTGACCGGCCCGGACGACGGCCTCGAGCCGCCTGAGGAATCCTGCCTCGCCGCGCCGCTCTCGTCGCGGGTGGCATGCGCGGTCGACCTGTATGGCCCTGCCGACCTGCTCACCTACCACGACCTCAAGATGCTCGCCGCCACGCGCGAGGAGGCCCCCGATCTCTACCGGCAAGCGTCGCCCGCCTGGCAGGCCAATGCCGGCGATTCGCCGCTGTTCATTCTTCACGGCACGGCCGACACGACCGTGGCTGTCGAACAGAGCGCGGCCTTCGCACGGGCGCTTTTGGCCGCCGGTGTCCCGCACGACCTGCTCGTGATCGAGGGCGCTCCGCACACGTTCGGCATCGATTACGCCGGCCACGATGTCGCCACGCCGATCCTGGCATTTTTCGACAAGCACCTCGTCGCCGAGGCGGCGAGGCAACCCCCGCCAGCCGGGACGGCGCCCGGCCGATAGCCGCCGTGCCAGCCCGACTGCGACAGTGCCCGGCTGAAACGGGCGGGCGTCCCGCGGCCCGACGGCGAGGCGACGGCCGTCGGCCACTCCGGTTTTCCGGCCGCAACGCCCCCCTCGCCCGGCGGCTTTTTTTCGGCTATTCTCCAGTGTTCGCCATCGATCCTGCCGCCTTCGGGTAGCGCGGGAGAGCCGGTCGATTCCCCGATAGCTCAGTTGGTAGAGCAAGCGGCTGTTAACC
>JBJSXB010000266.1:0-7715 GCA_046086245.1 Planctomycetaceae bacterium | reverse complement strand
GGCCGCGGCCAGGTCTGCATGCCGATCCTGCCGGAGACCGCGCGGCGCCTCGACCTGCCGATGATGGTCCAGACCAATTCCACGCCGCTGGGCACCGCCTACACCGTGCCGGTGGACCACGTCAGCGCCCGCACCGGGATCACCGCGGCCGAACGCGCCGCCACCATCGCCGCCATCCTCTCCCCCGACGCCAAGCCGGCCGACTTCGTCCGCCCGGGGCACCTCTTCCCGCTGGTGGCGAAGGAGGGGGGCGTGCTGCGCCGCGCCGGCCACACCGAGGCGGCGGTGGACCTCGCGCGGATGGCGGGCATGCAGCCGGCCGGGGTGCTGTGCGAGATCCTCGACGACACCGGCAACCGCGCCGACCGCGCCGCCCTGTTCGCGCTGGCCGCCGAGCACCGCCTCGAGATCATCTCGATCGAGGAATTGATCCGCCAGCGCCGGGCGCGCGAGAAACTGGTGGAACGGATCGCCGAGGCCGACCTGCCGACGCGCTGGGGCCGCTTCCGCGTGATCGCCTACGGCGTGCGTTTCGAGGCGCAGCAACCGATCGTCCTCGTGGCCGGAGATCCCGCGGCGGCGCCGGCGGCGCTGGTGCGGATCCACTCCTCGTGCTTCACCGGCGACCTGCTCGACAGCCTGCGCTGCGATTGCGGCGACCAACTCCACATGGCGTTGGAGATGATCGGCCGGGAGGGGTCCGGCGTGCTCGTCTACCTCCCGCAGGAGGGACGGGGGATCGGACTGGTGGAGAAGATCCGCGCCTACCAACTCCAGGATCGTGGTCTCGACACCGTCGAGGCCAACGTCGCGCTCGGCTTCAAGGTGGACGCCCGTGATTACTGCGTCGGCATGCAGTTGCTCAAGGATCTGGGTCTCCGCCGGGTGCGTCTCCTGACGAACAACCCGAAGAAGACTGATGCCTTCATCTACGGGGGCTTCGATCTGGAGGTCGTCGATCAGGTGCCGATCCTGCCGCCGGTCCACGAGTTCAACCGCCGGTACATCGAGACCAAACGGGAAAAGATGGGCCACCGTTTTCCCGGGTGACCGCCTTTCCCGGGTGACCGAGGTCTCCCCGCGGGGTGCGGCCCCAGCGGGGCATGCCCGCTTCGTTCGCCGCGGTCCGGGCCGCTACAATCGGGGCCTGGATCGACCACGTCACCCCAGCGAGTCCACCCATGGTCGGCACGGTGTTTCAAGGCGTGGTGTTTCGAGGCGGACAGCGGCCCCTGGGTGCGGACGGCGAAGCGGCGCACGACGCCGTGCGTGGAGCGTGGCGAAACATCCTGGGAACCCGCGACGGACGCACCGGCCGCCAGCGATCGCCGGCAGCTCTATCGCCGGCAACTCTCACGCCGGCAACCCGATCACCGGTGGCGCGAACCGTGGCCGTCGCGGCCGTGCCGCTGTGGTGTCTCGTGGTCGCCCCGCCGCTGCCCGCCGCCGACGATGGGGCGGCGGCGTCGCGCTACGCGGGGCCCTGGTCGGCCGAGGCGATCATGCGGCGCTATGACCTCGACGGCGACGGCACGGTCGACGAGGTCGAGGCGGCGATCGCGCAATCGAAGCTCCGCCGGCAACGCCAGGAAACGCGCAGGGCGCGGGAAATCGACCCGCTCACCGGCCGGCCGCGTGGCGAGACCGATCAAGCCGTCCCCCCTGACCCTCGCGACGGGTTGCGCGAGCGGATCACCGGAGTGCCGGGCGACGACCCGCCAGCGGCCGACGGCGTGCCGCCGGTCTTCGACGGCGTGCCGCCGGTCGTCGACGGCGTGCCGCCGCGGCGCGGCGCTGCCGGTGCCACGGGGCGATCCGACGACGCGCGCCGTGCGCGGATCGAGTCGGTGCTGCCGTCGCGGGGTCGGTCGGGCGGCGGAACGGCAACGGGCGGCGCCGAGCCGTCGGGCACCGGTCGGCCCGGGGTGACGGACGGCGGAAGGCCCGAGGCGTTCGGGTGGGTGCCCGGTGGCAACGGGACCGTGTTCCGTGGGGGCAGTTATCCGTTGCCGCCGCGGGGATCGGCACGGGCCGGGGGAGGCACGCGAGGCGGCATCGCCAATCCGGGCACCGGGCCGCTGCTCGGTGGCCGACGCGGCTCCGCCGACCAGGGTGCGGGCAATCGCCAGGGGCCGAACGCCTGGAGCCCGTCGCGGGCGACGGTGCCGCCATCGAGCCGCGGGAGCGGCGCGCGGCCGTCGGGTTCTTCGGGCCAGTCGTCGTCGGGGCGGCCGTCAGGACGCTGACAGCCCGTGGCCAAAGTCCATCCATGGCCCTCGGCCACGCGCCGAGCGGCGCCGTTCGCGGGAGCCGCGTCCCGGGTGCTCCCCCCGATCGCGCGCCGCTGCCGTAAAATCCCTAGCCTTCCGGCGGCCGCCACGCCGCCGCGCGTCGTCCCGCCATGTCGTTCGGGCCATCGTTTCCGAGGATCGTCGTCATGCTTTGGTGCTCTCGCCGCGGCCTCGTCCGCGGCGCCGTCGCGGGGTTGGTCGTCGTCGCACTCGCCGGGCGGGTCGGTGCCCAGGAGAGCGCCGGCACCCGGGGGGGAGTGGCCGTCTCGGGTGTTCCCGACACGTTCGACGACCTGCGCACGGCGATCGACAAGGTGCGGCAGGCGTCGGGCCGGCAGTACCGTGTGATCGTCATCGGCGACGGCCAGGGGCGCGCGCCGGCCGAATTGCTCGACGGCCTCGTCGAGCGTTGGCGGCGTGACGGCGCGGCGGGGGACGCCACCGGCATCGGCGCCGGCTTCGCGCCCGACCGCGACGTGACGATCCTCGTCGATCAGGGGGGGCGCGGGATCGCGATGCGGGTGCCGCCGCAGCTCGCCGACGTATCGGGGCTCGACACCGGCACCATCGAGCGCGAACTGATCGGTAAGGTGTTCGGGGCGAAGGCCCGCGACGGCGCGGTCGGCGAGGGGCTCGAGGACCTGATCGCCGCGACCGAGTTCCAGGTGCGGGCACGTGCCGAAAAGCGCCTCGCCAAGGCGGAGTCCCAGCGCGTGTTCCGCACGCGCACGCTGCCGGCGCTGCTGATCGGCTCGACGGCCGCGCTGGCACTGGCCGCGCTGGTCAGTCAATGGCTGCGGCATCGCAGCCTGCTGCGCCAGGCGCGCGAGAAACTCGCCGCCTTCAAGTCCGAGGTGGTCTCGTTGTCCGACCTCCTCGACGCCGAGCAAGAGCGGCACCGGATGCTGCCCCACTCCGATCCCGATTTCGCCACGCCGATGGAAGGGCAGACCCGGGTGGTCTACGACGGAGTGCAGGAGGCGATCGCACGCTATCGGGAGCGGTGGCTGTCGCTGATGGACGTCTGGGAGCGGGCCGACGACCGCATCAAGGACGAATGGTGGCTGGGCACGTCGGCGAGCCGCGACGTGATCGGCCTGCTCGATGCGGCCGATTCCCGGCCACCGCTGGCCGACGTCGCGGGGGCCTGCCGGGGGCCGCTGGACCAACTGGAACGCGCCCACGAGACATCGCGCGACCTCGCGACGCGGTTGGAGACGCTGGCGGCGGCGGCCAGCGCGCGCGTGGCGGGATTGGCGACGCGGTCGCGGTCCGGGGCGTCGTTCCAGCCGGGCCTCTCCGCCGCCAACCGCGCGCTGGAACTGGCCCGGCGCGAGGTGGAACCCGATCCCGTCACCGCCCGTGGCCGGCTCGAGGAGGCGATCGGCGCGATCGAGCGGCAGTCGGAGCGGCTCGACGCGTTGGAGGGGGCCGACGACCGGAGGCGCGGACTGGTGGCGGCGCTCGAGGCGGCCGAGGCCCGCGTGCGCGGTCGGCGCGCCGAGGGATGGCTGCTGACGGAACCGGGAGCCGATCCCTCGGTGCATCTGTCGCGGGCGCGGGAGCAGGAACAGGTGGCGGCCGGGTTGCTCGATGCCGGCGAGATCGAGGCGGCGGCGACGCATCTCGACGCCGCCGACACCTCGTTGGCCGAGGCGCTGGCGCTGCTCGAGAGCGTGGCAGCCGCGCGGGCCCGTATCGACGAACTGCTGCCGGCGCTCGTGGTCCGAGCCGACGAATCGCGGCGCGGCCGCGCCGTGGCGGTCGAGGCGCTCGGGTGGTTGGACCAGCGCGCGGCGCCCGAAAGCTGGGAGGACATCGCCGACAACGTCGCCAAGGCCGACGAGGGGGTGTCGCGCGCCAAGGCGTTGATCGCCGAAGCCCGCGAGGCGGCCGAACCCTCCCGGCAACACCTGTTCCGCGCCGTGGCACTGCTCGAGGAGGCGGAGCGGCAACTCGACTGGGCAGCCGGATGCCAGGACGCGATCCTCGATCGTCAGCGGTCGATCGGTTCGCTCGTCGAGACGGTACCGGGGCGGATCCGCGACGTCGGCGGACGGGTCGAGTCGCTCGCGGTCCGTCTCGAGCGGCAACGGACCGACCGCCCGCGGGCCAACGAACACTGCCGCGAGGCGGGCCGGCTCGTCGACACGGCGGCCCGCGCGCTGCGCGTCGACCGGCCCGACTACCCGCGCACGGCGCAGGTGCTCGACGCCGCCGAGGCGACCGTGGCGCGCGGCGGGGAGTTGGCCGACGAAGACGATCGCCTCGCCCGGCAGGCGGTGACCGAGTTGGAGGAGGCCGACGGGCTGATCCGCAGGGTCGCGGCGTGGTACGCGGAGGGACTTTCCGCCGACCTGACCGCGGCGACGCGGGCATTTTCCAGCGCCCGTGACAAGCTCCAGGCGCAGCGCTACGAGGAGTCGATCGCCGCCTCCGGAGAGGCCAGCCGCGCGGCGCGCGAGGCCTATGCCGTGGCGACGGCGGAGGCGAATCGCCGTCGTCAGCACCGCCAGTTGGAGGCGCAGCGCCGCCAGATGGAGGAGTCGTTCGTGCGGATGTCGCGCGGGGCGGGGCCGTGGGTCATCCAGCTGCCGAGCGGGCCGTTGGCGGGTCCGAATCCCTGGCGGACGACGTGGCCCGGCCAGGCATCGGGTGGAACGGCCGCGGGCCGTGGCGCCAGCGGCAGCGGCAATTGGTCGAGCAATACGGCCGAAGGGCGCTGGTGAGCCGCCACGCCGGTCGCTACCGGGAGCGTGGCGTGGCACGGTGGGCCCCGGAGCTTCGGCTCAACGGATCTCGACCGGCGCCACCGGCAACGCGGGCGGCGTGTCGGCCGGTCCGTCCGTCGCCGGAGTGCCCTCCCGTGACGCCGCTGCCGGCGTCGCGGCCGGCGCGGGGTTCGGGGACGGCACCTTCGACGCGGCGCGTGACGCGAGGCGCTGGCCCACCGTTGCGGGCGGCGGTGCCCGCTCCGCGAGAACCCGTTCGAGCGATTCGACGCGCGTGCGGACCGCCAACGGCATCTTGGCGCGCTGGGCCGGCGTGTCGATCGGTCCGTTGAACACGACGCGACCGCGCCGGTCCTGCACCACCAGGCGAAGGCCGGCCCCGGGGGTGAGCTTGATCGTGTAGTCGGCGTCGGCCTGCACGAGCGAAGAATCGCTGGCGGCACCGACCGCGGCCGCGATCGGGCGATCGTGAGTCGCGGGGGCCGAGGGGGCGACGTTGTCGGGCCGTGGGCCGTCGGCGGCCGGAGGGGTGGGGCGGAGCGCCGCGGGGGCGTCGGGGCGGAGCCCCGCAGGGGCGTCGGGGGGCGCTTGCGGCGCGTCGGCGACGGCCGCCGGGGCGGCCGGGCGCGGCCGGTCGTCGTTGGCCGTGGTGGCGGCCGTGGTGGCGGCCGGCCGGCCGGAAAGGGAGACCACCAGTGGCTTGCCGCCACGGATCAGACGGCACTCGAGTGCCGCGTCGTCCGCCGCGGTGTCGAGGAGTTCCTGGAAATGCTCCGGCAGGATGAGCCACTGGCCGTCGAGAGCCACGAGCACGTCGTGGCGGCAGATGCCGGCACGCGACGCGCGCGAGTCGGGAGCGACCGATACCACCACCAGCCCGCGACCGCGCGGCAGGCCGAGTTGCTCGCGCACGATGTCGGGCGCACGGGTGGTGACCAGCCCGGCCGCCGGCAGATGGGCCCCGCTGTCGGCCGCTCCGACCGGCTCGATATGGCTGCGGAGGACGATCGTTCCGCCGGCGGAGTCGCCATCGCGTCGCGGTGGATCGGCGGCAGCGATCGACCGCGTGCCGGTCAACAGGATCACGACACAGCCGCAGGTGACCAGCCGGCGGAGCGCGGAGTCTGGTGTCGGCATGACGGCAGACCAGGGAAACGTTGCTCGACGGACGCGGAAAGGCTTGTGACGTTTCCGCGCACCGGTGACCAGACGAGTTTTCGCGACCGGTGCCCCCGGAGCTGACGGGCGAAGCGGGGAAACCTGGTGAGGTTGCGGGCAACGCCGCCGATTCCGTGACCGCTGCCGGACACGGGTGCGGGACCGGCGGCGACGGGGGCGGCGAACGCCCGACCCGGGGAACGTCGATCAACCCGGGGAGCGGTCGGTCACGCCGTTCTCTTCTTTCACCCACCGGAGCCGCATCCCATGACGGCATCCTTCCAGCCGAGGCGATCGGGCGCGCGCCGGGACAGCGCCATCACGGTGGCGGCGCTGGCATTGGCGGCGCTGTGCCGACACGCGAACGCCGACGCGGTCGTGGTGCCGGAGGCCCCGGCCGCTGCCGCCGTCGCCGGTGACGAGGAGATTCCGGCGGCCCTGCCCGCGACCGAGGAACAACCGGCATCCGCACCCGCCGCCACGCCACCGCGCGCGGCGCCGCGGAAGCCGGTGCTCGTCCCGGGCACGGGCGAACTGGTCGCCGCCGTCGGCGACGATTTCGAGGACGACGCGTGGTCGTGGAACTACAACCACCCCAAGAGTTCGGAAGAGCAGGACAAGCGCGTCCGCACGCCGACCGCCCGCAGCCGCAGCGGCAAGTGGTTCGAGGGGATGAAGCGGGGCACGCCCGACGTGGTCAAACGCGTCGAACTGCCTGCACCCGGCCTCGAGGGAAGCACCCACGGCCTGCTCATCGCCACCCTCCGCGCGGGCATCCCGGGCCGGATCACCTACCAGCCCCACCAGGACGACCTGATCCACAACATGCAGCGGGTCACCGGCCGTGGCATCCCCGCCGCCGACAGCCCGAGCGTCGTGACGCGGGTCTACCTGCCGCCGTTCGAGCAGTGGGAGGACCGCTCCGGCCCGTCGTTCGGATTTCGCGCCGGCTGCTACACCCACGCGATCATCACCGCCGACGACCATCCCGACGAGGGGAAGTGGGGTCTCGAGGAATACTGGCCGGGCATCTGGATCTGTTTCGAAAGCGCCCACGACGGCCGTCGCGCCGCCGACTCGGCCTATCTGCGGATCCGTGGCGGGCGCAACGGCGGCGAGATCCGCGGGCCGCAGGTCACCGAACTCGGCTGGTGGACGCTGGGGATGTCGTTCTCGCCCGACGGCCAGGTGCACTACTTCGCCAGCCCGGGCGTCGACGATCTGACGATGGACGACCACGTGACGTCGCAATATCCCTATGGCTATCGCACGCAGTGGTTCAAGACGTTCTTCTACAACGTCCTCTCGCGCGACGACGGCAAGACCTGGAGCACCCCCTGTGTGGTCGATGATCCGAAGGTCTACCGCGTGCCCCGGCAGCAGATGGCGCGGATCCAAAAGTCCACCCGGCGCTGACCGCCCGCCCGGGCCGGCGTCCGAGGGCTGGGGAAAAAAAAACGACTCCCCCGGCCGCGAGGCCGGGGGAGTCGCCCTGCTTCTTCACCATCCCTGCCCGCACCGCCCGCGGAGGTGA
>JBJSXB010000265.1:0-35878 GCA_046086245.1 Planctomycetaceae bacterium | reverse complement strand
GTCCTCGGCCAGCTCGTCGCCCTCGCTGCCGGCGCGCGAGCGCGCGGCCCGCGCCGCCGCCTCGCGGCGGGTTGTGTGTACCTGGCCGGTTCGCTCGGCATTCCACTCGTGGCGATGGGCCTGGGCTACGAACGGCCGTGGCGGTTGGGCACCTGGGATCGGTTCGCGGTCCCGCGCCCCTTCTCGCGCGCCCGCGCCGTCGTCAGCCGACCGATCCACGTGCCGGCGGGGCTCGATCGAAACGGCATCGAGTGGCATCGCGTCGGGATCGAGCGTCTTCTCTCGCAACTCTCCGACGATGCCGAGGCCTGGGCGACCACCGGCCACCAACGCGGCCACTCCGTCGCCGTGCGGCGCGAACCATCGCGCGTGGCCCATTGGGCGGCGGCGTTGCCCGGTCCCCCGGGCGTCGCGCTCGCCGACGAGCTGCGTCGCGTCGGCGCGGGGGAGCCGGCGATCGGCATCGCGCCGGCCGCGTGAGCGTTGCCGATGCGGTCACTCGTCGGCGGTCGCGCCGGCGCCGGCCGAGAGCGGCGGGCTCACCAGTGCCCGTTCGAGCGCGGGTGACAGGCGTTCGAGCGACACCGAGGCGTCATGCGTGCCGCCGCCCGGAAGCACGTAACGGATCGTCACCGGCGTGCCGATCGGACCGGCCGCGACCAGTCGGGAGAGATCGTCGGGCGACTCCACGGCCCGCTCGTCGAGCGCGATGATCACGGCTCCCGGCGGGACACCGGCCCGCGATGCCGGCAATTCGTGCACCACGCCGATCACCAGGGCACCGGCTGCGCGCGGCAGCGCGAAGCGCGCCTGGATCGCCGGATCGACGGGCCGGGTCCGCACGCCGAGGGCCGGGCGGCCACCGGCGCCGGCGGGATCGGCCAGACGGCGTGGCGGGTCGGGGTTCGCCGCCGGCGCGGTGGGTGGCGATGGCGTTCGTGACCGGACGACGGCGGGCGTTGGCGGGGGCTCTCCCTCGGTCGCCGGCTGCCAATCGGCCGCGGGGGCGACGGTCGCCGACGAACGCCGCGCGGCGGCGGGCGGCGGGGCCGCCTGCGGCGTCAGGGACACCTCCTCGATGCCGTCGGCGCGTGCCACCGCCGCCGCCACGGTACGGCCGGCGGGCAGCCCCGCGACGATGCTCGACAACTCGTCGACGGTCGCGGGGCGTTTGCCGTCGAGCGCCACCAGGATGTCCTGGGGGCGGATGCCCGCCCGCGCGGCCGGTCCGTCGGCGGCCACCGCGACCACCACCAAACGGCCGACGACGACGCTGTCGTCGAGCGTCCAACCGAACCATCCACCCGTGGTCGCCGGCGCCCGGGGTGCGGCCGGGGCGGCGGACGGGATCGCTCCGAACCGGGGCGGAGGCGGGGCAGTGGGGGCGGCGCCGGGGAGCGGCAACGGTTCGCCGATCGAGATCTCCCCGGGAACGAACGGCGCGGGCTCGTCTCCCGCCGCGGCGGTGCCGCTGACGATGATCAGCGTCGATAACGTCGCCGCGAGCCACGCACGCGGTCGGACGAACGGGTGATCGCCGCGGATACCAGCCGCGCCGGCACGGCGCACGACGGGCGCGAGGGGTTCGTTCATCGACGCGTTCTCCCTCCCATGGATGACCTGCGGCGGCGAGTATAGGAGGGGCGTGGGCCGCGCTCGTATGCCAGCCGGCGCGACGTTTTTTCACCGGTGTCGTGGCTGTGCTGTCATGAATTGACAGCACTCCCCGCCCCCCTATACTCCGCCTCGTTCACGTGCGGCATCGACTCGATGCCGCGCGTCGCCTGCCGACGGATGCGGGTGGCAATCCGGAACGACGCCATGGCACGGATCGCCAGAAAAGCACGAGCGTCTTCCCCCCCCGAAGCGTCCGCGGCGGCGGCGGACCGGCCGGTCGGCCCATCGCGGCCCTCCGCCGCGAGTCGCCGTGACGACTCGAAAGAGCGGGTGTTCCGCGAGTCGCTGCGGAAGCGGATCGGCGTCCAGCGCTACGAGCTGTGGTTCACCGATGGGGCCGCCATCGAGGTGCACGCGCGGGACTCCGGCACCGTGGACGTGCGGGTCGTCGTCGACGGTGCCTTCGCCCTGGAGTGGCTGCAGCGGAGCTTCCACGCCGACATCGCAGCGACGGCACGCGAGGCGTTCGGTGCCGGCGTGGACATCGCCTGGCGGCACCGCCCCACCGGCACCGCCCAGCCTGCTGCGGTCGACGGGCCCGATGGCGATCCGTCCCCGACCGCCGCGGCCGACGCCACCGTGTCCGGTGGCCTCGAACCGGTTGGCCGTGAGCCGACCGTGATCGATGATCCGCCGCCGCGATCGAATCGCAGCCTGACCGTGCCGCCGCGTGCGCTGCAGAGCGCTTCCCCCGGTGCCGATCGGACTTCCCGCAGCACGGATCGGCGACGGAATGGGGCGAGCGAGGTGTCGATCGCGCGGACCCGTCCGCGGCTCGAGGAATTCGTCTCCGGAGCCCCGAACCGCATGGCCTGCACGGCGGTCGAGATGGCCCTGGAGCGGCCCGGCCACGTCTCCCCTTTGGTGATCGTAGGTCCCGGAGGGTGTGGCAAAACGCATCTTCTCGAGGGGTTCTGCCAGCGGGTCCGCGAGCGGCGCCCGACGGCGGGCGTCTCGATGCAGAGCGCCGAGCAATTCACGACGTCGTTCCTGCAGTCGCTCCACGGCGGCGGCGCCGCGGCCTTTCGCCGTGGCTGCCGCAGTGCCGAGGTGTTCGTCATCGACGACGTGCAGTTCTTCGCCGGGCGCAACGCCCGTGCCACGGTCACCGAACTGCTTCACACCGTCGATGCCCTGCTCCGCCGTGGCCGGCAGGTGGTGATCGCGGCCGACCGTGACGTGGAGACGATCACCGAACTGGGGCCCGATCTGCTCGCACGGCTGCGCGGTGGCATGACGGCGCGGATTCTGCCCGCCGACGAGACGCTGCGCCGCGGCATCGTCGCCGTGATGGCGGCACGACGGGGAATCGATCTGCCCGACGACGTCGTGGCGTTCCTCGCCGCGCGTCTGGTGCGGCATCCACGGGAATTGGCCGGCGCCGTCAATCGACTCGAGGCGACATCGCTGATGCTCGGCGTTCCCGTCACGCTCGATCTGGCCACCGAAGCGCTGGCCGACCTGCTCCGCGCCTGTGGGCGGGGCATCCGCTTGGTCGACATCGACCGCGCGGTCTGTGCGGGGTTGGGGCTCGCGCCCGGAACGCTGCAGGCGCGCACCAGGGGGCGGGCCGCGAACCACCCGCGGATGCTGGCGATGTTCCTGGCCCGCAAACACACCGCGGCGCCATTGGCCGAAATCGGCGCGTTTTTCGGCCGACGCAGCCATTCGACGGTCCTCGCGGCGCAGAAGACGGTGGCCGGATGGCTCGTGGCCGAGCGGCCCGTGATCCTCGCGGAGACCACCTGGCGGATCGCCGATGCGATTCGTTGCCTGGAGGAACGGCTCGCCGCCGGGTGAGACGAGGTCGCAACGCCGCCGTGCGGCGGCGATCCGTGCATCAGCGTGCCGCGTGATCGGTCGTCGTTTCGAGGTGCTCCTCGAGACTCGCTTTGTAGCGGAGGCTCGATTCGGGGCCGCTGAAGCCGACGACCCGCCGGTCGATCGCGGTCGCGCGGCTGATGACACGCCCACGATCGACGTCGAAGCGGATGGCACCGTCCCAGATCCGCTCGAGCAGGCGGGCCTCGACGCGCGGGTCGTCGACGGGTGTCAGCACGGTGGTGTCGACCTTGATCGTCGCCACGCCGTCGCGGAGATCATCCAGCCGGTAACGGAGGCGCGTGCGGATCGCGCGCCGCGGACCTCCCGGCACCTCGACGACGACTTCCTGCGGCACCGTCCACTCCGTGCCGACCGCCACCGGGCCGTCCGGCAGCGGAACCACCATCAGATCGCCGGTGGCGGGAGGCGGCTGGGGCCGCAGATCGCGCCGTTCGATCACCCGTCCGGCCCGGTCGACGACCCATCGCGACAGCGGCACCGCCAGGTTGTCGACGACGGTCTCGTAGCCGGGAGGCGGTGGTTCCGCGCCGCGGCTGCTCCAGCGGGTCTCACCCTTGTCGCTGGTGCGCGACGTCATCGTCACGTCGTCGACCGAGTGCTCGATCGTCGTCCTGCCGGTGTCGTCGACGCCGACGACGCGCCAGCGCTTCGTCGAATCGGTGGCGGTTTCGACCGTCTGCCGCACGCCGGACACGGTGGTTTCGGTGAGCGCCCGGTGGGCGACCGCCATCGACAGGTGTTCGCCGTTGCGGAACCGGTATTCGAGCGTCACCGCCGCCGGTGCGTCGTCGCCGCGGAGGAGGGGGCCCCCGGCGGCTGGAAGCAGGGCGACGGCCGCGGCGAGCCAGCGTCGGCGGCGGATCGGTCGTGGCAAGCCGTCCATGGCAGCGATCTCCTTCCCGCGCCGGTGTGTGGGGCGCGGCCCCGTGTCGTCGCGTGGCGTCGTGTCGTCGCGTGGCGTTGTCGGTCCGTCGTGGCAGCCTCAGCTGCCCGGGCGATCACCCCGCGTCACCCGGGGGCCGGTCGGCTGGAACCCACCTCCCCAGTGGAGCTTGTCGCGGAGGGTGCGATAGTAGCCATGGTGGCCGGTTTCGACGAGCGTGAACCGCGGCGTGGCACGCCGCACCGCCACACAATCGGCCTCCTCCAGCGAGGTGACCACGCGGCCATCGACGACACACGCCGACCCCGCGTTGGGCCGGGGGACGAACAGGTCGTAGGTACGATCGGCGGAATCGACCACCGGTCGGTTGGTGAGCGCGTGCGGATTGAGCGGCGTGAAGATGAAGGCGTCGATGTCCTTGCGGACGATCGGTCCACCCGCCGACAGGTTGTAGGCGGTCGATCCCACCGGTGTGCTGACGATCAGTCCGTCGCCGCGGTACGTGGTGGCGTATTCGCCGTCGACGTGGAGACGGATCTCGATCATCGCGAAGGGGGGGCCGGCGACCACGCAGACGTCGTTCATGCCGAGTTCCCGGCAGACCGTCTCTCCCCCGCGGATCACGGCGCACTCCAAGAGCATGTGGTCGACGAACTCGAATCGCCCGGCCTCGATCTCGGCGACGGCCGTTTCGGCCTCCCCGCGGGGGTGGGCGGCCAGGAACCCCAGGGTGCCGAGGTTGACGCCCAGGACGGGCACCTGGTGGTAGCCCATCCACCGCGCGGTGTGGAGGATCGTGCCGTCGCCGCCGAGGGCGAGCACGAGATCGGTATCGGGCAGCACGGGAGCGTCGGCGGGGTCGGGGCCGGCGGCGTCCGGACCGCGCCGCGTGAGGTGCAAGGTGCGCACCCGGTGGCCGCGCCCCACGAGCACGCGCTCGAGCCGTGCCGCCTCCTCGGCGATGCCGGGCTGCGACGAGGAACCCACGATCGCGATGCCCAGCCCCGTGGGGACGGGCCGGTCGGGGCGCAGCCGTCGGCTCGAGGGCATCGGTGACTCCGGAGGGTGTCAGCGCCGCGTCGCCGAGACACGGCCGCCGCCGAGCATCGGCTGTGAACGGCCGGCGAGCGAGCGGCACGCGGACGCGATGCCCGCGGCGTCGAGACCGAGTTCGGCGAGCAATTCGCCGCGCTCGCCGTGCTCGACGAATCGGTCGGGAAGACCGAGCCGCAGGACCGGCGTCGTCGAGCCGCGGCGATCGCCCCCCCCCGGTTCGGCCGCCCGCGCGTCGGCGAGCGCCTCGAGGACCGCGCCGCCGAACCCGGTGGGCAGGGCGTTCTCCTCGACGGTCACCGCCCAGGGTGCGTTTTCGATCCGCGCCACGATCCGCGGGTCGAGCGGCTTCACGAACCGCGCGTTGACCACCGCCACGTCGAGCCCCTCGTCGGACAGCCGTGCCGCCGCCGCGAGACTCGCGCCGAGCAGCGTGCCGCAGGCGACGATCACGCCGTCGGCCCCCTCCCGCATCGTCTCCGCGACGCCGGCTTCGATCGGGGCCCGTGCGCCGGCGTGCAGATCGACCACCGCCTTTGGATAGCGGATCGCCACCGGCCCGGGTTGGCCGAGCGCCCAGTCGAGCATCGCCGCCATGTCCTGTTCGTCGCCGGGGGCGAGAACCGCGAGGTTGGGAAACAGCCGCAGGTAGCCGAGATCGTAGGAACCGTGGTGCGTCGGACCGTCGGGTCCGGTGAGTCCGGCGCGATCGAGCATGAACACCACCGGGAGGTTCTGCAGGCAGACCTCCTGGAAGATCTGGTCGTAGGACCGCTGCAGAAACGTGCTGTAGATGTCGACCACGGGCCGGCAGCCCACCTTGGCCTGGCCGGCGGCGAACGCGACCGCGTGTGATTCGCAGATACCGACGTCGAAGAAGCGGTCGGGAAACTCCGCTCGCACCGGCTCCAGTTTGTTGCCCTGGCACATCGCGGCGGTGATCACGGTGACCCGCGGATCGCGCCGCATCGCCCTGCCGATCGATTCGCTGGCGACGTCGGTGTAGGTGCGGGCCGACGATTTCTTGATGGCGATCACGCAGTCGTCGTCGTCGCACTCGAACGGAGCCGGCGTGTGGAAGAAGACCGGATCATCGACCGCCGGCTTGAAGCCATGTCCCTTCTCGGTCAGCACGTGGAGGAGGATCGGTCCCTCCTCGTCCTTCACCAATTCGAGGTAGCGGATGAGGCCCGGCAGCGAGTGGCCGTCGACCGGGCCGAAGTAGCGCACTCCGAGGGCCTCGAAGAGCATGCCGCCGTGGAGCGTCGCCTTCAGCGAATCCTTCATGTTGAGGAGCATCCGCTCCATCGATTCGCCCACCATCGGCACTCCCTTGATGATTTCGCCGGCCTGCTGCTTGATACCGCGATACCAGGGATTCGTGCGGATGACGTCGAGATACTCCGCCAACGCGCCGACGCGCGGGCAAATCGACATCTTGTTGTCGTTGAGGATGATCAGCAGACGCTTCTTGAGGAATCCGGCGTTGTTGAGCGCCTCGAAGACGATGCCCGAGGGCAGCGCGCCGTCGCCGATCACCGCCACCGAGCGGCGTTCGTCACGCCCACAGAGGCCGTCGCCGCTGGCCAACCCGAGGGCGGTCGACACGCTCGATCCCGCGTGTCCGGTCATGAACAGGTCGTACGGGCTCTCGTCGGGGTTCGGATAGCCCATCAGCCCGCCGCGGGTGCGGATCGTCGCGAAGCGCGCGAACCGGCCGGTGATCAACTTGTGCGGGTAGATCTGGTGCCCGGTGTCCCAGATGAGTCGGTCGCGACTGAAGTCGAACACCTTGTGGAGGGCGAGGCACAACTCGACGACGCCGAGGTTGGAGGCGAAGTGGGCCGTTCTCGTGGTCGCCACCTCGCACAACGACCGGCGCATTTCGCCCGCCAGTTGCTCCAGCTGCTCGATGGACAACTCGGCGAGGTCTTTCGGCGACAGGATCGACGGGAGCAGCCTCGTCATGGCCGGTACGTCCTTGTGGAAGCGGGGTCGAGGCGATCGCCGGAGAGATCGCGGGGGAGGGAGTCAATGGTCGCGGGCCACGATCCAATCGACGAGTCTGCCGAGTGGCGCCGCCGCCGAGCCGAGGGCGTCGGCGGCGGCCCGGGCGGACGCGACGAGCCCTTCCGCCCGACGGCGGCTCTCCACGGCACCGGCCACCGACGGGAAGGTGAGCTTGCCGCGGCCGGCGTCCTTACCGACGCGCTTGCCGACCGCCGATTCGCTCCCCTCGGCGTCGAGGAGGTCATCGGCGATTTGGAACGCGAGTCCGAAATGCCGCGCGTAGGTGTCGAGTCGGGCGAGCCGAGCGTCGTCGGCCTCCACCGCGAGCCCGCCCAGTGCGACCGCCGCCCGGAACAGGTCGCCCGTCTTGCGCCGGTGGACGCGCTCCAGCCATTCCAGTTGCTCGGCCACGGCGGCGCTCGCCAGCCCCTCGCGCCAGCCGCGCTCGACCGCGAGATCGTCCGCCTGGCCGCCGACGAGGGCCTCGGGGCCCGCGGAACGGGCGAGGATCCGCACGGCACGCACGGCTGTCGCCGGCGGCATGCCGTCGGCGAGCGTCTGGAAGGCGAGTGCCTGGAGGGCGTCGCCGCACAGAATCGCGATCGCTTCGTCGAACGCCTTGTGGCAGGTGGGGCGACCGCGCCGCAGGTCGTCGTCGTCCATCGCCGGAAGATCGTCGTGGACCAGCGAGTAGGCGTGGATCATTTCGACGGCCAGCGCCGCGGGGGCGGCCGCCTTCCAGGACGCGGCGCGGGTGACGCCGGTCGGTGCGACCGCCTCCGCCGCCCAGAGGGCGAGGGCCGGGCGCAGACGCTTGCCGGGGGCGAGCAGCGCGTAGCGCATCGCCTCGAGCAACCGCGGCGAGGCATCGGGCGCGGGGACCAAGGCCGCGTCGAGCAGCGGGTCGATAAATGCCCGCACCTCGTCGAGCGATTTGGTCGGGGGTGCGTCTCCCGCGATCGACGGTGCTTCGACCGCTGGCATGGCCGGACGCTCTCGGAGATCGATTCGCCGCGGGCCGAAGCCCCGCGGTGGGACCCAGGCTGAAACAGGGCGACATGTCAGCCCGGGCCACCGCGGCCACACCGGAAGGCGATCCGGGAAAACCGGTCGAAAATCCCCGGTACCCTGCCAAAAGTTTAGACGCCGCGTTCGGCATCGTCCATCCCGGGCAGCCTCCGCGGACGGCCCGGGCGGGAAGCCGGCGGCGGCTCCCGGGGCGGCCCGCTGCGACGCGGTGCCGATTCCCCCGCCGCGGTCCCGTCGGCCGTGCCGGCGCCGTCGGTGCGATCGACCGCCGCCAACATCTCGACGCGCTGTTCGCATTCGGCGAGTTGGCGATGGAGGTGCCGGACCAGCGCGACGCCCTCTTCGTAGGCGGCGATCGCCTCCGCCAAACCCGCCTCCGTGCCCTCGAGCCGCGCGACGATGTCGGTCAGCCGTTCGAGCCCCGCCTCGAACGACAGCGGTGGTGTGGACCCTGCCTGTCCGGCGGACGGCGCAGGCGGGGCGGACTGTTCGAGTGGCGGGCTTTCGGCGCCCGCGTCCCGCGTCCGGCCGTTGGGGTCGCGGCGGCTCGTCATGGCTGTTCTCCCCTGGGGTGCGAGGTGTCCGCCGCGTCGTCGCCTGGCGGGACGGGGACCGTCGACACGCGTTGCACGACGCTCCAGACACGGCCCCGCGACAGGCGCGTGAGGAGCAGGTCGCCGGCACCGATGCCGGCGACATCGCGCAGCGGCGCCCGCTCGCCATCGTCGGCACGCGAGGTGACGGAATAGCCCCGCGCGAGAATCCTGAGCGGGCTCGCGCCGTCGATCCTTCCGGCGACCGCCGCGAGCCGTTCTGCCGCCAGGTCCAGCCGGCCGCGCAGCAGGCGGTCGAGGCGTCGGGCACCGTCGTCGATCCGTTCACGCCGCCCGTCGAGCAGGCGCCGCGGCTCGGAGAGGGCCCGCGACTCCGCCAGTGCCGCGAGCCGGTCGCGGGCGGCCGCCATCCGGCCGGCGACGAGTGCCGCCATCCGCGGCGCGAGCGAGTCGACCCGCGCGCGGATCACGGTGCGGTCGGGACTGATGCGCACGGCCGCGTCGGTGGGGGTGAGCGCGCGGACGTCGGCGACCAGATCGCACAGCGAGACGTCGGTCTCGTGGCCCACTCCCGAGACGACCGGCACCGGGGCGGCGGCGACGGCGCGCACCAGCGGCTCCTCGTTGAACGCCCACAGGTCCTCGAGGCTGCCGCCTCCGCGGATCACGGCGATCACGTCGACCGCCGGCCGCAGCGTGCCGGCGCGGGTGATGGCGGCGGCGAGCTCGTCGGCGGCTCCCGCCCCCTGCACGCGGGCCGGCACCACGATGACCGTGCAGGCCGGCCAGCGCGTCGCGAGCGTCTGCAGGAAATCGGCGATCGCCGCCCCGGCGGGGCTGGTCACCACGGCGACCCGGCGCGGCACGGTGGGAAGCGGTCGCTTGCGCTCCGGCGCGAACAGGCCTTCCTCCGCGAGTCGTGCGTGCAGCCGCCGGAGCCGCGCCTCGAGTGCCCCGGTGCCGGTGGCGTGCAGGCGGTCGATCGTCAGCTGATAGGTGCCGCGCGGCACGTAGAGTTCGAGACGGCCATGGCACACCACCGCGAGGCCGTCGACGGGCTCGATCGCCAGCGTGGCCAGCGCGCCGCGCCAGATCACCGCGCGGAGCACGGCACCGTCGTCCTTGAGCGACAGATAGACGTGGCCCGACGCCGCCCGCACGAGATTCGACACCTCCCCCGCCACCCAGACGTCGGCGAAGGCGGGCTCGATGCGGTCCTTGACGCGGGCGTTCAGCTCCGACACGCTCATGGCCGCCGTCGGAACGCGGCCGCCGGTCAGCGGGATGCCCTTCATGCCCGAGAAGTCTACCAGCACCGAAGTCGTCGCGCCGGCGGCCAGCCGGGCGGCACTGCTGGTGATCTTCCTGACCGTGTTCATCGACCTGCTCGGTTTCGGCATCGTGCTGCCGGTGATGCCGCGGCAGGCGGAGGTGTACCTCGCGGCCCTCGGCGCCACGCCGGTAGCGACCGGGATCACGATCGGCGTGTTGTTCTCCGTCTTCTCGTTGATGCAGTTCCTGTTCAGTCCGGTGTGGGGGCGGCTGTCCGACCGCTGGGGCCGGCGCCCGTTGCTGCTGGTGAGCCTCGCCGGTTCGGTGGTCTTCTACGCGGTCTACGCCCTCGCGGTCACCTTGCCTCCGCAGCGCGCCGCCGCCGCCCTGGCGCTGATGCTCCTGTCGCGCGTCGGCGCCGGCATCGCCGGTGCCAGCGTCGGCACCGCGGCGGCCGTGATCGCCGATTGCACCACGCCGGAACGGAGGGCGCGGGGCATGGCGCTGATCGGCATCGCCTTCGGCGCCGGCTTCACCCTCGGTCCGCTGATCGCCTACTTCGGGTTGGCGGTGTTCGACCGTCAGCCCTGGGGCGTGGGAGCCCTCGCCTCCCTGCTGTCGGCGGTGGCGCTGGCGATCGCCGTGACCGTGTTCCGGGAGACTCGCCGCGCCGACTCGCGTGCGGCGCGCGACTGGTTCAGCTTCAGCCGTACCGCCGCCGTACTGAGGCAACCGGCGGTCGGCACGCTGGTGCTCGTCTATTTCCTGGCGATCTTCTCGTTCGCCAATTTCGAATCGACGCTCGCCCGGCTGACGCGCGAGGCGTTCGGGATGACCGATGACGGCAACTTTCTGGTGTTCGCCGCCATCGGAGCGGTGTTGCTCGTGGCGGGAGGCTGTTACCGGCCGCTGGCCCGCACGCTCCCCGAGACGCGACTGCTCTCCATCGGCGTCGCGGGGATGATCGTCGGCCTCGGCACGATCGGCATCGTCGCCTGGCGGGTCGCCCAGGCCACGGGCACACCGGGCCGCGGTCCGCTCGGCGCCTTCTGGATCGGCGCCGCCCTGGCGGTGGCGGGATTCGCCTTCGTGAATCCGTCGGTGTCGGCGCTCGTGTCGCGGCGTGCCGACCCGGTGCGCCAAGGGGAGGTGCTCGGGGTCAACCAGTCGTTCGCGTCGCTGGGGCGGATCCTCGGACCATTGGCCGGCTCGCTGTTGTTTTCACTCGACCGCGCGCACACCCTCCCGTTCGTTGCGGCGGTGGCGACGCTCGTCGTGGTCGCCCTGCTCGTCACCCGCCTGCCCTCCGGGCTGGCCGATCCCGTCGCGGCGGCCGACGGCGGCGCGGGCACCTGACGAGCGGAACGCCACGGTCGCCACGGGCTGCTCGCAGCCCGTGGCCAAGGTCCATCGATGGCCTGTGGCCACCCGACACGCCGCGCTGTTCACGGGAACGGCGTTGCCGGCACCTCATCCGTAGGTGCGGCAGGATGTGTGCCCACAGCCTGCTAGTGTCGTGAGTCGAAAGTTCATTTCGATTCACGACACGACATTTCCGGCCTTGCAGGCCGGGAATCAAACAATTTCTAGTGTCATGAACTTCTCGTTCAGGACACTAGGCCCCGGAAGACCGGCCGAGGCGACGATAGAGCGTCGCCCGGCTCATCCCCAGTTCCCGCGCGGCGGCGATCACGTTGCCGGCGTGGCGGCGCAGCGCCTCGGCGATCAGCGCCCGTTCCCACGTGGCGATCGCGAGATCACCCGCCGCTGCGACCGCCCCGGCGACGTGTCCGGCGGTGGACGGACCGGCACGGGCGGCGGCCAGCGACGCCACGAGCGCGAGGAACTCCAGGTCGGCCGCCCGCAGCGGGCTGTCGGTCGAACGCGCGACCACCAGCGGCCCGGGCGCCGGCCCCACCGGGATGCAGACCAGATCGCCCCGCGGACCATCGGCGGCGCCCTCGTCGGCAGGCGTGAGCCAGATCGCCAACCCGCCGTCGGCGCAGGTCGCCGCCCATCCGGCGCTCGATGGGGCGGCGAGTGCGTCGTCGGGCGGGGCGGCGGCGACCGGACCGGCGGCCCTGTCGGCGCCGAGCCATGCGGCCGCCGCCAGCGCGCAGTGCGCCATCGCCAGTTCGACCACGGCGGCGGCGGTTTCCGCCGCGTTGCCGCAGCCCAGAAGCCGGGTCGCGGCGAGGTGCCGGGCGAGGCTTTTCGCCCCCTGCTCGGCGGGAACGGTGTGCCGCGCCAGCGCCTCGCCGGCGAGTTGCTCGGCGGTGGCGCAGCGCACCAGCCGCCACGCCGGCGGGATGTCGGCGGGCGGGGCGTCGGCCGCAGCGATGTGGAAGACGAGGTTGAACGTCCCGATGCCGATCAGCACCCCGGGGCGAAGGGGAGCCGAGCCGACCGTCCGTCCGTCGACGGTGGTGCCGTTGCGACTTCCCAGGTCGCGGATCGTCCACCCCGAGTCCTCCAGCCGGACGCCGGCGTGCATCCGACTGACGAGCCGGTCGCCGAGGGGAATGTCGGCGTCGCTCGAGCGGCCCAGGGTGGTCGGCCGGTCGCCGGCGAGCGGAAAACGCAGTGCCGTCCGTCCGCCGACCACGAGATCGAGGACGGCACGCGGCGCGCTGGCGGCGGGCGACGGCGATGGTGGTGGCGAAGGCACGGCGAACGCCGGCGTCTGGTCCCGGCCCCGCAGGAGCCACGGGCTCGATCCTCTGGCACTATACATTGCCGGCAGGACCGATTGCCGGCAGGAGATGCCCGGCATGCCGACCGTTCCGCGGGGCCGGTCGGCCGCCAGCCATCCATCGCCTCCAGGGAGATGCTCCGCGATGCACGAGCCCCGGTCATCAGCCGGTGACTCCGCCCCGTCGCCGCGCGGCATTCTCGTCGTCGGCCACGGCACTACCGATCCCGTCGGTGAGGCCGAGACGCGGGCCGTCGCCGCCGCCGTCGCCGAGGCGGAGTCCGCCGTCGTCGTCGAGTTGGGGTTTCTGGAACTTCTCGAGCCGTCGATCGGCACCGCGCTGGCGCGACTGCGGCAACGCGGGTGCGGGATCGTCGCCGCCGCGCCGCTGCTGCTGTTTCGTGCCGGTCACGCCCGACGCGATCTGCCGGAGGCGCTCTCCGCCGCCGCGCCCGGCTGCCGTATCGTGCAGGCCGAGCCGCTGGGCACGCATCCGGACCTGGTCACGCTCGCCGCGCGGCGGCGTCGGGAGGCGGTCGCCCCGCTCCCACCCGTGCCCGCGGCCGACACGGTCGACGTGGTCGTCGGACGCGGTGCGAGCGACGGTGGTGCCGAGGCGCGGTTGGCGGAGTTCGTCGCCGCGGTCGAGGCTCATGCGGGCGTGCCGCTTGCGCGCCGGACGCTGCTCGGTTTCGTGGCCGCCGCGCGACCCTCCGTCGCGGAGGCGCTCGCCGCCGCACGCGCCGCGCGGCCACGGCGCGTCGTCATCCGTCCGCATCTGCTGTTCAGTGGTCGCGTGGAGCAGGACGTGGTAGGCGCCGTGGCGGAAGCGCGGGCGGTGAACCCGTCGATCGAGTGGGTGGTCGCGCCCCGCTTGGGCGTCGATCCGCTGCTCGTCACCGCCCTGCGGGCGCGGGTCGCGGCGGCGTGGCCGAACCGCTCCACGGGCGTCGCCACGGCGGTGCCGTAAACTGGGAAGTCGAGAGATGATGGATCGTACGTGCCGGCGAGACCGGGGGCAGGTGCGGTCCGGAGTCCGACTCGTCATGGTGTCGGGAACGTGGCACAATGACGTCGGGGAGATGCCGGCGCGGGCCGTCCGGCGACCTAGCAGGAGCGAATGCGTGAGCAATCACAGCCAGCGGTGGTGCGGTGGATGGCGGGCCGGTCGTCTGGCGGCATTGCTCGCGGTGGCGGCCCTGCCGCTGGCGGTGGGGCAGGAGGCGACCGCGCCGATCGCCGCCCAAAAACCCGGCCCGAACGACCGTCAGATCACGTTGGCCGTCCGCAATCTCCTCGAGCGGGAGCATTTCACCCGGCGGACGATCGACGACGAGATCGCCCGAAGGTGGTTCAACACCTTCCTCGAGCAACTCGATCCGATGAAGGTCTACTTCCTGCAGAGCGACGTCGACGCCTTCGCCCAGAAACGCGAGTCGCTCGACGAGTTGGTGCGCCGCGGCGACGTGACCTTCGCCTACGAAGTGTTCAAACGCTTCCTCGAACGGGTCGACGCCCGTCTACCGCTCATCGAGCGGCTGATCGACGCCCCGCAGGATTTCTCCGTACCCGAGACGATGATCATCGACCGCGACGACACCGTCTGGGCGCGCACCGAGGCGGAGGCGGAAGACAACTGGCGGAAGCGGATCAAATACGACCTGCTCGTCCAGAAGATGGAGAAGACGCCCCCCGAGGAGGCGAAGGACAAGCTCCACCGGCGCTACCGCAGCTTCTCGAAGCGGATGCATCAGATGACGTCCGACGAGTTGCTCGAGACGTATCTGACGGCGCTCACCAGCAGCCTCGATCCGCATACGACCTTCATGTCGCCGGGAACGCTCGAAAATTTCGAGATCGGCATGCGGCTGCAGCTCGACGGCATCGGTGCCTCGCTCCGCAATGAAGACGGCTACACGACGGTCGCGGAGCTGGTGCCCGGGGGCGCGGCCGACCGCGATGGACGGTTGCAGAAGAAGGACCGCGTCGTCGGCGTCGGGCAGGGGAACGACGGCGAGATCGTCGATGTCGTCGATCTCAACATCAACGAGGTCGTCAAGTTGATCCGCGGCAAACGCGGGTCGATCGTGCGCCTCAAGGTGATCCCGGTCGGCCAGACGGTGCCGAAGATCTACGACATCACGCGTGCCAAGATCGAGCTGACCGACAGCGAGGCGCGTGGCGAGGTGATCGACGTCGGGCGCAAGGCCGACGGGTCGGCGTTCCGCATCGGCTTCATCAACCTGCCCAGCTTCTACATGGACATGACGGGCGCCCGGCAGGGGCAGCCCGAGTACAAGAGCAGCACCCGCGATTGCCGGCGACTCATCGAGGATTTTCAGCGCCAGGGAGTCGATTGCGTGGTCCTCGATCTCCGGGGCAACGGCGGCGGCTCGTTGCCCGAGGCGATCGAGTTGACCGGACTGTTCATCGATACCGGGCCGGTCGTGCAGATCAAGGATGCCAACAAGCTGGTCCAGAAGTTCGAGGATCCCAATCCGGGCGTCGTCTGGGACGGCCCGCTGGTGCTCTTGACCAGCAAGTTCAGCGCCAGCGCCAGCGAGATCGTCGCCGGGGCGATCCAGGACTATCACCGCGGCCTCGTCATCGGCGACGAATCGACCCACGGCAAGGGCACCGTGCAGAGCCTGCTCGACCTCGGGCGGCAGCTGTTCCAGCGGATGCCCAACGCCCCGTCGCTGGGGGCGATCAAGATCACGATGCAGCAGTTCTACCGGCCGGGGGGGCTGAGCACGCAACTCGAAGGGGTGAAGAGCGACGTCGAACTGCCGAGCATCAGCAATCACCTGCCGGTCGGCGAGTCGGACCTCGACTATGCGATCTCCGTCGACAAGGTGCCCGCGGCGACCTTCCGCGACACCAGCCGCCTCAACGACGACATCGTGCGGACGCTGCGCGAGCGGTCGGCGGCGCGGGTCGCCGCCAATGCCGATTTCCAGAAGGTGCAAAAAGAGATCGCCCAGTACCAGAAGCGGAAGAGCGAAAAGACCATTTCCCTCGTGGAAGACGAATTCGCGCGGCAGTGGAACGACGGCAAGGCAGCCGAAGCGGAGGAGAAGGCGGAGGAGGAGGCGGCCGCGAGTCGGCGGCCGATCGTGAAGAAAGACTTCTACTTCAACGAGGCGATGAACGTCACCGTCGACTACCTCCAAGCGCTCGCCGGCGGCCTCGCCAGCCTGGCCCGTCTGGAGTTCGACAAGCCCGGTACCGACAACACGCTTGGTACCGATAAGGCGCCCGCGGTTCCGCAATGACCCGGTTGGCGGGGCTGGCCGACCTTTCGGGATGCCGTGTCCTAAGCCGTCAGCCGTCAGCCGGGGCCGCGAGGGCTGCGGCGAGTCCGGCGTAGGGGTCGGCGTGGCGGAAGTGTGGGGTGATGTCGCGGAAGATCCGAGCCGGATCGATGCGCTTGTCGCCGCCCCGCGTCCGGGCCATCGCCGGATCCCACCGCGGTTCCGGGGCGCCGACGAGCCGAGCGAGGGCCGCATACCAATCGCGCCGCAGCACCGGGCGCCCATCGCTGACCACGTACAGCGGCGCGGCGCCGGGATGGTCGGCCACCGCGACGACGGTCGCCGCGGCATCGTCGACGTGGACGAGGTTGAGCCACGTGTCGGGATCGCCGGCGAGAGGCCGGCCGGCGCGAAGATCGTCGAGGCGCGGCAACCGGCCGGGGCCGTACAGCCCGGCGAGCCGCAGCACCACCGCCTGGCCGGGGCACCGTGTGGCGAGAAGGCGCTCCGCCTCCAGCAGCGCGACTCCTGCCGGACGGTCCGGGTGCGGTACGGTGTCTTCGTCGACGATGCCACCGGACGCGTCGCCGTAGACCCCCGTCGACCCGGTGAACACGATCCGCGGTCGGCCGGGCAAGCGATCGAGCAGGTCGCCAAGCCCGACGACGTGCAGGGCGTGATGTCCGGTGCCCGTGGCAGGGTCGGGGCTCGCCGACCAGAGCACCGTGTCGACCGCGGGAAACACGGTCCGGCCGCCGGCCACGAGATCGACGACGAGCGGTTCGATCCCTCTGGCCGCCAGCCCGCGTCCGCGCTCGGCAGATCGCGTCGTCGCCCACACCGTGTCGCCGGCGGCAAGCCACGCCGCGGCGACGCGGCCTCCCAGGTAGCCGCACCCCGCCACCAACCGGCGGCGCGGTGATGGCGATGGCGGGGGCGTCATGCGTCGAGGGCTCCGGGCTGCGGGCGGCCTTCGTCGGCCGACTCCAGCCAGGCGGTGAGGATGATCTGCGCCGCGACGGCGTCGGTGCGTGACTTGCGCCGCCCCCGGCTCATGCCCGTGCGGGCGAGCATGCCCGCGGCCTCGACCGACGTGTAACGCTCGTCCTGGAACGCCACCGGGAGCCCGGTCGTCGCCGTCAGCCAGGCGGCGAAACGCCGTACCTCCGACGACATGCGGCTGGCGTTGCCGTCGGCATGGATCGGTAGCCCGACGACGAAACCGACCACCTCCTCGGTGCGGACGAAGCGCCGGTAGAACTCTCCCTCGATGCGTTCGTCGGATGACGGACGATGCACGCCGTGCGGGCTGGCGATGATCCGCGCCGCGTCGCAGATCGCGATCCCGACGCGCCGCGTGCCGTAGTCGATCGCCGCAACGCGCCCCGCGGGGGGCAGTGGCGCACCGGTGGATTCGCTCATGGCGCGGCTGGTTCGGCGGGTTTCTGGGCCTCGACGGCGAAGCGCCCGCTCTCCAGGAACGCCGCCGTGGCACGCTGGATGGTCGGGTGGTGCATCATCGCCGCGTGATGGACCGGCACGAGGAGAAAATCGTCGGCACCGTCGAGGCGCGTCTCCTCGACGCGCACGATCGCGTCGTCGTCGCCGTCGAGGAGCGGGCTGAAGCCTTGGTCGTCGCCACGGCCGCCGGCGACGATGCCGAACGGGCAGGGGGGGATCGCCAGTTCGGGTGCCACCCGTTTCCAATCGACCACCAACTCGCGCGCCGCCCCGTCCGACAGCGCGGTCAGCACCCACCAGCGCGACATCATCCGCGCCAGATCGGATCCCTGATTGGGGGCGCCGAGCATCACCATCCGGCGCACGCGTGCCAGCTCGTCGGGCGGTGCCGAGTGCATCCAGCGGCGGACCACCAGGTTGCCGAGGCTGTGACCGACGAAGCTCACCGGTTCCCCGGCGGGGAGGCCGGCGACGACTCGGGCCAGCGCCGCGCCGTGGTCGGCGAGTCCGGCCCGCGGACTGGCGTAGCCGAACGCGACGACCGTGGCGTCGAGGCGTTGCCGCAGGTAGTCGACCAGGGGGCGCATCGACGAGCGACCCTCGCCAAGGCCGTGCAGCACCACGACGGTCGGCCCATGATGGGGGGGGATCGTGCCGGCGGCCGCCAGTTCGTGGAACCGGGCCCGGCATGTATCGCCGCTGCCGGTCGCCACTACGCGTTCGCGCGGATCGACCACGCGGCACTGCTCGGTGCCCGGGCGGCGCTGGATGCGCCAGTCGTGGCGGATCGTCTCGTCGGACCACTCGAGCGCCTCGGCGGCGCGACGCAACGATTCCGGCCAAACGGCAGCGGCGTCGGGCTTTCGCGTCGCGGCGCTGCCGTCGGCGGACTCCGTGGCGGTCGCCGCCGGCGGGGCGGCCGGGGCCGTGGACGGTTCGTCGGCCCGCGTGGCGCCGGTGACGACGCAGCCGGCGAACATGAGCGCGCGGCCCGCTCGGGCGGCACCGGGGAGCCAGGGTCGTCGTCGGCCGTGCTGCCGCATCTCAGAGGAACTCCCGCCAACCCCGTGCCTCGAGCTCGGCGACGACGCGGCGCACCGATTCCTCGTGGGCCCGGTCGGCCACGAGCGTGGCATCGTGGGTGTGTACTACCAGCATATCCTCGAGCCCCATCGTCACCACGAGATGGTCGCCGTCGGCATGGACGATCGTGCCGGAGGTGTCGATGCCGAGGTGCCGCCCAACCACCGTGTTGCCGTCGGCGTCGGTGCCACGCTGGCGGGCCACCGCCGACCAGCCACCGAGATCGTCCCAGCCGAACGGCGCCTCGATGACGAGCACCTCGCGGGCGTGTTCGAGCACGGCGTAGTCGATCGAGATGCCGCGGATCGCGGCGAACTCCCGGGCGAAGACGGCGTCGCGGTCGGGACCGTCCCATGCCGCCACGATCGTCTCGAGATGGGCGAGGCACTCCGGTTGCCGCTGGGCGAGCGCGGCAAGGATCGTCCGCGCCTTCCAGACGAAGATCCCGGCGTTCCACAGGTAGCCGCCGGCGGCGAGGTATTCCCGTGCGACCGCCGCCGGGGGCTTCTCCTTGAACGTCGCCACGCGGTGGACCGCCGCCGGCCCGCCACCGGGCAGCGGATCACCTTGCTGGATGTATCCGAAGCCCTCGGCCGGATAGGTCGGTTTGATCCCGAAGGTGACCAGACGCGCCGGATCGGCGTCGACGATCGCCGCCGCCTGGCGTATCGCCGCGCGGAACGACTCGGGTGGTGCGATCACGTGGTCGGAGGGCATCACCGCGAGCGTCGCGTCCGGGTCGTGGCGGGCGACGAGCAGCGCCGCCAAACCGATGCAGGGGGCCGTATCGCGTTTGCACGGTTCGCCGACCAGGCCGCCACCGGGCACCGTCGGCAGCTGCTCGCGCACGGCGGGCAGGAGGCGATCGGCGGTGACGACGAGAATCGCGTCGTCGCCCACCAGGCCGGCGAGCCGATCGACCGTGGCCTGCAGGAGCGTGCGCGGACCGGCGAGGTGGAGCAATTGCTTCGGCCGCGCCGCGCGGCTGGCCGGCCAGAATCGGGTGCCGGAACCGCCGGCCATGATCACTACGTGCAGCATCGGGTTTCTCCTCAGTTCGATCCGCGCGGGCCCCGCACCACCGTCGGCCGATCGATCCGCGTGCCGACGGGCAGCGGCACGTCGTCGGCGTCGAGCACGGTGGCGGCGTCGAGTTCCACGTCGATGCCGTCGGCCACCTGCACCCCGGCGCGGGCCAGCACCGCCCGGGCGTGGGCCAACTGGGCGGCACGGACGTGCTCCGGCGAGTCGCCCGGCGCGCCGCTCGGGTTCTTGAGCGGGGCGAATCCCTCGGCGGGGTCGATTTCCACCAGGCAGGTGCGACGCGCCAGCGGCAGAATGTCGAAGATGAACCGCTCGAACTTGATCGCGTTGGGGACGCGGGGCGCGATCCTCAGTCCGTCGGCGTCGAGACAGGGCACCGCCTTCCTCGCGGCGTGCAGCGGCAGGGCGTCGTCGCGTGTGGCACAGCGCTCGAGGAACCCCAGTGCGAAGGCATGCACGGCGATGCTGCCGGCATGGAAGCGGAGCCGGCCGTCGGCGAGTCGTTCGGCGGCGCTCTCGGCCGGCAGATCGCTGTATTCGACGATGCGGGTGACACCGCCCGACGTGACCACCACCCCCACCTTCTCCGCCGGATCGCGCTTGTGCACGACCTGCAGGGTGAATTCGGCGTCGGCACCGAGATGCGCGCCGAGGAACGCCGGATCGAGCGGCAGCGCGAGCGGATTGTCGATCTGGAAGCTGACGACGTGGCCGACGCCACGGCGCCGGAACCAGTCGAGTCCGCCGGCGGCGGCAAGCGCCGACAGCATGCCGCCGTGGCCGTCCGGGGCGAGGGCGAGGTGGTCGGGTCCGTCGAGCAGCACGTCGCCGCTCGTGGCGTCGAAGGCCGGGAGGTCCTGTTGGCGGAAGAGAAACACGTCGGCCGGATCGAGCCCGCACCAGCCGTGCTCCTCGAGGTAGCGTCGCGTGTCGGCGTCGGTCGCCGAACTGGTCATGATCGCCAGCGGCACGCCGCGTCCGCAGCGCCGCCGGGTGGCGACCAGCCGACCGAGGAGGACGTCGAACAGCGTCGCCTTCGAAAGCGGGCCGACGGTGCAGAGGCCCTTGGGGCCCGTACACCCCAGCCGCGTTCCCTGGCCGCCCGCCACGAGGATCGCCCCCACCGCTCCGGCGGCGAGCGCGGCCCGGCCGAGCGCGGCGCGCGTCGCCTCTCCCTCACCGCGCAGCGGGATGCATTCCGGCGTCACCGCCGCGGCGAGATCGTGGCCCGCGGCGGAGGGGTGGAGGCGATGCTCGCGAACGCGGCGCGCAAGCGCACCGACGAGATGCCAGTCGATGCCGCGCGCCTGCTCGGCGAGCCGGCCCCGGCCGGCACCGTCGAGCCGCGACCAATGGTCGGCGAGATGCGGCTGTTCCGCCGCCACGAGCGCCTCGTGCAGCGCGCGAGCGGTCGGATCGGGGAACGGCCGTGGATCGTTCGCCATCAGGTCGTCCCCCTGACCCACCGATAGAGCAGCCACGCCAGCAGCGGAAAGCCGCCGAAGATCACCCCGTAGGTGAAGAGCGTCGTCCACAGTCGGCGGGGCCAGCGTGCCATCGTTCGCCCTTCAGTCGTCGGCAGGGGAGGGGGGCGCGGCGGCCACGGCCGACAGCGACACGGTCACCGTCACCGGCTCGTCGGTCGCCTCCTCGAGACGGCACTCGATCCGCGCGCCCCAGGGCAAGACCTCGACCGCCGCCGCCTCGACCTCCGCGGCATCGGCCGCCGCCTCGACCGCGATCTCCGGCGACGTCGCGAATGGCGGGCAGAAGGCGAGATGGCCGGGTGCGACGCGTTCGCCGGCGGGCACCACCACGACCATCTCGCCGAGCAAGCAGTCGGCCTCGTCGATCGGTCGCGTGAAGCGTGTGAAACGATGCGAGAGGCTCGCGCCCCGGGGTGGGGAAGGGGAGTCGGAAACGAGGGCGTCCGCGTCGTCGACGGGCGTTTCGCGGGACGCGAACGACGCGGGCGCGCCGCCGGTGGCCGAGACGGCATCGGCGCCGACCGGGCCGGCGGACAGCGCGGCCCCGGCGGCGGGGGTCCCCGGCGCCATCGACCGTCCGCGATCACCCGCGCCGCCCCCGCGTTGCCGTGACGGCCCAACGCCCCGAAACCCGGCGCCCCGAGGCCCGATGAGCGTCACGCCGACCAGCGCGCCGCCGGCCGCCGCGACGGCAGGCCACCAGCGCGGCGGCCACGGCCACGGCGGCACCAGCGCCGCCAGGCCGCACGCGAGCGCCGCCCGGGCCGCCCACGCGAGCCCGGTCGTGCGCGGTTCTGTCCAGCGCGGTCCTGTCCTGCGCCCCCGCGGCACCCGCTGCGTCGCCAGCTCCGCGGCGATCACGAGCCCGGAACCGACGAGCGTCGCCAACGCCAGTCCGAGCGGCCGGCTCTCGGCCGGCAACCCGCCGCTGAGCCGCCGCGCGCAGAGGATCGCGGCGCAGGCCGTCGTGAGCATGACCACCATCGGCGCCGCCAGCGCGGCCAGCGCCCGTCGCACGTCGTCTGCTCGAGGCTCCTGCCGGTCCATCGCCAGCGCCCCAGTGACATCGGGTCGGTCTCCGCCGACCGGGCCGGGCCCGGCGCCGGCGGTGTCGATCCCCGCGCGGCGACCGGGTTCGTCCGCCGTCCTCAACCGACCGCCACCGCACCCCTGGCCGCGTCGGCCAGCGCCGCGGCGCGGTCGGTCTTCTCCCACGAGAAACCCTCGCGGCCGAAATGGCCGCCCGCGGCGGTCCGCCGGTAGATCGGCCGGCGGAGGTCGAGATAGTCGATGATCCCGCGCGGCGTGAGAGGGAAGAACTCCCGGGCGATGCGGCACAGCGACTCGTCGCTCACCTTGCCGGTGCCCTCGGTGTCGACCCGCACGCTCACCGGCTCGCTGACGCCGATCGCGTAGGCCAGTTGCACCTCGCAGCGGTCGGCGAGTCCGGCGGCGACGATCGTCTTGGCGACGTGCCGCGCCATGTAGGCGGCGCTGCGATCGACCTTGGTCGGGTCCTTGCCGGAAAAGGCGCCGCCACCGTGCCGCCCCCAGCCGCCGTAGGTGTCGACGATGATCTTGCGGCCGGTTAGACCGCAGTCGCCATGGGGGCCGCCGACGACGAACCGCCCGGTGGGATTGATGTGGTAGGTGATCCGGCTGGTGTCGAGGTCGCCGGGCAGTTCCGGCTTGACGATCTGTTCGACGACGTAGTCGTAAATCTCCTTGTGCGACACCTGCGGGGCGTGTTGCGTCGACACCACGACCGTATCGACGCGCACCGGCTTGTGGCCATCGAACTCGATCGTCACCTGGCTCTTCGAATCGGGCCGGAGCCAGTCGACTGCCTTCTTCTTCCGCGCCTCGGTGAGGCGGTTGAGGATCCGGTGCGAGAGGGCGATCGGCAGCGGCATCAATTCGGGGGTGTCGTTGCAGGCGTAGCCGAACATCAATCCCTGGTCGCCGGCGCCGATGTCCTTCCCTTTGGCGTCGTCCTCGTTGACACCCATCGCGATGTCGCCGCTTTGCTTGCCGACGGCGACGAGCACCGCGCAGGTGTCGGCGGCGATCCCCATCTCGTCGTCGGTGTAGCCGACGTCGCGGATCACGTCGCGCACCACCTGCTGGTAGTCGATCGTGCCGCGCGAGGTGATCTCGCCAGCCACCACCGCCAGACCGGTGGTCACCATCGTCTCGCAGGCGACGCGGCTGCGGGGATCCTGGGCGAGGTACGCATCGAGGACGCCGTCGGAAATCTGGTCGGCCAGTTTGTCGGGGTGGCCCATGCTGACCGATTCACTGGTGAACAGGAACGTGCCTCGTGCCACGGCGGATACCTCTCGGTGCGGGGGTGCGGTGCCGCCGGCGCGCGGCCGACGGAAAGCCGGGATTATGCGGCCTCTAGCCGGGTGCGGCAAACCCCGACGGCGGCGCCGCGGGGGGGAGGCATCCGACGATCCGGCGCGCGGTGGCGGCGGTCGCGCCGCGGTGGCCGGCGACCGTCGCCCGCGCCCGCGCGCCGCGCGCCGCTGCCCAGCCGGGATCGTCGAGGCAGCGGGCCACGAAGGCGGTGAGTTCCGTGCCGTCGGCCACGACGGTGGCGGCGTCGGCGGCCAGCAGCGTCGCGACCTCCACGGCGAAGTTGCGCGTGAACGGGCCGAAGCAGGTCGCCGCTCCGTAGGCCGCCGGCTCGAGCATGTTCTGCCCGCCGCGACGGCCGTCGAGACTGCCGCCCACGAAGGCGACCGTCGCCACCCCCCACCACCAGGCGAGTTCCCCCGTGGTGTCGACCAGGACCACCCGCGCATCCGGCGGCGCGCCGCCCGTGGCCAACGTGCTCCGGGCGCGCCAGCCGACGCCGGAGCGGTCGAGCAGCGCCGCGATCTGGGGTGTCCGCTCGACGTGGCGGGGAACGATCACCAGCCGCAATGCCGGATGGCGGTCGCGCAGGGCCACGAAGGTCTCGAGCGCCAGCCGTTCCTCGGGATCCTGCGTGCTGCCGGCGAGGAACACGATGTCGTCGTTCCCGAACCCCGCCAGCGCCCGCAGGCGGCACACGTCGGGCGCGTCGCGGTCGCCTTTCACGAGGTCGAACTTCATCGAGCCGACGTCGGTCACGTCGCGGGCACCGTGCCGGCGGAACCGCTCGGCGTCGTCCGCGGAGCGGGCGGTCACGAGGCGCACATGACCGAGCATCCGGCGCACCAGCGGTGCGATCCGCGCGTACCCGCGGGCGCTGGCGGCGCTCATCCGCCCATTGGCGACGATCACGGGGATCCCACGCCGTGACGCCGCGGCGAGCAGGTTGGGCCAGAGTTCCAGTTCCCCGAGGACGAGGAGGTCGGGTTCCACGGCACGGAGCGTGCGCGCGACGGCCCAGCTGAAGTCGAGCGGGCAGGCGAACACCCGCTCGGAGCCGAACCGTTTCGCCGCCACGTCGAGGCCGGTGACCGTGGAGCTCGACACGAGACACTCCACCCGCCGGCGGTCACGCTCCGCCTGGCGGTCGATCTCGGCCGCGAGCACCGCCAACAACTGCACCTCGCCGACGCTCACCCCGTGGAGCCAGAGCCGCGCGACCCCGGGCTCGCGTGGCCGCCGCGGCACCGCGCCGAGGAACCGCCGCCACGGCGCGGCGACGGGGCGCCCGCCCGACAGCTTGCGCCACGCCACCCAGGGGAGGAGCAGCAGCGCCGCCGCGAGGTAGAGGAGGTCGAGCAGCATGCGCGGCCTGGGACACCGGGCGACCGACGCGACCGGGAAGCGGGACCGCTCAGCCGGCCGGCACGCCGCTCGACTTCGCGCAGCAGTTCTTGAACTTCTTGCCGCTGCCGCAGGGGCAGGGATCGTTGCGGCCGACCTTCTGCCCGAGGTTGCGGATCGGCTCCGGCCGGGCGGCCTCCCCTTGGCTCTCGACCGGCGCCGCCGTCGCGGCGGGCGCTTCGACCGCGGTCGGCCGGGCGGCCTCGGCGTGAATCGCCGCGGTTTCCTGGAAGGCGCTGCGGACCGAATCTTCCTCGACCTGTTCGATGCGATAGACCAGGTCGGTCACCCGCTCGTCGATCCCGGTCCACATCAGGTCGAAGATCCGCATTCCCTCGCGCTTGTATTCCACCTTGGGATCGACCTGGGCGTAGCCGCGGAGTCCGACGCTGCTCCGCAAGTGGTCCATCGCGAGGAGATGATCCTTCCAGGCGTTGTCGAGGATCTGGAGGACGACCGCCCGCTCCATCCGCTTCATCTCGTCGCGGCCGTCGGCGCCGCGGCCGTGCCGCCTGGCGCTGGCGGCGAACACCTCGGCGACGACCGTGTCGGGGTCGCTGGCGGACAGCTTCGACTCGTCGAGATCCCCCTCGAACCGCTCCCGTGCCCAGGCGACGAATCCGGCGAGATCGATGCGGCGCACGCCGTCGGCCTGACGGCGCGAGTAGTGGCCCAACGCGGCCATCACCGGATACTCGATCTCGCGGCGGTCGTAGACGTCGCGGGCCTTGCCGCGCACCTTGCGCCGGAACCCCTCGACGTCGCCCCCGGCCGCCTTGAGGTCGGCGACTTCCTCGGGGGTCAGCGGCACGCCGAAACGCCATTCCGTCCAGCCGCAGGCGCTGCGCACCCCGAAGTCGTCGGCGAGGAATCGTGCGCCGTCGTCGAGGTCGATGCCGCGAATCGCGTCGGCGGCATGGCGCTGGAGGAACTCGGCCACGTCGTCGCGGCCGGCACGCTTCAGATCGCGGTCGGAGATCGACGTCTTCCAGCGGGCATTGGCGAACGCCGCCAACGCCGACCAGTTCCATTCCCCCTCGTCCTCGCCGGCGGGGAGATTCTCCTCCACCGCCTCGAAGATCTGCGATTCCGATTGGCGGATCGCCTCGTCGACCGCGAGCCGCTCCGCCTCGGCCGGGGAAAGGCCGCGAAAATCGTTGGCATCGAGCTCACACCCGAGCTGCCCGGCCGCCCAGGCGGCGAAGGTCTGCGGGCCGTAGTCCTTGTCGAGAAAGGTGCCGATCGTGGTGTCGATCTGCCGGTCGACCATCTCGCGGATCAGTTCACGGCAGTCGGCATCCTCGAGGATCCGCTGGCGGTAGCCGTAGACGCGTTTGCGCTGCTCGTCCATCACCTCGTCGTATTCGAGGAGGTTCTTGCGGACGTCGAAGTTGCGTTCCTCGACCTTCTTCTGGGCCGCCTCGACGCGGCGCGTGACCATCCGGCTCTCGATCGCCTCGCCATCCTGCATCCCGAGGCGGGTGAGGACGTTCTTCACCCACTCGCCGGCGAAGATCCGCATCAGGTCGTCTTCGAGCGACAGGAAGAACCGGCTGCTCCCGGGATCCCCCTGACGCCCGCAGCGGCCCCGGAGCTGGAGGTCGATCCGCCGCGCCTCGTGCCGTTCGGTGCCGATGATCTGCAGGCCGCCCATCGAGCGCACCTGTTCCCCCTCGGTCTTCATGTTCTCGGCACGGGAGATCTCGCCGACGAGCGATTCCCACTCGTCGCGGGGCACGTCGAGACGGGTCGGGTAGCGGTCCTGGAGACGGGCCCAGGCGAGGGTCTCGGGATTGCCCCCGAGGATGATGTCGGTGCCGCGGCCGGCCATGTTGGTGGCGATCGTCACCGCGCCGAGGCGTCCCGCCTGGGCGATGATCTCCGCCTCGCGTTTGTGGTGCTTGGCGTTGAGCACCTGATGGTCGATGCCGCGCTTCTCCAGCAGCGCCGAGAGCCGCTCGCTCTTTTCGATCGACACCGTTCCCACCAGCACCGGGCAGCCGCGACGCTGGAATTCCTTGATCTTCCCACGCGGAATCGTCTCGATCTCGCCGCCGCGGCGCTCCTCCTCCGGCTTCGATTCGAAGCGGATCTCCGCGTCGTTCTCGCCGACGATCCGTCCCATCCGGAAGCTGCCATCGGCGAGGAGGAGCGAATCCCAACGGTGGATCCGCTCCACCTCGTCGGCGACGGCGATCCATTTCTCGCGTTCGGTCCGGTAGATGACGTCGGGGTGGTTGATCCGCTTCAGGCCGCGGTTGGGCGGGATGGCGATGACGTCGAGTTTGTAGATCTTCCAGAACTCGCTCGCCTCGGTCATCGCGGTGCCGGTCATGCCGCCGACCTTGTCGTACAGCTTGTAGAAGTTCTGCAGCGTGACGGTGGCGAGGGTCTGCGACTCCTCCTTGATCCGCACCCCTTCCTTCGCCTCGACCGACTGGTGGAGCCCGTCGGACCATTGCCGTCCGGGCATCAATCGGCCGGTGAATTCGTCGACGATCACCACCTCTCCGTTCTGGACGACGTAGTTCACGTCGCGCTTGTAGAGATGGTGGGCCTTGAGGGCGTTGTCGATCAGATGGGGCCACTCCATGTTGCCCGCGGTGTAGAAGCTCTCCACGTCGGCGAGCCGCTCCGCGCGACGAACACCTTCCTCGGTCAGGGCGACGGTGTGCTCCTTCTCCTTGATCTCGAAGTGGACCTCGGGCTGGAGTTGGCGGGCGATCTGATCGGCGCGGGCGTATTTGCGCACGTCGTCGTGGGCGGGGCCGGAGATGATCAGCGGCGTCCGCGCCTCGTCGACGAGGATGTTGTCGACCTCGTCGACGATCGCGTAGTGGAGCGGCCCCTGGCTCTGCTGCACGTGCGGCGGGAAGCGGTCGTCGCCGCGCCGTGCCATCCGCATGTTGTCGCGCAGGTAGTCGAAGCCGAACTCGTTGTTGGTGCCGTAGGTGATGTCGCAGGCGTAGGCCTTCTGCCGCTCGTCGGTCTCCATCTTCGATTGGATCGCCCCGACGGTGAGGCCCAAGCCGATGTACAGCGGCCCCATCCACTCCATGTCGCGGCGGGCGAGGTAGTCGTTCACGGTGACGACGTGCACGCCCTTGCCCTCGAGGGCGTTGAGATAGGCCGGCAGCGTGGCGACGAGCGTCTTTCCCTCGCCGGTGATCATTTCGGCGATCGCCCCGGAGTGGAGCACCATGCCGCCGATCAACTGCACGTCGTAGTGCCGCATGCCGAGGAAGCGCCGCCCGGCCTCGCGGCAGACCGCGAACGCCTCGACGAGGATGTCGTCGAGCGTCTCCCCGGCGGCGAGGCGGCGGCGGAACTCCGCCGTCTGCCCGCGCAGTTCGGCGTCGTTCATCTCCCGATACTTCGGCTCGAGCGAGTTGATCGCCTCGATACGCGGCTCGAGTCGCCGGAGATACCGCGCGTTGGACGACCCGAACAGCCCGGTGAGGAGGCGCTCGAAGCGCGAACCGATCCCCGCCGCCAAATTGCCGACCGTCTCCCAGAGGCGTTCGAGGTATTCCATGGCGAACGTGGCGGTCGGTGGCATGCGACACGGCCACGGACCCGTATCGGGGCGTGGGGGTGCGGCGGAAACACCGAACGAAAAGGGGACGGCCCTGGGGGGTGGGTCGGCGCGGCGGACGGTCAGCCGCCGTGACGGAAGAACGTGGGGCGCCAAACCGCCTGCGACGATTGTCGCGGGAAACGCGTTGATGGGTCAAGGCGATCCGGCCGGCGGGACTTTGTCGGCCGATGGGGTAGCATGCCGTGCGACGCCGCCGGCGGCGTCGGCAACCCTCCACTCCGTTCGCCCATGTCGTCCACGTCCCGCGCGGTCGGTCGCGATATCGGCGGCCAGTTGGTGTTCCTCGGGACGGGCACCAGCGTCGGCGTGCCGGTCGTCGGCTGCGGGTGCCCCACCTGCACCAGCGACGATCCGCGCGATCGACGGCTGCGGACGAGCGTCGCCGTCGGCTTGCCGGGCGGCACGCTGCTGATCGACACCACCCCCGACCTGCGCACGCAGTTGCTCCGCGCCGGCCTGGCCCACGTCGACGCCCTCCTCTACACCCACGACCACGTCGACCACGTGTACGGTCTCGACGACGTGCGCCCGATCTGCTTCCACGCCGGCCGGCCGTTGCCGGTGCTGTGCGAGCCGCGGGTGGAGGCGCGCATCCGCAAGGCGTTCGATTACGCCTTCGCCGCCACCCCCGCCCCGGGCGGTGGCGTTCCGCAGTTGGTGTTCCACACCATCTCGACCGCGGCGTTCTCGTTGCTCGGGGTGCGGGTGGTGCCGCTCCGTCTCCGCCACGGCCCGTTCGACGTGCTCGGATTCCGCTTCGGCGACGTCGCCTACTGCACCGATACCAACGGCATCCCCGCCGAGACGCTGCCGCTCCTGGAAGGGCTCGACGTGCTCGTGCTCGATTGCCTCCGTCACACCCGCCATCCGACCCATCTGTCGCTCGAGGAGGCGATCGAGACCGCCCGGGCGATCGCGGCGCGGCGCACGCTGCTGGTGCATCTCTCGCACGACCTGCCCCATGCGGCGGTGTCGGCGACGCTGCCGTCGGGCATCGAACTGGCCTACGACGAACTCACCGTCCCGCTGGTGGGGCTGGTGCCGGAGTGACCCGCTCCGGTGGCGGGGAAGACGCAGCGGCACCGATCCCCGGCAGGAATGCCCGGCGCAGCCGCAGCGCGTTGGCGATCACCGACAGCGAACTGACGCTCATCGCCGCCGCCGCGAGCATCGGGCTGGTGACGTGCCCGATCACCGGATAGAGCGCTCCCGCGGCGACCGGCAACGCGACGAGGTTGTAGGCACAGGCGAGCACGAGGTTCTGGCGGACGTTGGCCATCGTCGCGTCCGCCAGCGCCACCGCGCGCGGCACCGCCGCCAAGCCGCCGGAGAGGAGGGTGACGTCGGCCGTCTCCACCGCCGCGTCGGCGCCGCCTCCCATCGCGATACCGACGTCCGCCGCGGCGAGGGCCACCGCGTCGTTGACACCGTCGCCGATGAACGCGACCGTCCCCCGCCGGTGCGGGCCGTGCCGACGGCCGCCGAGCGCCGTCACCCGCGCGGCCTTCCCGGAGGGCGACAGGCCTCCCTCGGTGTGGGCGATGCCCACGGCCCGCCCCACGTCGGCGGCCGCCGCCGGCGTGTCCCCCGACAGCATTTCCACCCGGGCGCCGCGGCGGTCGAGGAACGCCACCACGCCGGCGGCTTCGGCGCGCGGTGGGTCGGCGATCGCAAAGGCGCCTGCCAGGCGACCGTCGATCGCGGCGAGCACCAGCGACCGCCCGGCGGAGACCGACCTTGCGACCCATGACGCGGCCGGTTCGCCGTCGAGGGCCGCGAGATCGACCCCATCCTCCGCGAGCAACGCCAGGCTCCCGGCCGCGACGTCGTGGCCGTCGCAGCGGCCGCGGATCCCGCGCCCGACGACGGCGGTCGCGGCCGTGACCGGGGGCGACGGCAGCCCCGCCTCGGCGGCGGCGGTGGCAAACGCCCGGGCGAGCGGATGTTCGCTCGCCGTCTCCAGCGCCGCCACCAACCCGAGCAGGCGCTCGGCCGCACCGGGACTCGCGTCGGTGCCGAGCGTGAGCGTGCCGACGACGCGGGGCGTACCCCGGGTGATCGTGCCGGTCTTGTCGAAGGCGAACGTGGCGGCGGCGGCGAGCGCCTCCAGCGCCGCCGGCGTGCGCACCAGGATTCCTTCGCGCGCCCCGCGCCCGATGGCGACGGTCATCGACAGTGGCGTGGCCAGCCCGAGGCTGCACGGGCAGGCGATCACCAGCACGCTCACGGCCGACACCAGCCCGAGCGAGAGTCGTGGCTCCGGGCCGAACCACGCCCAGCCGAGAAACGTCGCCAGGGCCACCACGAGGACCGCGGGTGTGAAGAGCGCCGCCGCCCGGTCGGCGAGCGCTTCGATCGGCGCGCGCCGCGACTGCGCCTCGCGCACCAACCGCGCGATCCGCGCCACAAGCGCCCCCGAGGCGGCGGTGTCGGCGCGCATCACCACCAGCCCGGGCCCGTTGATCGCCCCGCCGAGCACCTTCGCCCCCGGGCCACGCGCCACCGGCAGCGGCTCGCCGGTGAGCAGCGATTCGTCGCAGGTGGTGTCCCCTTCGAGCACGGTGCCGTCGGTGGGAATACGACCGCCGGGACGCACGCGGAGCCGGTCGCCGGGACGCACGTCCACCAGCGGCACGGTCTCGCCGCCCGGATCGCGCTCGGCGGTCGGCGGAGCGAGGTCGAGGAGGCTGCGCAAAGCCGCGCCCGTGCCGCGCCGGGCCCGTGATTCGAGCGCCTGCCCCGCCAGCACGAGCACGACGATCATTCCCGCCGACTCGAAGAACGTCTCGACGCTGCCGTCGTGACGGCGGAACGGGGCGGGGAACAGTCCCGGCGCGACCGTGGCGACGACGCTCGCGGCGTAGGCGACGACGATTCCCAGCCCCACCAAAGAGAACATCGTCGGCCGCCGGCGGCGGAAGCCGGCCAGCCCCCCGGCGAGGATCGGCCACCCGCCCCAGACGACGATCGGCGTCGCCAGCAGCCATTGCAGCCGGTTGCCGCCCGATCCCGCCAGCCACCCGACCACACCGTCGTGCACCCCCAGGGCGTGCCCGGCCATCGCCGTCATCGACACGGCCATCAGCGCCGCCGCCAAGAGGGCGGTGATCCACAGGCGCCGCCGCGCGGCGGTGGCGGCCACAAGCGCGTCGGAGCCCTGCCCGATCGGCACCAGTTCCATGCCGCACACCGGGCAGGAGCCGCGGGCCGAGGCGGTCACGTCGGGATGCATCGGGCACTGCCAGCCGCCCTCGCCGGCCGCCGGGCGGGCGCAACACGGCGGCAGCGGCGCGGCGGCGCTGCCGCCCGCGCCGGGAAGCGCGCTGTCGTCGAGTTGGATGACCTCGAGCTTCACAAGGTCCTCCCGCCGCCGGCCGCCGGCGTCGTGCGTCGCGACTCCGCCGCGAACCGCGTGAGCGTGGCCGCCGCGGCCCCCGAATCGATCGCGGCGCACGCCAGGTGGCAGGCAGCCGCGAGGGTGGCGGCGCGCCCGGCGGCCCAGAGCAGCGCCGCGGCGTTCAACGCCACCATCTCCCGAGCCGCGCCGGGCGTTCCGGCGAGCACGCGGCGCACCAGCGCCGCGCTCGCCTCGGGTCCGTCGACGAGCAGCGCGTCCACGTCGCCGGCGGGCCGGGGAGCGAAGCCGAAATCGGCCGGCTCCCACCGCGCGGCGCGCAGGACACCGTCGGTCACGTCGATCACATCGGTGGGTCCGAACACGCTCACTTCGTCGCAGGGGCGCGTGCCGTCGGCCGCAAGCGCGCCCGACACCACCAGCACGCGGCGCAGTCCGAGGCGGAGGGCCGCCGCCGCGAGCGGTTCGCGGAGCGCCGGACGGCCGACCCCGATCACCTGCACCGTCGCCCCGGCCGGGTTGCACAGCGGCCCGATCGCGTTGAACACGGTCGGCCGGCCGATCGCCTTGCGGAGCGGTCCGACGATCGCCATTGCGGGGTGGTGCAGCGGCGCCAAACAGAAGCAGATCCCCGCCGCCTCCAGGCAGCGGAGGCTGGTGGCGGCGTCGACGTCAGGGCGGACGCCGAGCCGTTCGAGGAGGTCGGCCGACCCGGTGCGGCTCGACACCGCCCGATTGCCGTGTTTCGCCACCGGCACGCCGGCCGCTGCGGCGACGAGGGCCGCGGCGGTGGAGATGTTGAAGGTGCCGGACCCGTCGCCCCCCGTGCCACAGGTGTCGGCGACGAGTGGCAGATGGTGTCCGACCGGCACCATCCGCGCGCGCACCGCCCGTGCCACGCCGGCGATCACCCCGGCATCGGGGGGCCCATCGGCGGTCGCCTCCAGCCAGCGCGCGAACGCCTCCGGGTCGCTGCGGCCGGAAAACATCCGCTCGACGAGGTCGTACGCCGCTCGTTCGCCGCCCGGTTCTCCCGCCGGGGGGTGGTCGATCGGCGCGCCGTGGGGTTCGATCGGGGTGGACATGTCGTGGGCCGGCCGGCGCGCGGGTGGGATCAGGAAGCCCCGGGGGGGACGATCCGATACGATTCACGCCCTCCGCCGGTTCCGAGCCTACACCAGCGGCGGAGTGAGGAGCGTGGTGCCGTGCCCCGGAAGGTGATTCTCGACATCGATCCGGGCATCGACGACGCGCTGGCGCTGGCCATCGCGCTGTTCGATCCGCGGTTGGAGGTGGTCGCCGTCACTGCCACCTCGGGATGCGTCGAGGCGGAACGGTCCACTGCCAATCTCCAGGCGCTGGTCAACCTCCTCGATCCACCCCGGCTCCCGCGGCTCGGGCTCGCCCCCACCGACGTCTCCCCGACCCCGTTCCCGTGGCCGCTCGACGGGGCCGACGGTTTGGGCGGTCTCGATCTTCCCCTCGTCTCGCTGCACGGCGGGCATGTCGCCGAGAAGGTGATCGGCGAGGTGCTCCGCGCCCATCCGCGGCAGGTGTCGATCGTCGCCCTCGGGCCGCTGACCAACCTGGCCCGGCTGTTTCGCCGCGATCCGTCGGCGGCCGATCTCGTGCAGGAAGTGATCGTCGCCGGCGGGACGCTGCGGGGCACCGGCGACGCCTCGCCGGTGGCCGACGCCAACTTTCTCGCCGATCCGGCCGCGGCACGGCAGGTGGTGCGCGAACCGGTCGCCAAGGTGCTCGTGCCGCTGGAGACCGCCGGGCAACTCGTGCTCGGTTTCGGTGTCCTCGACCAACTGCCCGACGAATCGTCGCGGGCGGGGCTGCTCGTGCGCGGCATGCTGCCCCATGCCTTCCGCGCGCAGCGGCAATTCCTCGGCAGCGAGGGGATCACCCTGCCGGGCACGGTGGCACTCGTGGCGGCCACCAATCCCGAGCTGTTCGAGCGGACGACGGTTGCCGCCGACGTCGAGACGGCCGGGGAGTTGACCGCGGGGATGCTCGTCGTCGACCGTCGCCAGGCGCGGCGGTGGCCCCCCTCGGCCGACCTGCTCACGTCGTGCGACCCGGTGGCGGTGGAGGATTGCATCCTCCGCGGCATCGCCGCCGCCGCCGCCGCCACCTGAGTCGGCCGCCTCCGTGAAGCGGCGGGCAACGGTCAGCGGGTCGTGGCCAAAGTCCGTCCGTCGGCCTTCGGCGACCCGAACCGCGGCGCTGTTCACCGGCATCGTGCGCCCGGCACCTGCATCGTCAGGCGCTCCAGGCACCCTCAGGCGCTCCAGGCCGTGCGGCCACGGCTGTCAGCGCGTCTCGTACTGGGCGCGGCTGGCGACGCGGATCCGCAGCGGCACACGCTGTCGATCGCGAAACACCACCACCTCCACCTCGCGGTCGCTCGGCGTGGTGCTCACCAGGCTCACGAGGTGGTCGTCGTCGTCGATCGGGGTTCCGGCGAATTCCACCAGCACGTCGTCGGCACGGATGCCGGCCAGATCGGCGGGCGACCCGGGGGTCACCCCCGTGACCCGTGCCCCGACGGCGCGCACCATGCCGAGTCGCTCGGCGTTCTGCCGTGAAAACGCCTGGTCGAGGGCGACACCGAGGTAACCGCGCGCCACCGCCCCGTTTTCCACGAGCTGGCGGGCGACGAACTCGACCATCGCCACGGGGATCGCGAACCCGATCCCCTCGCTGCCACCGGAATTGCTGGCGATCGCGGTGTTGAGCCCCACCACCTCGCCGCGCAGGTTCACCAGCGGTCCGCCGCTGTTGCCCGGGTTGATCGCGGCGTCGGTCTGGATGAAGTCCTGGAAGCGCACCCCTTCGGAGCCGAGCTCGAGATCGCGCCGCCCCTTCGCCGACACGATCCCGAGGGTCACCGAATGGGAGAGCCCGAACGGGCTGCCGATGGCGAGCACCATGTCGCCGATGTCCACGGTATCGGCCGCCGCCAGGCGGGCCGGTTCGAGATCGTCGCCGACGATCTCGAGCACCGCGATGTCGGTGCCTGCGTCGGACCACAGGCGGCGCGGGGTCAGTTCACGCCCGTCGTCGAGACGGATCGTGATGTTGTCGAGTTCGGCACGGTTGACGACGTGGCGGTTGGTGATGACGACGGTGCGGTCGGCGACCCGGGCGATCACCCCCGAGCCCGCCTCGTCCTCGCTCGCTTTGCCGCCACGCGGGCGGAGCGCCGGCTTGCGCGTGTCGATGTGGACCACGGTGGGCCGCAGCAACTGCGTCAGGCGCCGCAGTTGGGCCCCCTGCCGCTCGAGCGCCTCCGCCCCGATCGCGACCTCGCCGTAAAGCCGGTCGCGCTCGGCCGCCGACAGCCGCGCGGGGCGGACGGGATCGACGCGCGGCCGCTCGGCCGCCACCGCCGCGCCGGGCCTCGTGGCGGGCACCGGCACGACCGCGTCGTCGGCCCGGACGGTCGCGGACACAAGCACGCACAGCCCGGCCGCCCACGCGCCCCGGTACCGGCCGCGCGGGACGACCGACACCATCGCGGTCGAGGGGCGACGTGACATGGGCGGCTCCGGGATCATGCGAGGATCGGAGCCGGAGCATACCCGAAGCGGGCCGCACCGCGCCCCGAGGCCGTCCGGAGATACCATCCGGTCGTCGCCGTCCGCCTGCCGCCGCACGATCCGACCGCCGCCCTGCGCGCCGTCAGGAGAACTGCACGCCGTCAGGAGACGTCGATCTCGACGTCGCCGGCGAAGCTGTCCTCCGACTCCTCGCGCGCCGCGCGGAAGCCGGTCCGCTCGCTGTCGCGCTGGCAGGCGATGCACATCGTCG
>JBJSXB010000264.1:0-22145 GCA_046086245.1 Planctomycetaceae bacterium | reverse complement strand
CGACCGTATCGACGATCGGCCAATCGGCTCCGACGGTATCGACCGCCTGCCGCCAAATCGTGTGCACGTCGCCGCCGGCGAGAAACGCGCTGCCGGAAGCATCCCCCGCCCGGGCGTGGGCCCCGAAGCCGGCGAGGCAGGCCGTCATCCCCCACCACCGGCCCAAGCCGCCACGGCGCCGCCTGGGCGCGCGCACACGCGACGTGGTCGACCGAGGCGAGGACACGGTCATGGTGGCGGCCTTGCTGGGGGGAGCGAGGTTGTCCCAGCGGGCCGGCACGCCGGCAAGATCTGTTTGCGGCCACGGCCGGGTGAAGGGATGGCGAACGCACTCGGCAGAACGCAGTCCCGTCGCCCCGTCCCCGGCACTTCCCCAGATGCCGCGGTCAGCCGCGTTGGCCCACCGCGGCCGGCAGCATGCCGACGAGCGCGGGCAACGGCGAGCGGCCATTGGCCAGAGCGGTATACATGGTGACGACGCCACCGGCGAGCCGCTCCCCTCCGCGGTGCCATGGGAACCAGGCGGGCACGAGCCAGTTGGTCAGCGATGCGGTGAGGATGGTGTTGTGCACCAGCGGCAACAGCAGTGGGTCGTGAACCCAGCCGATGCCGCTGGCAGGTTCCGCGAGCGTGGCGCCGGGGAATCCACCCCACGGGATGCTGCCCGCCGCGTAGGCCAGTGCGGACCAGGTGTTGATCGCGACGACGCCATAGGCGAGATGATCGACGAGCTGAGTGGCCGCATGGCGGTCGCCATCCCCCCCGCCGCGCGGGATCGTGACGCTGGCGGCGAGGGATCCCGGCATGCGCCGCGTCAGTTCCAGCGCCCGGTGGCAGAATCCGGCAGTGTCGTCGGCATCGAGCGGGACTTCCACCGCCACCGGCACGAACCACTCGCGGTCGATCAGTGTGCCGTCGCGCGTTGGATCGACGCCGGTGCACAGCACCCAAGGCAACGTCCCTTCGGCCGGAGCCGTCCGCTCGGCCGGCACCACCGCTTCGGCCGCCTCGCGCCACAGCGCCGTCGCACCGGGATACCACGCGGGGCGGTGAGGGACCGACCGGAGCCGCGCGCGTACCGCGGCGAGGAACGCCTCCCGCTGGCCCCACGACCGGCAGGTGACGATGCATTTGGTGGCGATGCAGTTGAACGAGGTGTTGTTGACGATCGACGCCGCGATGCAGTCGGCCTGCCGGCGGAGTTCGGCGGCGGAATAATGGCCGGGAACGACGATCCACGGCGTCACGTTGCCCAGTTCACACGTGATCGGCTTGTCGAGGCGCGGGCGGTCGAGCGGTCCGTGCGGCCCCCGCCGTCCCCACACGATGGCGTCGAACGCGCCGGCGCCCCCGGTGAGGTGCACATGCGTCACGCCCGGATCGCCCACCAACGACGTGGCGACATCGGCACCGCCGGAGACGATTTCGAGCACGTCCGCCTCGATGAGCGGGGCCAGCGCCCGCCGGAAAACCGGCTCGAGGGGCGCATGGACCGGATGCACCTTGACGATCACCGACCGACCGTGCTCGAAGATCTGGGCGATCGCGTCGGCGACGGGGAGACCGGTGACGTTGCCGGCCCCGAGGACCACGGCGACCCCGGTGCCCGCCGGGCGCGTCGCCGCCTCCCGCCGCCACGCCCGGTCGAAGGCCTCGGGACCTCCCGGATCGATGCAGCGCACCTCCGCGGTCACGCCGCCGAAGATCGCCGCATCACCGAGACCGGGCTCCGGCAGCGCCCCGATCCCCACCAACCGCCGATCGCCGGCCGTCAGGCCGAAGCGCGGCCCGGAACCCCGAGGCCGCGGCTTTCCCTCTCGCGCCACCTGATCGAGACAGCGGGACGTGATCAGCAGCAGGCGCATGGTGCCGAGTGGACCGGTGGCGGTCTCCTCGGCCCGGACGTCGGCGGCTTCCGCCCCGCCCCGTTTGATCGCCGTGGCGGCGGCCACCCAATCGGCGGCGGTCGCCGCGGTCGACCGCGCCGTCTCGAGCGCCAACCGTGCCCGGGCGGCGGCATCGCGCGACGCATGCCGCGCGGCGCCGGCGGCGAGACGGGCCAGCGTCTGCGGAGTTGGTTCCACGCTCTTCTCCCCCCGGCGAATACCGATCCCCTGCCCTCCGGCCCGGCTCATGCTAACCGGCCGGAGCGATCCTCGGACGCCGGCAGCGATGCGACACTTCAAAACCGGTGCCGACCGGCGGCGGGGACGACGTGCGGTCGCGGCGATCGGCACGCACCGACCGCGGAGCCGGCACCACCGATCGATCTGGTAGTCTTCGGGATCCCGATTCCGCGTCACAGGTGCCCCGTGCCAAGGACGGCCCCGATGACCCCCGCCGCCCCCGGCGCGGGCGACGCCGGTGACGGCGTGCCCGCCGATCCCCGTGTCGCCGCGGCGTTGCAGCGCTGGTGGGGATTCGATCGCCTGCGTCCCCTCCAAGCGGAGGCGATCGCGGCGGCGCTCGACGGTCGCGACTCGTTGGTGGTGATGCCCACCGGAGGGGGCAAGAGCCTCTGTTACCAACTCCCGCCGCTCGTCGGGCAGTCGACCGACGTCGTGATTTCCCCGCTGGTCGCCCTGATGAAGGATCAGGTCGACGCCCTCGAGGCGATCGGCTATCCGGCGGCCGCCCTCCATTCCGGCCTCTCCGCCGCCGAGCGCGGTCGGATTCGCGATCGCTTGGCGGCCGGCGGACTGCGGTTGCTGTTCACGGCACCGGAGCGTCTGGTGAACGGTGGTTTGCTCGACGTGCTCGCCCGGGTGGGGGTGCGGCGGTTCGCGATCGACGAAGCCCACTGCATCAGCCACTGGGGGCACGATTTCCGTCCGGAATACCGGCAACTCGCCCTGCTCCGCGACCGCTTCCCCGATTCCAGCCTCCACGCCTTCACCGCCACCGCGACCCCGCGGGTCCGCGACGACATCGTCGCCCAACTCACGCTGCGGCGGCCGACCGTGCTCGTCGGCACGTTCGACCGCCCCAACCTCTGCTACCGCGTGGTGCCGCGGATCGATCGCGGCCCGCAGGTGGAGCAGATCCTCGGCCGACATCGGGGATCGGCGTCGATCGTCTACTGCATCTCGCGCAAGGAAACCGAACGCCTCGCCACCCGCCTCGCCGCCGCGGGATTCCTCGCCCGGCCGTACCATGCCGGCCTCGATCAGGCGGAACGGCGCCGCACGCAGGAGGCGTTTGCGCGCGAGACGATCGACGTCGTCGTCGCCACGGTCGCCTTCGGAATGGGCATCGACCGCTCCGACGTCCGCCTCGTGCTCCACACCGGGCTGCCAAAGAGCCTGGAGGCGTACCAACAGGAGACCGGCCGGGCCGGTCGCGACGGCCTCGCCGCGGAGTGCGTGCTGCTCTACTCCTCCGCCGACGTCTTCAGTTGGGAGGCACTGGTGCGGCGCAGCGCCGCCGAGGCCGACTTGGAACCCGGCGAGGCGGACGCCCTCGTGGCCGGCCAACTCGAGCATCTCCACGGCATGCGCCGCTACGCGCAGTCGGCCCGTTGCCGGCACGCCGCGCTCTCGGAATACTTCGGCCAAGCCTACGCGGCGACCTCCTGCGGCGCGTGCGACGTCTGCCTCGGCGAGACCGACGCCCTCCCCGAGGCGACCGTGACGGCCCAGAAGATCCTCTCCTGCGTCGCGCGGGTCGAGCAGCGGTTCGGCGTGCGCCACGTCTGCGAGGTGCTGCGCGGCGCGCGCACCGAAGGGGTGCTGCGGCACCGCCACGAACGCCTCTCGACGTTCGGTCTGCTGGCCGCGCTCGACCAGCGCACCGCCGAAAACCTCGTCCACCAACTGCTCGACCAGGAACTGCTCGTCCGCTCCGGCGGCGACCGGCCGGTGGTCGGCCTCACGCCGCGCTCCTGGGAGGTACTGCGTGGGCAGCGCGACGTCGTGCTCCTCGAGCCACGGGTCGGGAAGGCCAAGACGACCCGCATCGAGGCGGATGACTGGGAGGGGGTCGATCGCGATCTCTTCGAGCGGCTCCGCGCCTGGCGGCGACGCGTGGCCGACGCCCGCGGCAAGCCGGCCTGGACGATCCTCGACGACAAGGCCCTGCGGGCGATCGCCCGCGAGCGTCCCGACTCCCCCGCCGCGCTGTTACGCTGTCGCGGCATCGGCGAGAAACGGCTCGCCGATTTCGGCGCGGCTCTGCTCGACATCGTCGCCGGTCGCGCGCCGCGGACGGAATGACGGGTGGATTCCGCCCTCCGCCGATCACCATTCGTCCCGAGGGGTGCCATGAATCCCATCACCGCCGCCGTGCGGGCGCTCGGCCAGAGCATCTGGATCGACACCATCACCCGCCGGATGCTCGACGATGGCACGCTCGCGCGCTCGATCGCGGAGCTGTCGGTCAGCGGATTGACCAGCAATCCGACGATCTTCAACCAAGCGGTGAAGGGGAGCGACGACTACGACCGGGCGATCGCCGCCAAGCGCGCCACGGGGCGTGTCGGCGAGGACCTGTTCTTCGACCTTGCGATCGAAGACCTGACCCGGGCGGCCGACCTGTTTCGCCCGATCCACGATCGCACCGGCGGCATCGACGGGTGGGTGTCGCTCGAGGTGTCGCCCCGACTTGCCGACGACGCCGCGCGGACCCTCGCGGCCGCACGCGATCTCCACGCCCGGGCCGCGCGCTCCAACCTGTTCGTCAAGATTCCGGGCACCCCCGCCGGCCTCCCCGCGATCGAAGAGGCGATCTTCGCCGGTGTGCCGGTGAATGTCACGCTGTTGTTCTCGCCGCGGCAGTACCTCGCCGCGGCGCATGCCTACCTCCGCGGTGTCGAGCGTCGGATCGAGGCGGGTCTCGATCCGCGGGTCGGCTCGGTGGCGTCGTTGTTCATCAGCCGCTGGGACGGCGCGACCGCGACGCGGCTGCCCGAGGGGCTACGGCATCGCCTCGGCATCGCGATCGGCCAGCACGCGTACCGGCTCTATCGCGATCTGCTCGCCTCCGATCGGAGCCAGCGGCTCGCCAATTTCGGCGCCTGGTCGCAGCGACTGTTGTTCGCCAGCACCGGTACCAAGGATCCCGCGCTGTGCGATCACCTCTACGTCCGCGCCCTCGTCGCCCCCAACACCATCAACACCATGCCCAAGGCGACGCTCGAGGCTCTCGCCGACCACGGGACGGTCGGCGAGCCGATCTCTGCGGGCGGCGGTGGGTCGGAAGGCGTCCTGGCGGCGGTGGGTCGCGCCGGGATCGACGTCGACACCCTCGGAGACCAACTCCAATCCCAGGGGGCGGAGGCGTTCGTGAAGAGCTGGGACGAACTGCTCGCCGTGATCGACGCCAAGGCGCACGGCGCCGGTCAACCCTCGCCGAGATAGGCCTCGCGCACGCGGCGGTCCACCGCCAATTCGGCGCCGCTGCCGGTGAGGATGATGCGGCCCGTCTCCAGCACGTAGCCGCGACCGGCCAGTCGCAGGGCGGCACGCGCGTTCTGCTCGACCAGCATCACGCCGATGCCCCGTCCGGCGAGCGCCGCCACCACCTCGAAGATCCGCGTGACGATCAGCGGTGCGAGGCCGAGCGACGGCTCGTCGAGGAGCAGGAGCCGCGGCCGACCCACCAAGGCCCGGCCGAGGGCCAGCATCTGCTGCTCGCCACCCGACAGCGTGCCACCCAACTGGCCGAGCCGCTGACCGAGCACGGGAAACAAGTCGCAGACCTCGTCGATGTCGCGCCGCACGCCGGCGCGGTCCTGGCGCGCCTGGCCGCCGAGCTCGAGATTCTCGCGCACCGTGAGCCGGGGAAAGATCCGCCGCCCCTCGGGGGCATGCCCCAACCCGAGCCGCATCACGCGATGGACGGGCAGGCCTGCCAGGTCGCGGCCGTCGAAGGTCACCGTTCCCATCCGTGGCCGGACGACCCCCGAGATCGCCAGCAGCAGCGTCGTTTTTCCCGCGCCGTTGGCGCCGATGATCGCGACCAACTCGCCTGCATCGACGTCGATCGACACGCCGTCGAGGGCCCGGATCGGACCGTAGGACGCCGTCAGATCGCGGACCTCCAGCAGCGCCATCGCGGTCACCCCTCTCCGCCGAGATAGGCCTCGATCACGCGCGGATCGCGCCGCACCTCGGCCGGCGTCCCGTCGGCGATCTTCACCCCGTGGTCGAGCACCACGACGCGGTCGCTGACGCGCATCACCACGTTCATGTGGTGCTCGATGAGGAGCACGGTGAGCCCGCGGTCGCGGAGGCGTTCCACCAAGCCCGCCAGGTCGGTCGCCTCGGCGGGGTTCATGCCGGCGGCCGGCTCGTCGAGCAGCAGGAGTGCGGCGCCGGTCGCCAGCGCCCGCGCGATCTCCAACCGCCGCTGATCGCCGTAGGGCAGTTCGCCGGCGACGCGGTTCGCGGCTGGCGCCAGCCCGACGAAGCGGAGGGCGTCGAGCGCCCGCGTTTGGGCGTCACGCTCCGCCCGCCGTGTGGCGGCGGTTCCCAGCAGCATGCTTGGCACCCCGCCGGGGATCGTGCGATCGAGGCCCACCAGCACGTTCTCGAGCACCGTCATGTTGCGAAACAGGCGGATGTTCTGGAAGGTACGGGCGATTCCCGCACGGGCGACGACGTCGGGCGAGCGCCGCCCGCGCCGCCAGACGGCGATCGTTCCCGCCAAGCCCAGGAGCCACCCGGCGACGAGCCCGAGCAGGCCGCGCCGGCGGATCACCTCCTTGCCGGCGGCGAGCCGATCGAGCAGCGCCTCGGGCACGTTCGGCGTCGGTCCGCCGCCGCCGGCCTCGCGATCGAGATCGCTCGGATCGGGCACCGTTCCCGGCCCCGCGCGCCGCGCGGTGACGGCCGCCTGCAGCAGGTCGCGCACGGTGCGCGCCTCGTCGAGATCGCGCCGGATCGCGAGCACGTGCGTACCGTCGGCGCTCACCACACGCCACTTCCCTCCCATCTGGTCGAGCGCCAATTCGGCGCGGAAGTAGCCGCGCAGCCGGGCGGCCGCGCCGGCGAGCGTGAACGGCTCGCCGGTCAGCATGCCGCGGTTCACCACCGCCTGCCACAAGCGATCGACGTCGACCGCCGCCGCCGCGAACAGCAGGCCGGTGAGCAGACCGACCGCCATCGCTTGCCAAAACGTGGCCGCCGTGAACGCCCGTTGCAGGCGGCGGCCGTGGAATCGGATCGTGCCGCTCGACGGCTGGTAGATGCCGCTGATGCAGTTGAACGCGGTCGTCTTGCCCGCACCGTTGGGGCCGATGATCGAGACGATGCTCCCGGCCGGGACCTCGAGATCGAGTTCCGACACCGCGACGAGGCCGCCGAAGCGAACCGACAACCGGTGGACGTCGAGGAGGGGTGATCCGGAGGCGGCGGGGCTCATCGGGAGGCCTCGTGCAATTCCGCCGCCAGGCGTCGGGCGGGGATGAGCCCCTCCGGACGGAATCGCATCACGAGCACCAACGCCACGCCGAACACGGCCAAGCGCCAGCCGCTGAAGCTCAGCAAGCTGGATCCCGATGGATTGATCTGCATTTCCTGGATCCAGGCGTCGGCCCACGGGGCGAGAACCGTGTCGAAGCCGACGAGGATCGCCACGCCGAGAAGCGTGCCGGAAATGCTCCCCAACCCGCCGAGAATTACCGCGCAAAGCACCATGATCGAGCGATTGAAGTCGTAGGCGTTGGGATCGGCGGTCGTCGACAAGCTGCCGGCGTAGAGGCATCCCGCCAGCCCCGCCACCGCCGACGAAAGCGCGAACGCGGACAATTTGACACGCGTCGCCGACACGCCCATGGAGGCGGCCGCCAGTTCGTCTTCGCGCACCGCCACCCAGGCGCGACCGAGCCGCGATCGCTCCAGCCGGCGCATCCCGACCACGACGGCGGCCAGCACCGCCAGCGCCAGGTAGTAGAACCAGCGCGGATCGATCGCGAACGCCCGGCCGAGGTCGAGGCCCCCGAGCACCACCCCGGCGCCCGGGGGCGGCACCGGGTTGAGCCCCTTCATGCCGCCCGTGATCTGTTCCAGGTTGCGCAGCGTCACCTTCACCACCTCACCAAAGCCGAGCGTCACGATCGCGAGGTAGTCTCCCCGCAGCCGCAGGGTCGGCGCCCCCAGCGCCAACCCGACCGCCGCGCACACCGCCGTGCTGATCGCCGCCGCCGGGACGAAACCGAGGCGGAAGGGCAGCATCGGCACCGTGAGGATCGCCAGCACGTAGGCGCCGATGCCGAAGAACGCCGCGATTCCCAGATGGACCAGCCCGGTGTAGCCGACCATCACGTTGAGACCGAGGGCCAGCACGCAGTAGATGAACAGCGTCGTCATCTGGCCGCCGAGCGCTCCGCCCAGCGCAGGCACCAGCAGCGGCGCCAGGGCGAGCACCACCAGCGCGACGACATCCCAGTATTCGCGCACCCACGACGGCACGAAGGGCCGGGCCGCGGAGTCGGTGTGGGAGGCATCCATGCTCAGACCTTCTCCCGAATCCGGCGACCGAGCAGCCCTTCGGGACGGAAGACGAGGATGACGATGAGGATCGCGAACACGATCGCCCCCGTCCAGCGCTCGCCGACGATGCCGGTGGAGAGCGAACGCACCAGGCCGATCACCAGGCCACCGACGACGGCGCCGGGAATGCTGCCGATCCCGCCGAGGACCGCGGCTGTGAAGGCATACAGGCCGTTCTGGAATCCCATCTGGAAACCGATGGTGTTGATGTAGAGGCCGTAGATCACGCTCGCCGCACCACCGAGGAAGCCGCCGATGAAGAACGTCGCCATGATCACCCGGTCGACATCGATGCCCACCAGGGCGGCGGCGGTGGGATCCTGCGCGACGGCGCGCATCGCCTTGCCGAGACGCGTGCCGCGCACGAGCACCGAAAGCGCCACCATCAGCGGACCGACCACGAGGACCACGAGCAGGTCCTTCCAGGTGAACTGCAGCGCTTCGCCGGACAGGAGATTCGTCGACGGGAGCAGTTCCGGAAACGAGCGATCGGCCGGTCCGAGCCAGAACAAGCCGGCGTTCATGAAGATGAACGACACGCCGATCGCCGACACCAGAGGGGCCAGTTTCGGGGCCGACCGGAGGGGCTTGTAGACGAGGCGATCGACGGCCACGTTGAGCCCGCCGCAGAACAGCCCACATGCCACGATCAGCGTCGCGATCCCGGCCCAGGTCGCGGCGGGACCCGCGGTCGCCAACCCCATCGCGCCTACCAGCGACAGTGCCAGGCAGGCGCCGAGCATGATCAAGTCGCCATGGGCGAAGTTGATCAATCCGATGATGCCGTAGACCATCGTGTAGCCGAGCGCCACCAGCGCCACCAGCGCCCCGTTGGTAAGGCCGATGAGGCACTGCTGGAGGAGGAATTGAGGCGTCACGCGCGTGCTTTCGCTGCCGTCCGAACCGGCGGTCAGGGGATGGTGGCGGGGACGTCGGGCGCCGGGTCGCGATCCGTCTCGCCGGGCGCGGACGCCGGGTCGGCGATGATGTCGGACTCGTCGAGGGTCTGCTCGAACACGAATCGCCCCCCCTTGACGACGTTGACGGTGAGCGTCCGCATCGTGGTGTCGCCGTTGGCGTCGAACCCCCAATGGCCGAGGGCACCGTCGAAGTCGCGGATCGCCAGGGCGGCCTCGGTGATGGCGCGGCGGTCCTTGCTGCCGGCCGTCTCGATCGCGTGGAGTGCGACGCGCGCCGCCTCGTAGCCGTACACGGCGTAGGCCTCCGGGAGCTCGCCGTATCGCTCGCGGTAGCGGACCACGAACTCCCCCCCCTTGCCCTCGAGTTTCTCCGGGGGCAGACCGCCGAACGTGACGAAGCACCGGCCGTCGAGATTGGCCGCCCCGGCGGAATCGATGAACACCTGCTCGAGGCAGCCGTCGGGCACCATCAGGTCGGCTTGGATCCCGGCCGCGGCCATGTCCTTCGCCAACTGGCCGCCCTTGCTCTGCGTCGTGCCGCCGAAGTAGACGAGGTCGGGCTTGGTGGCCTTGACCGTCGCCATCAGCGACTTGAATTCCTGCGCCTTGGCGTCGATCGAATCGTGGCCGAGCACCTCGATGCCCAACTCGCGGCAGCGCTCGTCGAACAGGTCGGCGATGCCCTTGCCGTAGACTTCGTTGTCATCGAGGATGTACACGCGTCGCACGCCGCGCTTCGCCGCCCAGTCGGCCGCCATCGGCCCCTGGAGATCGTCAGCGGGAACCACGCGGGCATAGTTGCGGCGGCCCGTCGGCCGGTACACCTCCGGCTCGCCCGGCATGCCCAGGCCGGGTTTCGTCAACCCGACGGCCGTGTTGGCGGGCGACACCATGAGCAGGTCGCCGAGATTGAGAATCGGCATCGAGACCTTCGCCGCCCCGGAGTTGAAGGTGCCGATGTAGGCGCAGACATCCGGGTCCTGCAGTGCGCGGCGCGCGTTGGCCGCTTCCGCCTCGCTGGTCCACTGGCCGGCGGCGGCGGTCGAATCGTCGAGATCGAGATACTCGACGCGGAACCGACCGACCCGTCCGCCCGCCTCCTCGATGGCCATACGGATGCCGCGAACGAGCGTGTCCGACTGCTGCTTGGCCGAACCGGTGCGCGGCAGGCTACTGACGATCCGCACCAAATCGGGATCGGCGGGGCGGCAACCCGCCGCGGCGACGGCGGCCGCGAGACAAGTGATCCGCACGATGCCGCGCGACGCAAAGAGCATGGGAGGAATGTAGAACCGCTGTTTTCCGGTCGCAACGCCCCGTCGCCGGAGGCGAGGCTCACGCCCCTCCGGCAGCCTGGCCACCGCGCGGAGAGCACCTGGGCGCCGCCGGTGGGCCGTCCGGGAGCATGTCGGCCGGACTGCGGCGTTCACCCGCCGGGGCTCGCAGGCACCGCGACCAACCGCCAGGCGCGGTGTGGCCGGGCGTCCCGGAAATCCTCCGGCACGCTCCGCCGCGTGATCTCCCGGACCGTGTATGCGGACGCGAGACGTTCCTCGTCGGGATGAAAGCGGCGGACATTGGTGGAAAAATAGACGACTCCTCCCGGCGCGAGGTTGCGGGCCACGAGGTCGAGCAACTCGGCGTGGTCGCGCTGCACATCCCACGGCGTGGCGCTTTTCGCGGAACGCGAGAAGGTCGGGGGATCGGCGACGACGAGGTCGAACGGCGGCTCGCCACGGCGGGCGCGATACTCCAGAAACGCCCGCGCGTCGTCGCGCACGAGGCGGTGACGGCCGGCGTCCTTGAAGCCGTTGAGTGACAGATTCGTGCGCGTCCACTCGAGATAGGTGTTGGAGAGATCGACACTCGTGGTCGTGGCGGCGCCCCCCGCCGCCGCATGGACGGAGAAGCTTCCCGTGTAGCAGAAGAGATTGAGCATCCGCCGGCCGGCCGCCTCCTCGCGCACCAGGGCACGGGTCGTGCGATGATCGAGGAAGAGGCCGGTGTCGAGATAGTCGGACAGGTTGACCTCGAAGCGGAGCCCCGCCTCGGTCACCTCGACCAGCGCCCGCCGCGCGTCGACCTTGTCGTACTGCCCTCCCTCGCGCTGCCGTCGGCGCAGTTTGAGAAACGCACGTTGGGGTGGCACCCCCAGTTCGGACGCGGCCGCTTCGATCATCCGATCGAGCCACACGTCGTGCTCGATCGCCGTCCGCTCGTGAGGCCGCTCGAACTCGGCGGCGTGCAGCCAGCCGGCGTACCAGTCGATCACCAGCGGGATCTCGGGAATGTCACGGTCATAGACGCGAAACGCGTCGGTGCCCTGCCGTCGCGCCCACCGCGCGAGGTGTTTGAATCGCTTGGCGAGGCGGCGGCGAAAGTCCCCGATCTGGTCGGCGGTCGAGCGCCGGAGCCCGGCCGGCGGCGCCGCCGCGAGGCCCCCAGCGCCGGCCGCCGCATCGTCACCGGCGGCCCCGGCCGGTGTTGCCGCCAGGTTCGGCGCGCGGGCACGGATCTCCACCTCGAGCAAGCGGCAGGGGATCGCGCCGTTGGCCAGCGGCACGCGGGCCGCCGGGCGCAACCCGAGATGGCCGGCCACCGGCGCATCGGGGGCGAGGATCGCGGCCCGCCAGCCGCCGCAAGCCCGCACCAGCCAGTCGCCGATCCGGCGGAACAACGCTGCGGCGCGCGGCAGCGGCAGCCGCTCGCCATAGGGGGGATTGGTGACGATCAACCCGCCGGCGGGGCCCGGCTCCACCTCCTCGAAATGACAGCGCCGCACCGTGACCGCCCCGGCCACACCGGCCGCGTCGGCACAGGCCCGCGCCGCCTCCACCGCCCGCTCGTCGAGATCACTCGCCTCGAAACGCCCTTCCGGCACGACGACCCGTGCGCCGAGTTCCGCGACGAGCCGTGCCGCCAACGACCGGTCACAGTCGCGGAAGCGGAAGAAGCCGTGCCCTTCCCGCCGCGCCCGCCATAGTCCCGGGGCGATCCCCGCGGCCCGGGTGGCCGCTTCGACGACGAGCGTGCCCGAACCGCACAGTGGATCGAGGAGCGGCTCTCCGGGACGCCACCCCGCGATGGAGAGGATCCCGGCGGCGAGCACCTCGGAGAGCGGCGCCTCCACCGCGCCGGTCCGCCAACCGCGCTGATGGAGCGAGCGTCCAGCGGCGTCACGAAACACCGTGGCGACGTCACCGACCAGATGGAGCGCGACGCGCAGGGTCGCTCCCCGCAGCTCGACGCTCGGCCGCTTTCCGCTCGGGGTGCGTAGCTGGTCGACGATCGCATCCTTGACGATCTGCGCGGCGTAGAGCGAGTGGGTGGTGAAGGTGTCGTGGATGACGGCGTCGACGCGGAGCGTGTCCTTGACGCGCAGCTGCTCGCGCCAGTCGATCGCGGAAACCGCCGCGTACAACTCCTCCGGCGACGTCGCTCGGTGACGGCCCAACGGTTCGAGGACGCGGATCGCCGTCCGGCTCTCGAGCACGGACCGGTAGAGGATCTCGCGTTCGCGCCCCGGCGGGGCCGAGAACTCGATCGTCCGCCTTCCGAGTCGCAGGTCGACGGCGCCGATCGCCTCCAACTCCCGGGCCAGCACCCACTCGAGCCCCTCGAGCGTCCGCGCCGTGAAGCGCGGTGGATCGTCGGCAACGGGAGCCGGAAGCGGGCGCGGCGGCGGCGGCGAAGTGGGGAAGGAGACCATGGCGACGGAGCCTGCAGGGCACGGGGACCGGTCCCGTTGTACACGCGGGGTCGCCCGACCCGGGCGGATGAGGCGGCGCCGCCGGCGGTTGCACCGCGGGCCGGTTCACCTCAAGATGCCGCCATGAACACCTTCCCGTCGCCACGCGTGGTCCTCGTGCTGCTCCTTCCCGCCCTCGCCCTGGTCGGCGCCACCCGTGTCGGGCGTACCGACGAGCCGGCCGCGCTCGCGCTGCCCGACGGCGACGAGGGGCTTCCCGGCGTCGGGCCGATCCGGCGATACGACTGGTTCAAGAACCTGTGGCGCGAGCGGCGCGGGGCGTGGGCCGGCCGGAAAGCCGCCGACGCCCGGGCCGTCGTGTTCCTCGGCGACTCGATCACACAGGGTTTCGGCGACGACTTCAAGGGATCGTTCCCCGGGGCGAAGCTGGCCAATCGCGGGATCAGCGGCGACACCACCCGCGGCATGCTGCTCCGCCTCGCCGACGACGTGCTCGCTCTCGACCCGGCCGGCGTCGTGATGCTGATGGGCACCAACGACCTCGAGGAGGGCGCCGCCCCGGAGGCGATCGCCGCCAACGTCCGCGCGATCATCGATCGGATCGAGGCCCACAATCCGCGCACGCCGATCGTCGTCTGCCAGATGTTTCCCAGCGCCGCCGACAAGAAACGTTCCGCCGAAAGCATCCAACGCGTCAACGCCCTGGTCGCCGCCGCGGTCAAGAACGACCCACGCGTCCGCCTGGTCGACACCTGGACGCTGTTCGCCGGCCCGAACGGCGACGCGAAGCCGGAGGAGTTTCCCGATCTTCTCCATCCGAACGACGCCGGCTACGCCAAGTGGGTCGCGGCGCTGCGGCCCGTGCTCGAGACGCTCGACCTGGTGCCGGTTCCGACCGACGATTTCCAGCCCGAAGCCGGATTCGAACTGCTGTTCAACGGCCGCGACCTCACCGGCTGGGGCTACCGCGAGCAGAAGTCGCTCGAACGCCAACTCGATCTCGACGGCCGCACGAGCAGCCCCGACGGCCGTTACGTCGTCCGCCATGGCCGGATCGTCGTCACCATGCCGCCGGAGGGGCGGCGCGTCGAGCAGCTGTGGACGACGCGCGAGATCTCCGGCGACTTCATCCTCAAGCTCGAGTTCCGCGCGACGCCGACGGCCGACAGCGGCGTGTTCATCCGCACGCCGCAGTTGCAGTGCCGCGACTACCTGCTCGCCGGCCCCTACAAGCAGTTGCAACACTACAAGCCACAGGACTGGAACGAGCTGATCATCACGGTGATCGATGGCAAGGCGCTGTGCCGCTGCCACGACGAGCTGCTCGAGCTGGCGCTGCCGGTGCCGGCCACCGGACCGATCGGCCTCGAGGGGGACTCGGGCCAACTGGAATACCGGCGGATCCGCTTCACGCGACTACCCTGAGCGGCGCCGCTCACAGTTCCTCGACGGTCACGCCCGCCTCCAGGCGGGTGACCTCCACCGGGTCGAGCCGGCCGGCGTGCAGTGTCCGGCAGTTGTCGGCCGCGCAGGCGATGCCGTGGACGATCGCCTCGAGCGGGGGGCGACCGGAGTGGATCGCGGCGGCGAATCCGGCGGCCAGACAGTCGCCCGACCCGATCGGGTTCTCGATCCGATCCGGGCGCGGCGGAACGACGCGCCGTGCGATCCCGTCGGGTCCGCTGAGCAGAGCGGGACGCGGGCCGTCGGTCACGAGTACCCAACGGGCTCCGCGTTGGATGAGCTCCGCCATCACGCCGAGCACGGCGGCATCGTCATCGAGGGCTCGGCCCGCCGTGCGCGCGAGTTCCTCCCGGTTCGGCTTCACCAACAGCGGCCGCACGGGCAGGGCGGAGAGCAGTTCCGCCCCCCGCGTGTCGAGCACGGCGTCACCACCCGAGCCGATCAGCAGGTCGTGATGGATCGAGGCGGGCACGCCGGCGGGGATCGAACCGGAAACGACGGTCACCGTCGCGGCGGATCGGGCTGCGGCGACGGCGGCGACGAACCGGGCGATCTCGGCCGGGGCGACCGGTGCGGCGTTCTCCACCAGTTCGGTGGTCCGGCCCGTGGCACCGTCGAGCAGCGTCGTGCACACCCGGGTCTCGGCAGCCGTCGGCACGGCCAGGAGATCGACACCGATCGCCGCGCAATCGGCTTTCACCGCCGCTCCGGTCGCGCCGCCGAGCAGGGTCACGGCCCGGGAGGGGCACCCGAGCGACCGCAGGGCCACGGCGACGTTGATCACTTTGCCGCTGGCACAGCGGACCACCGAGTCGGCGCGATTCACCGCTCCCGGTACGAGCATGCCGAAACGCAGCACCGTCTGCCAAGCGGGGGACAGTCCGACGGCGATGACCATCGTCCCTCCCGCCGGCACCCGCAGCGGATCAGCCGGCCGACACCGGCTGCGGAAACCGATCCTGCAGCGCCTGCACGGTGAGCGTCGCGCCGCGCTCCGCTTCCATGGCGCGGATGCAGGCCTCGGCCGCGGGTAGCGTGGTGATGCAGGGCACCCCGTGGAGCACGCTGGCGGCGCGGATCCGCCCCTCGTCGGTGCGGGCTCCCTTGCCACGCGGCGTATTGAAGATCAGATGCACGCGGCCGTCGATGAGGGCATCGAGGAGATTCGGATGCCCCTCCTGGAGTTTCTTCACTTCCTCCACCGGCACGCCCGCCGCCGCCAGCACCCGCGCCGTCCCCGACGTGGCCATCAGCTCGTACCCGAGGGCCACGAGCCGCCGGGCCGGTTCGACCATCGCTTCTTTCGCCTGCGGGCTGGCGACACTGATGAAGATCCGTCCCGACTGGGGCAACACCGTGCCGGCGGCGATCTGGCTCTTCGCGAAGGCGATGCTGAACCGTTCGGCGACCCCCATCACCTCCCCGGTGGAGCGCATCTCCGGGCCGAGAGCGATGTCGACCCCGGCGAACTTCACGAACGGAAAGACACTCTCCTTGACGCTCACGTGGGCCGGCACCGGGTCGGCGACGATCCCCTGCTCGTCGAGTGACTGCCCGGCCATGATCTTGACCGCCACCTTCGCCACCGGAACGCCGGTCGCCTTCGCGACGAAGGGCACCGTGCGGCTGGCGCGGGGGTTGGCCTCGATCACGTAGATCGTCGGCCGCCCCTCCTCGCGCTTGACGGCGAACTGCACGTTCATCAGGCCGACGACGCCGAGGCTCCGGGCCATGCCCGAAGCGGCCGCCTTGATCTCGGCCACCACGTCGTCGGAGAGCGTGTGGGGGGGTATGCAACAGGCCGAGTCGCCGGAATGGACTCCCGCTTCCTCGATGTGCTCCATCACCCCCGCGATCACCACGCGGGCGCCGTCGGAGAGGCAATCGACGTCCACCTCGATGGCATCCTCGAGAAACCGGTCGATGAGCACCGGTTGGCCCTGCGCGACGGCGAACGCCTCGGCGACGTAGCGGTCGAACTGCTGCCGGTCGTAGCAGATCTCCATCGCCCTTCCGCCGAGCACGAAACTGGGCCGGACGAGCGACGGATAGCCGATACGGGCTACTTCGCTGCGCGCCTCGTCGAGCGTGCGCGCGATGCCGCTGGCGGGTTGCTTGAGACCGAGTCGGTCGAGCAGCGACCGGAATTGCTCCCGGTCCTCCGCCATCTCGATGGTATCGACACTGGTGCCGATGATCGGCAGACCGGCGGCATGGAGCGCGCGGGCGAGGTTGAGCGGAGTCTGCCCGCCGAGTTGCACGATCACGCCATCGGGCTTGATCCGGTCGGCGATGTTGAGCACGTCTTCGCAGGTGAGCGGTTCGAAGAACAGGATGTCGCTGGTGTCGTAGTCGGTGCTCACGGTCTCCGGATTGGAATTGACCATCACGCTCTCGATGCCCAGTTCGCGCAGCGCGAAACTCGCATGGCAGCAGCAGTAGTCGAATTCGATCCCCTGGCCGATGCGGTTGGGGCCGCCGCCGAGGATCATCACCCGCTTCTTCCCCGGTTCCGCCGGGGGCAGTTCGTCCTCCGCCTCCCAGGTGGAATAGTAGTAGGGGGTGAAGGCCTCGAACTCGGCGGCACACGTGTCGACCGCCTTGTAGGTGGCGACGATGCCGCGCGCGAGCCGCTCCTGGCGGACGTCGAGCTCGGCGGCCTTGAGAAGGTGCCCCAACTGGCGGTCGGAGAACCCGGCCTGTTTGGCGGCGCGGAGCAGGCCGTCGTCGATCGCCGCCAGGCCCCCGACCTCGCGCAGCAGGCTTTCCAATTCGACGAGTTGCACGATCTGATCGAGGAACCAGCGGTCGATGCCGGTGTGGGCGTGGATCTCCTCCACCGCGAGCCCCGCCTTGACGGCGTAGCGGAGCCACCAGATCCGGTCGGGATCCGGGGTTGCGATCCGCGTCACGATGTCCTCGGCGGACGGCTCGGCGGCGGAGCCCCACAGGTCTTTGCCGTCGCAGCCGAGCCCGAACGCCCCCACCTCGAGACCGCGCAGCGCCTTTTGCAGGGCCTCCTTGAACGTCCGGCCGATCGCCATCGTCTCGCCGACGCTCTTCATCTGGGTCGTCAGGCGGCTGTCGGCTTCGGGAAACTTCTCGAAGGCGAAACGCGGCACCTTCACCACGACGTAATCGATCGCCGGTTCGAAGCAGGCCTTCGTCCGGCGGGTGATGTCGTTGGGCAGCTCGTGGAGCCGCCAGCCGACGGCGAGCTTGGCGGCGATCTTGGCGATCGGGAATCCGGTCGCCTTACTCGCCAACGCCGAGGAGCGGCTCACCCGGGGATTCATCTCGATGACGATCATCCTGCCGGAGCGCGGATCGACGGCGAACTGGATGTTGGATCCGCCGGTCTCCACGCCGATCGCGCGGATCACCGCGAAGCTGGCGTCGCGCATCCGCTGGTACTGGCGGTCGGTCAGCGTCATCGCCGGCGCGACGGTGATCGAATCGCCGGTGTGCACGCCACAAGGATCGAAGTTCTCGATCGAGCAGATGATGACGGCGTTGTCGTCGGCGTCGCGCATCACCTCCATCTCGTATTCCTTCCAGCCGAGGATCGATTCCTCGACCAGCACCTCGCCGACGGGGGAGAGATCGAGCCCGCGCTGCACCTTGTGGTCGAATTCGTCGCGGTTGTAGGCGACCCCCGACCCCGAACCGCCGAGGGTGAAACTCGGCCTGATGACCGCCGGAAGCCCGATCTCGCCGAGCACCTCACGGGCCTCGGCGAGGCTCTTCACGATCCGGCCGCGGCAGGTCTCCAGACCGATGCGCCGCATCGTCTCCTTGAAGACCTCGCGGTCCTCACCCCGGCGGATCGCCTCGGCGTCGGCACCGATCATCTCCACGCCGTACCGCTCGAGGATGCCCCGGCGGTGGAGGTCCATGGCGAGGTTGAGGGCCGTCTGACCACCGAGGGTGGGCAGCACCGCGTCGGGCCGCTCGATGGCGATGACCTTCTCGAGGAACTCCGGGGTCAGGGGCTCGATGTAGGTCCGGTCGGCCGTCCCCGGATCGGTCATGATCGTCGCCGGATTCGAATTGACGAGCACGACCCGGTAGCCATCCTCGCGGAGTGCCTTGCAGGCCTGCGTGCCCGAATAATCGAACTCGCAGGCCTGTCCGATGACGATCGGCCCGGATCCGATGAGCAGGATGGTGTGCAGGTCGTCGCGGCGGGGCATGGAGGCCTTCGCTGTGCGGGCAAACACGCCAACCCTACCATCCCCGGCCGCGGTCGTTCAACGAGCGGCTACAATCCGGCTCCCTCGCCCGGAACTCCCCATGACCACCGTACTGCCCGCGTTCGACGCTCTGCGCGAGACGCTCCCCGACGATCTGAAGGACCTGCGGCTCAACGCGGCGACCGTGCTCGCCGGCGAGACGCTCGAGCCGGCGGAGGCTCTCGGCACGGCCCTCGCGGCAGCGTTGTTCGTGCGCTCCGCGCCGCTCGTCGCCGCCCTCCGCGCCGACATCGCCACCGCGCTGGGCGCGGCGGCCGCCGGGGTCGTCGCCGACGCGACGGCCGCCGCGGGGCTGATGGCGATGAACACCGTCTACTTCCGCTTCCGGCACATGGTCGCTCACGGCCGCGAGGGCAAGGAGAGCTACGCGTCGCGTCCGGCACGGCTGCGAATGGGGCGCATCGCCCAGCCGGCGACGTCGAAGGCGACCTTCGAAATGATGAGCCTCGCCTGTGCGGCGCTGGCGGGGTGCGAAGCCTGCATCCAGAGCCACGAGGCGAGCCTCGTCCAACTCGGCAGGAGCGAGGAGGCCTGCCACGATGCGGTCCGCATCGCAGCGGTCATGTCGGGGGTCGCCTGCGGGCTCGACGCGGTCCGCACCCCCTGATCGGCACGTCGTGGCCGCGGGCCGGCACCCATCCGTCCGTGCGCCGCCGGCCATCCACCGCCCGAACGCCGCTGTCAGGCGCGGTCGTCGTTCCCCGGTCCGTCCTCGCGGCTGGCGCGATCGGCGAACGGCAACGAGGCGATCAGGCAGGCCGACAGCGTGGCGGTCAGCGCCGTGATCAACAGGCCGACCGTGAACGATCCGGTCGTCTTGTCGACGAACCCCAGCAGCGTGGGGCCGAGGAAGCCGCCGAGGTTGCCCACCGAATTGATCAGCCCGACGCTTCCCGCCGCCGCGGTGCTGGCGAGGAACAGGTTGGGGAGCGCCCAGAACGCGGGCATGTAGGCCTTCATTCCCGCGGCGGCGACCACGAAGCAGGCGACGGTGACCGGCAGGTTGCCGCGGACCAGCGCCCCGGCCACCAGCGCCGCGGCTCCCACGAACACCGGGAGCGACGCGTGCCAGCGTCGTTCACCGGTCCGGTCCGAGTTCCAGCCGACGAGGATCTGGCCGGCGATGACCAAGAGCGAGGGAAGCATCACCAGCACCGTGACGTCCTCGAGCTTCAGGGAATAGGTCTTCTCGAGGATGCTCGGAAGGAAGAACTCGATCCCGTAGTTGGCCGTCACGATGCCGAAGTAGGCCAGCGCAAGCAGCAGCACGCGCGGGTTGGTGAGCGCCTTTCCGACCGGCATGTGGGCCGCCTTGTGGCGGCGCGTGTCGGCCGCGAGCTGCTGCTCGAGCGCCTCGGCCTCGGCGGGTGACAGCCAGACGGCGTCGCGCGGCCTGTCGGGCATGAGCACGAGCACGAGCAGGCCGACGACCACCGCCGGAATCCCCCAGGCGATGTAGATCCACTGCCAGCCGGTGAGGCCGAGCAGATGCGGATGGGCCACCGTCACGCCGTCGATCACCTGTGCGGTCCCGATCGGCAACAGGAGCCGCGACAGCGCGGGGCCGACGATCATCGCGATCGGCGAGGCGACGAGGAAGATCGACAGCGCCCGGGCGCGCTCCTTCGCCGGAAACCAGTGCGTCAGGTAGACGATGATCCCCGGAAAGAATCCCGCCTCGGCGAGCCCGAGGAGGAAACGCACGGCGTAGAATTGCAGCGGCGTCTTCACGAACGCCGTCAGCGCCGCGCAGATCCCCCACGTGACCATGATCCGGCAGATCCACTTCCGCGCGCTCCAGCGCTCGACGATGATCGACCCCGGGATTTCGAGGAGGAAGTAGCCGAGAAAGAAGATCCCGGCGCCGAGACCGATCACGTCGTTGGTGAACGCCGGCAGGTCCTTGGCCATCGTCAACTTCGCGATCGCGACGTTCGTGCGGTCGACGTAGGCGATGACGTAGCAGAGGAACAGCAGCGGCAACAGCCGCCGGTAGGCCTTGGCCAGCGCCCTGTCGAGCGCGGCGGGTTCGGCGTCGGTCGACACGTGCGGTGTCTCTCCCGCGGGGGTCAGGGCCGGGGCGACACCGGCAGCGGTTCATTGGCCCGCCGGCAGCGGTGCAATGACATCAGCGCGTAGGCGGTTCCGTACTGCTGGTGGTAGTTGTAGAGCGGATAATCCCACCAGGAGCCGTCGGCATCCTGCACCCCCAGCAGGATCCGTGCGAGGTGATCCTGGTAGAACGGGCGTTCCGCCGTGGGCAGCACCTCGATGACGCGCGCCGCGTAGTAATGGCCGAAGTAGTAGAAGTAGCCGGCCACCTGGAAGAACGACTCGTGCGGCACGGGCCGCTTACGCCCGAGATCGAGCCAGCCATTGCGTTGGATGAGGCGGTCGAGCCAGGTCGTGAGCACCGCGTCGGTGATCCGCGCGTCGCCCCACAGCTTGAGCGCGAGATTGCAGGCCTGGCTGCGGCCGAGGCTGCCGGCGGGTCGGTTGATCCCCATCCGTGGCTCGTTGCGGAGGTAGGAGCCGTAGAGGTAGCTGAAGTCCGGCAGCCGCTGCTTCTCGGTCGCGGCGATCGCCCGTCGGATCACCTTTTCCGGCGGCGGGGCGATCGTCCGGGCATCGTGACAGGCGACGAGGACCGCGGCGTTGACGAAGCTCGTCGACGACGCGTTGGGACGCTGCGTGCCGGTCTTGAAGTCGTAGTAGCCCCAGCCCCCCTCGGTCGACTCGTACCGGACGAGCTTTTCGTACTGGCCACGGATCAGTTCGGCGTAGCGATCACGCCCGGTCTGGTCTGCTGCGCGGCGGTGGAGTGCCGCCAGCGCCTGGATCGCGTAGGCGTGTGACCAGACGTTGTAGATGAGCATCGGCTCGTCCCGCCGCACGCGGGGCAGCTCCGAAGCCATCCAGGCGGCGCCGCGTTCGATGGCGGCCGCCACCTCCGGCGAGCCGTCGTCCTCCTCGACCAGCGCCTGCACGCACAGCGCGGTGGTCGCGGCGCGGAAGCCGTGGTGCGAGCCCACGCCGGCCATGATGTTGAGATCCTTCGTCCGCTCGGCCGTGCCGAAGGAGCCGTCGGTGTTCTGCACGCCGACGAGGAACGCACGGCCTCGGTCGATGGCGGCGGCGAGCTCCGTCGGATCGAGGTCGATCGGCTCGAGTCGCCGGGAGGCCACGACGGCGTCCTCGGTCGGTGCCGCGGCGGCCGGTCCGCCGAGGACCGCCGCGAGAGTCGCCAGGATGAGGCCGCGATGGTGCGTCATGGGGCGGTGGTGCGGACCCGGTCGCCGGCGGCGACGCC
>JBJSXB010000263.1:0-3694 GCA_046086245.1 Planctomycetaceae bacterium | reverse complement strand
GGGGGTGGCAGAAGGTTGCGGATCTGCCGGTCGTTCCGTCTGCGCGTTCCGGGAAGGGGGCGGTCCATCGCGGGGGAGCGGACGGTCGAAACATCCTCCGGGAAATGGTCGTGCCGAGGGTGCCCCTGTCGAGGGAGCGATGGCGACGATGACGACGACGGGATGCGCACCGACGCGGACGTGCGACGCGGCCACCATCCACCCGCTGTCGAGCGAATGGGTCGCCGGGCTCGTCGGCATGCTCGAAGCACTCGTCGCCACCGGCGACGGCGCGTCGTTCCATCCGCACCCGTTCGACTGCGCCACGCTTGCGGGAGTGGCGGCACGGTCCGTCGCGGGCGGCAGCGGCGACGAGTACCACGTCGCGGTCGCGTCCGACGGAACGGTCGTCGCCTACGGTCTGCTCCGCGGCTGGTCGGAGGGATTCGAGGTGCCGAGCCTCGGTGTGGCGGTGCACCCCGCGGCGCGTGGCCGCGGCATCGCGCGGATGATGATGGCGCATCTCCACGCCGTCGCCCGGCGCCGTGGTGCCGCGCGGGTGCGGCTCAAGGTCTACCGCGACAACCTCCCTGCCGTCGCACTGTACCGCGGGCTGGGCTACCGCCTGGAACCGCTCGGCCAACGGGAGTGGCTCGGCATCCTCGAGATCGCCCCCCCCGCCCAGGGACACGCCGCATGACGCGCCGCATCGCCATCGCCGAGCCCGATCTCTCCCGGCTGGAGGAGGAGTATGCGTTGGCGGCGATTCGCAGCACGTGGATCTCCTCGACGGGCGAGTTCCTCGCGCGCTTCGAACGCGAGTTCGCCGCCGCCTCCGCCGCGGCCCACGCGCTGGCGGTGAGCAACGGCACGACGGCGATCCATCTCGCCTTGGCGGCCCTCAACGTCGGTCCCGGCGACGAGGTGATCGTGCCGTCGATGACCTACATCGCGACCGCCAACGCGGTGCGGTATTGCGGCGCCGAACCGGTGTTCGTCGACGTCGAACCGGGAACATGGTGCATCGACCCGGCCCGCGTCGAGGAGGCGATCACGCCGCGCACCAAGGGGGTGATCGCCGTCCATTTGCTCGGCCATCCGGCGGACATGGATCCGCTCCTCGAAATCGCGTCGATCCACGGACTGTGGGTGGTGGAGGATGCGGCGGAGGCGACGTTCGCCACGTACAAGGGTCGCACGGTGGGAAGCCTGGGGCGGATCGGCACCTTCTCGTTCTTCGGCAACAAGGTGCTCACCTGCGGCGAGGGGGGAGCGGTGACCTTCCAAGATCCGGCCCTGCTGACGCGGTTGCGGATGCTGCGCGGTCAGGGAATGGATCCCCGCCAGCGCTACTATTTTCCGATCGTCGGGTTCAACTACCGGCTCACCAACGTCGCCGCCGCGATCCTCTGCGGGCAGATGGAACGCCGCGGCGACATCCTCCGTCGCCGCCGCGAGATCGTGGCCCTCTATGCGCAGCGGCTCCGCGGCATTCCGGGGATCGGCGTGCGGGCCGATGCCGCCTGGGCGACGACGTCACCGTGGATGTTCGCCGCCACTCTCGACGGCGACGCCGGCGTCGATCGCGACTCGGTGGCGCGGCGCCTCGCCGAGGCCGGCATCGAGACGCGACCCCTGTTCGTGCCGATCCATGCCCTGCCCCCGTACCGCGTGGCGCACGGCCGGCGCGGGGGCGATTTGCCGCTCACCACGCGGCTGGGGCGCGACGGCATCATGCTGCCCACCCACACGCTCCTCACCGACGACGACATCCACGAGGTCTGTGATCGGCTCGTCGCCGCCGTCGAGGCGACTCGGCCATCGCAGGGTCGGCTGCGGGTGGCCTGAGACGCGGGCGGCGCGGACGGCTGGCGTGGTCGTGGTCGTCGCTCAGGCCGCGTCGCGGCGCAGGCGGAGCCAGCGACCGAGCCGGCGGAGCAGCCGGCGCGAGGTCCGGGTGGCGGGCGCGATCGGCCGGGGAAGGGTGCGCGGCGACGTCCGCCGCGTGGCCGGTCCGGTGGCGGCCACGGCGGCGAAGATCCGCAGGTAGTCGTCGGCGACGTCCTTCCAGCCGCGCCGGGTGAAGGCGGCGTGGGCGGCCACCGCGCGGGCGGCGGCGGCGGCCGGTTCGGCTTCGACCGCCGCCATCGCCCGCGCCAGGTCGGCGGCGTCGCCGACGGCGAAACGCAGCGCGTAGCGGTCGCCGGGCCCGAAGCGTTCGACGAACGGCGCGATGTCGCTGTGGACCAACGGCGTCCGCGCATGGAGCGATTCGAACACCGCGCCGCTGAATCCCGCTTCCGAGCGCGACGCGGCCAGCGCACCCCCGGCGCCGCGGTACAGGCCGGCGAGATCAGCGTCGGGGAGGAAACCGAGGGCGTGGTAGTCGATGCCGTGGCGGAAGCCCAGACGGAGCAGTTCGCGGTGGATCGCCTCGAGCGGGCCGGCGACCGGCCGGCCGTGACGGAGCAGATCGGTCCCCCGGCCGCCGATCACGAGCGGCCACGGCGCGGCGCCCGAGCGGCGCAGCAGGTCCAGCGCCGCGACGACCGTGTCGAGACCCTTATGGCCCCCGGCGTGGACCGCCAACCAGTAGCGCGGCGGGAGCCGATGCTGAGCGCGGACGCGGTCGGCCTCGGCGGTGGTCGGCCGGAACGGCTCGGGCAGGAAGTCGGCGAGATGGACCACGGCGCCGCGGGTCGGCGGCAGGCCGTAGTGCGCGATGGCGTGGGCCGCGATTGAGTGCGAGGAGAAGATCACCCGCGAGGAAGCCTCGATCAGCGCCCGGGCTTCGGCGCGGAAGCAGTCGCCGAACCAGCCATGCCAGTCGAGGGTGTCGAAGGCGAAGTCGTGGATCGTGGGCACGAGGTGCGCCGGAAGATCGACCGCGCCGGAGACGAGCCGCAGCGTCCACCACGGCTGCGGTAGCCAGACGACGTCGGCCCATGCCGCCTCGCGGCGCAACACCGCGAAGAAGCGGTCCTGTTGGTCGTGCAACCAGTCGCACAACGCCCCCCCGGTTCGGCCGCGGATCTCGTCGCCGCACAGCGGCCGGTAGATTCCCGCGGGCCAGGCGATTTCCCGACCGTCTGCATCGACCGGTTGGGAGACGACGCGAAACTCCCACCGCGTCGGCGCGGTGGTGGCGAGCCAGATGGACAGCAACCGATCGACGAGCCGGTGGACGCCGCCGCCGCTCACGCAGGCCGCGTAGACGAGCACGCGCAGCGGTCGCGATTCGGGTTCGCCGGAACCGATCATGCCGCGGCTCCGGCGCTCGTCGCCGCGACTCTGTCGGCCGCCACCTCGTGGAGCACGGCGAGCCACTGCGCCGCCGCTTCGGCCCATCCGTAGGCGCGCATCGCGCGGAAACCGGCCTGCTGCGCGGCGACGAATCCGCCGCGGTCGCGGCCGATCCGTGCGAGGATCGGCAGCAGCGTGGCGGGATCGGCGGGATCGAAGAACGGCATCGCCGTCCCCAGCGGAGCGAACTGCTCGACGAGCGGGGGGATGCCGGAGGCGACGGCCGGGCAGCCGCAGGCGATCGCCTCCATCAACGGGAACGAACCCTGCTCGTACAACGACGGCACGACGGTTGCGAAGGCCCGGCGATAGAGATCGCGGAGCGTGCCGCGCGACACTTTGCGGAGAACGCGCACGTGTCCGTCGAGACGATGGCGGGCGATCCGTCGGGCGAGGTCGGCGGGGCAGCCGC
>JBJSXB010000262.1:0-7219 GCA_046086245.1 Planctomycetaceae bacterium | reverse complement strand
CACCCGGCGGTAATCGCGGTAGCAGTCGGCCCTGCCCTTGCCGATGCCGTCGTGGTTCCGGGCCCGTTCGGCATGACGGTTGTCGACGTCGCACACGGCGAGGATGTCGCCGAAGCGGGCGTGATCGTGTGCGTCGCCCATGCCCATCGAGCCCAGGCCAATGCAGCCGATCCGCGGCCGGTCGTTGGACGACTCGTTGGCGAATGCCCTCGCCGTCCCTGGGAAGGCCGGCACGATCCCGCCGCCGAGCGCGGCCACGCCACCGATCGAGCCTGAAAGAAATCCACGACGTGATGTGCTGCCGTTCATGACGGGGTCAAACTCCTGGGTGAGGAACGGCCACTATCCTACCCGCCCCGCCGGCGACGATTTTCCCCCGGCCTCGTCATAGCCCCACGGCTCACGGCGTGGGGCTATGACGAGGCCAGGGCCGACCGCCGCCTACGGTTCACCGCGACCCGTACTACACCGGGGCCGGCGTGATCAGTTGCGAGAGAAGGGGCAGGAGTTGCTTCTTGCGACTGACGACGTTCTTGAGCTCGTAGAGGCCACGGTCGAGGCGTGGGTAGTTGATCTCGTCCCAGGCCTCCGACTCGTGGGAGAGCAGGAGCAGCGAGCCCTGGCTGACGACGTCGGTGACGAGCAGCGCCGAGAAGTCGAGGCCGTGGCGACCGGCGAAGTCTTCCAGCGCCGTCCGCAGCTCGTCCTTCCGCTCCCAAAAGAGGTCGAAGCCCGTCTCCTCGATCTGCGAGATCGAGAACCGCACGCCGTGCTCGCTGAACTCCTTGCAATCCTCGGTGATCACGCCGGCGGCCGGCTTCGACCGCAGGGCCGAGCCGATCTCGAAGAAGTCGCGGGCATAGGTGTCGAGGTCTGCCGGACAGAGGCCGCGGAGCCAGCCAAGCACCTCGCGGTCGGTGTCGGTGGTGGTGGGGGAGCGAAGAAAGAGCGTGTCGGAGATGATCCCCGACGCCATGCAGAGCGCGATCTCGGGCCGGGGCTCGATGCCGGCCGCCCGAAACTGCCTGGCGACGAGCGTGCAGGTGGAGCCCACCGGCTCGTTGATGAAGCGGATCGGCTGGGTCGATTTCAGGCCGCCGCCGAGGCGGTGGTGGTCGAGGACCTCGACGATGTCGGCGTCCTCCGCCCCGGCGACCGCCTGGGCGAGCTCGTTGTGGTCGACGAGGACGAGCTGCGGCTTGGGGGGATTGATGACGTCGCTCTTGAATGCCAGACCGACCAGGCGCCCGTCGTCCTCGACGACGGGAAACACCGGCTGCTGGGAGCGCTCGACGACCGGCCGGGCATCGGCCACTCCCATCCGCGCCGGGAGCGTGACCACGTCGCTGTCGACGACCGGATCGATGAACTGCGACGACCGGATCCGCATCGTCGTGTTGACGGTGTCGAACGGGCTGCGGACCACCGCCACGCCGTGGGAGCGGGCGAGTTGCTCCAGCCCGCTGGAGAGGGCGAAGCCGCCGGTGATCACCAGCGCCCGCACGCCGCGCTCGATCGCGGGGACCTGGATCGTGGGGCGGTCGCCGCAGACCACCACGACGCGCTCGCGGGGAAAACGATGCAGCCGCTCGGTGAAACCCTCGGAACTCATCGCCCCCACCATGACGAGCAAATCGGAACGCTCCGCGGTGCGCAGCGGCACCTGGAAGTCGCCACCGAGCACGTCGCGGATCTTGTCGAGGCTCGTGTCCACGGTACGCGAGAGGACCGGATCGCCCTCGTCGTGGAAGAACAGGTCCATGAGGTGGAGCACCGACACCAGCCCGACGACCCGGTGTTCGTCGTCCACCGCCGCGATCGCGCGCAGGTCGTGCGCCTTCATCCGCAGGTAGGCCTCGTGGAAGACGTCGCCGTGGCGCACGGTGGGCACGTCGCGCCGGCAGATGCTCTCCATCGCCGGCCGCACGTCCATCACCATCCGCGGCGGCGGCAGCTCCGCCGCGGCGAGGACATACTGCGTGCGCGTGTTCGGCGGACCGCAGCAGGCGGCGACGGCGTCGGGGCGGCCGGTGCGGCGCAGCAGGTCGGCGTAGGCGATCGCCGAGCAGATCGCGTCGGTGTCGGGGTTGCGGTGGCCGAAGACGAGCAGGCTCATGCGTGCGACACCGGATGCGGGGTGAGAAGGGGCGTCGATGAGGGCAGGGGAGGGGGAGGGCCGGCGCGGCCTTCGCCGGCCGATGCCGGGACGGCGACCGCGGATGCGGGGGGCGTGCGCCGGGTGAGGTCGGTCGATTCCGGCGGCCCGAAGACGCGGAAGCAGAGCCCCAGTAGCAGCGGCACGAGGAGGAGCGTGACGAGTGTGGCCATGAGCAGGCCGCCGAGCAGCACCGCGCCGAGGCCGCGATACAGCTCGCTTCCCGCCCCGGGGAACAGCACCAGCGGGAGGAGGCCGAGCACCGTCGTGAGCGTGGTCATGAAGATCGGCCGAATCCGGCTCCGCACCGCCTCGAGGATCGCGTCGGTGCCGTCGCGGCCCTCGTGGCGCACGAGGAACAGCGCCTGCTCGACGATCAGGATCGGGTTGTTGACGACGGTACCGATGAGGATCACGAACCCGAGCATCGTGAGCACGTCGAGCGGTTGGAAGATGCCGAAGGGGGCGCCGAAGGAGTTGAGGGCCGCCAGCCCCGCCAGGCCGCCGACGCCGCCGAGCGGCACCGCAGCGATGATCACCGCCGGGTAGTACCAGCTCTCGAACAGCGCCGCCATCAGCAGATAGGTGATCAAGCCGGCGAGGGCGAGGTTGAACCACAGCGCCTGCCACGTGGCGCGGAGTTTGTCGGCGGTGCCCCCCAGCGCGATCGCGTAGCCGCCGTCGAGTTCGCCCGACGTCTCGAGCGGCCGGACGATGCCGGCCACGATCCGTTCCTGCGCCTCCTCCAGCGGCATCGTCGCCGCCGGCGACACCTGGATCGTGATCGCGCGCTGCCGCTCGCGATGGAGAATCTGCTCAGGCCCGCTGGAATACTCCTCGACCAGCGCCACGCTCTCCAGCGGCACCAACTGCCCGCCGGGGGTGACGACCGGCAGCCCGCGGAGGTCCTGGGTGCGCTGCACGAAGCGGTCGTCGCCCTTGATCACCAGATCGATGCGGTCGGCGTCGAGGTAGTAGTCGGTGGCGTAGCCGCCGTCGACGAGGCAATCGACCATGTAGCCCAGCTGCCGCGCGTCGAGGCGCATGTCGGCCGACTGCTCGAGCCGGGGACTGAGCCGCACCTCGGGGCTGGAGAGGTCGAGCGACGGCCGCGGGAAATTCTGGCTGCCGGGGGTGACCTCGGGAAGCAGCGCCATGATCCGGCCGCCGAGGGCGACGAGCTGGCCGAGGTCGGGGCCGGTGATCTCGATGTCGATCGTCCGACCCGCCGACAGCCCTTGCTCGAAGAGGCTCGATTGCTTCGCCACGCCGACGGTGCCCGGCATGTCGGCGGTCACCTCCCGCACCAGCGGCACCAGCCGGCCCGCCTCGAGCGGATCGAGGGCCCGCATCCCGAGAAAGACGCTCCTGCCGCGGGCCACGAAGAACATGTCGGCGAGGATCGGAAAGTCGAGCGCCGCCGCCTCGGGCGTGCCGGGATCGACGTCCCAGTAGCGGAGCATGCGGCGTTCGACCGTCTCCCCCATCCGGATCAGTTCGTCGAGGTTGTAACCGGGGGGCGGCAGGAGGATGCCGAAGACGAGGTTGCGATTGCCCTGGGGGAGGTACTCCACCTTCGGCACGAGCCACCACGTCGCCAGCGCCGACAGCCCGACGATCGCCGCCGATACCGCTGCCGAGCCCACGCCGCTGGCCAACAGCCGGCGGTCGACGGCCACGATGCCGGCGGTGAAGGCGCGGCCGAAGCGGATCAGCGCGTCGGCCCGGCCGGCGGTGGCGGCACGCGGCCGTCGGCCGGCGAGCAGCCATGCCGCCGCCACCGGCACGACGAGCACCGAGACCACCAGCGACAACCCGATCGACACGCTGATCGCCAGGGCGATGTCGCCGAACAACTGTCCCGCCTCCTCGCGCACGAAGAGCACGGGCAGGAACACCGCCACGGTCGTCAGCGTGCTGGCGAGCACCGCTCCCCACACCTCGCCCGCCCCGCGGACCGAGGCGGTGGCGCCGTCGTCGCCCCCGGTCCAGCGCGTGAAGATGTTCTCGAGGACCACCACCGCGTTGTCGACGAGCATGCCGACGGCGAACGCCATCCCCGCCAGACTGACGACGTTGAGCGAGCGGTCGAACAGCGAGAGCGCCAGAAAGGTGCCGATCACGCTCACCGGGATCGCCACCGCGACGACGAGCGTGAGGCGCAGGTTGCGGAGGAAGACCAGGAGCGTGCCCACGGTGAGCAGGCCGCCGACGACGATGTTGTCCTTGACCAGGCCGACCGCCGAGTCGATGTAGGTGGTCTCGTCGTAGACCATCGTCAGGCCGAGGCCGCGCGGCCGGAGCACGGAACGATCGACGTCGGCGGCCACCTCGCGGAGGCGGCGGACGGTGTCGAGCACGTTGGCGCCCTGCTCGCGCGTGACGCGCAGCGCGAGGTTGCCCGCCCCGAAACGGCGCACGACACCGTCGGCCTTCTTCTTGCCCAGCTGCACCCGCGCCACGTCGCGCACGTACACCGGCTTGCCGTCGCGGCGGGTGATGATCACCCCCTCGACCTGCTCGGGGGAGCGGAACTGGCCGATCGTGCGGACGACGTAGCGGCGTTTCCCTTCCCAGAAGTCGCCGCCGGAGGTGTCCTGGTTCTGGTTGGCCAGCGCCGCGCGGAGATCGTCGATCGACAGCCCGCGGGCGGCGAGCAACTGCGGGTCGACGATCACCTGCAGTTCGTCGGGACGTCCGCCGACGACGTCGGCGCTCGAGACGCCGTCGACCCGTTCGAGACGGCTCTCCACTTCGTCTTCCGCCATCCGCCGCAGGTTCTCGACGTCGATCACCGGCGGGGCGAGATCGGCCAAGGCCGGGTGGGCGGCGGCGAGCGTGCGGAGGCGGTAGAGGGCGAGATCGGGGGAGCGCGCGTGGATCACCCGGTCGAGGGCCGCGGCGTGGTCGGGGTGGGCGGCGCGGGCCTGTTCGAGCACCTCGCGCGGCGGGGGCGCCTGGGCGAGGATGAACCAGGCGATCGGGGTGTCGGTGCCGCTGGCGGTGCGGATCACCGGCCGGTCGGCGTTGATCGGCCAGTCGCGCACCTGCTGGACGCGGGTGTTGACCTTCACCAGCGCCTGGCTCATGTCGGTGCCGATGGGGAACTCGAGCGTGATCGTGCCGCCGGAGTCGCCGCTCTCCGAGGAGAGCTTCACCAGCCCTTCGACGCTCCGCAGCTGTTCCTCGAGCGGTTGGACGATCTCGCGCTCCACTTCCATCGGGCTGGCACCGCGCCAGCGCGTCTCGACGGTGATCGTGGGGATCTGTACCTCGGGCGTGAGCTGCGTCGGCATCGCCAGCAGGGCAAGCAGGCCGAACAGGCACAACAGCAGCACGCCGACGGCGACCTTCACCGGGTTGGCGACGCAGGCCTGGATGAGGTTCATGGCCCTGTTCCGCCGGCGATCAGGGCTGCGGCGCGGCGAACGACACCGCTGCGCCCGGCCGGAGCCGCTCGTTGCCGCGGATCACCACCAGGTCGCCGGCGGCCACCGCGCCGCGGATCGCGACGCCGCCATCGACCGTCACCCCGAGGGTCACCTCGACCGGTCGCACGGTGCCCGCGGCACCAGCCGGCCCGGCGGCCGACGGCGCCCGCCCCCCGGCCTCCGTCGGGCCGATCGGTCCGGGAGTGACCACGTAGACCAGCGGCACGGCGCCGCCGAGCACCAGCGCGTCCTTGGGCACGACCGTGGCGCGGCCGGCCTTGCCCACCGGCAGCCAGGCGCGGGCGATCATGCCGCCGCGGAGCACCGGCTCCCCGTCGAGGATTTCGTTGGCCAGGCGGACGCGCACCGGAAAGCTCCGCGCCAGCAGATCGGCCTGCGGCACGACCCGGGCCACCCGCCCGATCCAGGTGCGGTCGGCGGCGGCGTCGAATTCGAGCCGGACCGCATCGGCGGCGCGGAGGCCGCCGATCGACAACTCGGGCACCTGCACGACCACGTCGATTTCGTCGAGTTCGACGATCCGCGCCACGAGCCCGCCGCGCGCGACCCACGCCCCCTCTTCGGTGAACCGCTGGACGACCCAGCCGGTGAACGGGGCACGGATCGTGTGCTTCGCCAATTGGTCGTCGATGCGATCGACCGCCGCTTCCTGGGCGGCGACCGCGGCGGCGGCCTGGGCGATCTTTTCCCCCCGCGGACCCGCCTCCACCAACGCCAGCGTCGCCCGGGCGGCGGCGAGCTGCGCCGCGGCCTGGCGCTGCTCCGTCTCGGCATCGTGGAGTTCCTCGGCGGTGCTCGTGCCGCGCTCCGCGAGCCGCCGGAGGCGGTCGAACCGGCTGCGGGCGAACTCCAGCCTCGCGTCCGCGCCTTCGACCATCGCCCGTGCCTGGTCGAGTTCCTCCGGCCGCGAGCCGGTTTGCAATTCCACCAGCCCCTGGCGGAGTCGCTCCAGTTCCGCCACCGCCCCCCGGCGCTCGATCTCGAGCAGGCCGGTGAGCAGCACCGCGATCGGCTCCCCCTGCTCGACGCGCTGGCCGTCGAGGATCGGGAAACGGACCACCCGGCCGTCGACGGCGCTGCCGACGTCGCTCACCCGGGCCGGGAACACCGTGCCGACGAACGATTGGCCCGCCGCCAGGTCGCGTTCCTCGACCCGGGCGACGACCACCGGCGAGGCGGCGGCGGGCTGCGCCGTCGCACGGCCGGCGGGGCCGACCACCAGCGCGAGGCACGGGATCGACCAACAACGCCATGCCGACACGTGGCGGCGCGGACGTATCGACGGCCGCGCGGTGAGGTCGGGTGACGCCATGCCGCAGTTATACTCGCGATGGTGCCGCGATGCGGCGGTGACGACGCGCGCGCCGCGGTCAGCACGGCGATTAGCGGCGCCCCTGCCGGGCGGCGCGCACGCGACGGATCAGGGCGTTGGTCGAACCGTCATGGGCCAGCGCCGGCTCCGCGGCGGCCTCCAGTTCCGGCACGATCCGCTGGGCGAGCACCTTGCCCAGTTCCACCCCCCACTGGTCGAAGGAATTGATGCCCCACACGACCCCCTGGGTGAACACGCTGTGCTCGTAGAGCGCCACCACGCTGCCGAGGGCCCGGGGCG
>JBJSXB010000261.1:0-10331 GCA_046086245.1 Planctomycetaceae bacterium | reverse complement strand
TGGAGCACCTTGTCGGGGGTGAAGGGGAGCGACCGCCGCTCCTTTGACGCCCCATCCGCCACGATCACGACCAAGCGTTTCGCACACCGGCGATCCGTTCGCACCAGCGATCGGCACCGATCGACACGCCGCGCGACTGATCGGCATGCACCGCACCGGAGCGTCGCGCCACCCCGATCCCCCCAAAAGGGGCACTGACGATGCAGCCATAAGCTGACGTGAATGTAGAGGAATCCACTCCTTAGTCAAGCAATTCCCGGGCCAACCAGAGGCGTTTTTCAAGATCGAAATCCTTGGGGGTTCCGACTCTTGGGCACCGCAGATGCACGCGGAGTCACCGGGCTGCTTGGCCCGCCCTAGCAGGCTGTGGACAAACAGCCTGCCGCACCTCAGGGATGAGGTGCCGGGAGTGCAACTCCCGTGAAAAGCAAGGCTTTTCGAGTGGCCAAAGGCCATGGATGGACTTTCGCCACGGGCTGCTAGGCCCAAGTGAACGGTCTGCAGTCCCAGTCTCCACGCCGGCAGCATGGAGACGGTCACTCGAAGAACCTGCCTTTTCTGGCGGGCTCGGCGACGCGGTAGCCCGCCAAAGCGGCTCGGATGACCGACCGACCCCCTGGCATCGGCGCACGTGTTCGGTCGGACCCCGACGAGCGACAGAACCTGGTCGGTCGCCGCGCCGCAGGAGGGCAGCAGCGCGAGCGCAGCCCCGTCGGAGACAGGGCGATCCGCTCGGGCGATTCCGCGCGGACCGCGCACAACCAGTGCGGGCGATCGGCGCCGCCGACCTCCATGGCCGGTCATTGGCCCTCGCCGGTGTCGGACCTATACTTCCGGCCCGATCTGCCGCCAGTCGGACTTCGCCCCTGACTCGTCGACGAGCGACCAGTCCGATCCGTGGCGATCGCCGGTGGGTGAGTCGCAGTCGAGTGGGAGTCGAAGCGGGTTTCGAATCGGATCGTCGGCGGGTTCACCGTGGCGCATGCAAGGTTGATTCATCAGGAGCGTGGCTGCCGATGAAGGAGTGGTTTCGCAATCTGTTTTCCGCGGTCGCCACCGTCTTGGACGGCATGATGGTCACGTTGCGGGTGTTCGGTAGCACCTACAACCCAAGCCGCCGCACGTTCACCGAGCGTTTTGAATATCCCGAGCTGCCCGCGCCGGTCGCGGCGCGGTACCGCGGTTTCCATCGCTACGACCTGACCACGTGCATCGCCTGCGATCAGTGCGCCAAGGCATGTCCCGTCGATTGCATCTACATCGGCAAGGAACGTGTGCCCGACGGCAAGGGGTTTCGTGTCAGCGGCTTCGCGATCGATTACTCGAAGTGCATGTTCTGTGCCTTGTGCGTCGAGCCGTGCCCGGTCGACTGCATCTTCATGGGATCGACGCTCGACCTCAGCTGCTACAGCCGCGACGGGACGATCGTCGATTTCGCCCGGCTCCCCGTCGAGGTGGCATGGGGTCGGTCGACGCTCAATCCGACGGCGGTCGCCGCCTCGAAGGTGATCGTCGAGCCGGTACACGGCGGACCGAATCAGTGACACCCGTGGCAGAGCGACGAACGACGACGCCGGAAAGCCCCGCGGGAAAGGCGGTCGGGACGCCGATCGTCGCGCATTCGGCGGCATCCGATTCCGCGCTCCGCCGGCGGGTGGGCTGACGACCGAGGAGACGGCCATGCATCCCGTTTTGATCGCCGGTTTCGTGGCGTTGTTCGTCGCCATCGGCGGTGCGTTCTTGTGCGTCAATCTGCTGGTGGGTTGGCTCGTCCGCCCCCGCGAACCGAACGCCGAGAAACTCGAGGTCTACGAGTGCGGCGAGCCGACGATCGGATCGAGCTTCGTCCAGTTCGATCTGCGGTTTTACGTCGTCGCCCTGCTGTTCATCATTTTCGACGTCGAGGTGGCGCTCTTCTTCCCCTGGGCGACCGTGTTCGGCAAGGCGACGCAGCTGGCGGATCCCACCCTCGTGGCGGCGACCGCCGACGGGACGCCATCGGCGGCGGCGGCCGGCTTGCTCCGCGAGCTCGGGCTTTCCGGTGCCGAGACGCCGCGGCTGGCCGCCGAGGTGTCGAAAGAGAAACAGGCGTTCGTGCGCGACGCCGTCGCCCGCCATGTCGCCGCCACCGCGGCCCAGGCCGATGCCCAGTGGGATACCGAACAAACAGGACGGACGCTCGCCGGTGTCGCCGTCGTGGACATGGCGGCGTTCTTCGCCGTCCTGCTGATGGGATTCGCCTACGTGTGGTACCGGGGCGATCTCGACTGGGTGCGGGCGGTCGCGGCCGAACGCACGCCGGCGCGGTGACGGCGGAGCGAGCGCCGAGCGACGCGTCGAGCGGCGCTCGGGAGACGACGCGATGTCCGAGCGGTGGAAACGACGGGTGCATGCACCGGGGAGGTTTCGATGGCGGGCCATGACGTGACGCGCGGTCCCGGGTTCGTGGAGCGTCTCGAGGCGGCGTTGCCCGGCGCGATCAACGGACGCGATCTCGACGCCATCGACCCGTGGATCGAGTGCCCCGGCGAGCGCTTGCTCGAGGTGTGCCGGTGGCTGAAGACCAATCCGCACGTGCGGTTCGACGCGCTGGAGTGCGTCACCGCGGTCGATTGGTTCGAGCCCGACCCGAAGAAGGCGGCGAAGGTCACCTGGAAGCCCCATCTCGAGATGGTCTACCACCTGTGGAGCACCTCCGCCCGGGCGAGCCTCGTGCTGAAGGTGCGCCTGCCACGCTGGCAGGACGGCGTGCCCGGCCGACTGCCCGAAGTGCCGAGCGTGGCGGGCATCTGGCGCACCGCCGATTGGCACGAGCGTGAGGTGTTCGATCTCTCGGGCGTGCGGTTCACGGGCCATCCCGACCTGCGCCGCATCCTCTGCCCCGAGGACTGGGAAGGGCATCCGTTGCGCCGCGATTACGAAATGCCCCTCGAGTATCACGGCATCCGCGGCCGCTAGCCGACGGCCCGCCGCCCGCTTTCGTCGCCGTCCCCCAGGAACGCATCCATGGCCCTTTCGGTCGAAGACGATCCACGGATCATCGAGTTCGACGTCCGCACCGACGAAATGCTCGTCAACATGGGGCCGCAGCATCCGAGCACGCACGGGGTGCTGCGGTTGGTACTGCGCACCGACGGCGAAGTCGTGTCGGAAATCGAGCCACACATCGGCTATTTGCACCGCTGCGCCGAAAAGATCGGCGAAAACCTCACCGCGCGCCAGTGGATTCCATACACCGACCGGATGGACTACCTGGCGGCGATGAACATGAACCTCGGCTGGGCGCTCGCCGTCGAGAAGTTGATGCGTCTGGAGGTCAGCGAGAAGGCGCGGCATCTGCGGGTGCTGATCGCCGAACTCGGACGGATCTCCAGCCATCTCGTCGGGATGGGCGCCTACGGCCTCGACCTCGGCACCTTCAGTCCCTTCCTGTACGCATTCCGGGAGCGTGAGAAGATCCTCGATTTGTTCGAGGAGGCCTGCGGGGCGCGGCTCACCTACAGCTACATCACCGTCGGCGGACTGACTGCCGATCTGCCTCCCGGTTGGCTCGCGCGGTGCGAGTCGTTTCTCGACCAATTCGCCCCGGTGATCGCCGAGTACCACTCCCTGCTGACCACCAACGCGATCTTCGTCAAGCGAACCGCGGGGATCGGCGTCCTGTCGCGGGAATTGGCGATCGACTACGGCTGTTCCGGGCCGGTGCTGCGCGGCAGCGGCGTCGACCAGGACCTGCGCCGCGACGGTGAAAGCATCTACACGGGGATGTACGACGGCTACGCCTTCGAGGTCGCCGTCCAAAAGGACGGTCGCTATCCGCGCGACCACACGTATCCCGCCGTGCCCGCCGATGCCGTGCTCGGCGACTGCTGGCACCGCTTCTTCGTGCGGATGCTCGAGGTGGTGCAGTCGATGGACTTGGTGCGGCAGGCGATCGATCGCTATTCCGCCTGCCGGGGGCCGCTTGGTGAGCCCGCCAAGCTGACGGAGAAGATTCCCGCGGGAGACGCCTATCTCGAAACCGAATGCCCGAAGGGGCAGATGGGGTTCTACGTGGTCGGCGACGGCAGTCCGATCCCGTGGCGGGCGCGGGCACGGTCGAGTTCGTTTTCCAACCTTTCCGTACTGGCGGAGCTGTGCCGCGGTTGCCTGATCGCGGATGTCCCGGCGATCGTCGGCAGCCTCGACATCGTGATGGGTGAGATCGATCGCTGACGGGCGTCGGTGCCCCACGGCGTGCCCCGCTCCCGGCTGCGCGGCGCGATGGCTGCGTGGGCGACGGGCTGCGTGGGCGACGGGCTGCGACCCGCACGCCGGGAGGACGAACACATGCCAGAACCCAGGCCGGGCGGATCTGCCGATGATGCCGCCCCCATGATCAGCGCTTTGGAGCGATGCGATCCGGACCGCACGCCTCCCCGGGCCGGTCGGGGCGCCTGTCCGGTGTGCGGCGGCCGCCTCGACGAAATCCGGGCGAAGCTCGTCTGCAGCCGATGCCGGACGATCTGCGAAACGTGTTGCGAGGGCGGCCGTGGCTGACGCAGCAACCGACGGGGGCCCGTGCCGACGCGCCGAGCCACTTGTGGAGACCGCCGACTTGATGCACACTTCGTGCGATTTTTCACGATGTCGTTTTTTCCCCGGGGAATCGCGGTCCGCGCGGTGCGTGCGGCCGGTGTCCCCGACCCGCTGGTGACCGTCGATGGCTGCCTTGCTGATCCAATTCGGGCTCCCCGAATGGCTGGCTTGGACGATCACGGCGATCGTCGCCGCGGCGCTGATCCTCAACGTGATCGCGGTTGGCGCGCTGGTGTTCATCTGGGCCGAGCGGAAGATCGCCGCCCGCATCCAGGACCGGCTCGGTCCGACCCGCACTGGAGGCCGCTTCGGTTGGCTCCAGTCGCTCGCCGACGGCATCAAGTTGCTGGCCAAGGAAGACTTGATGCCCGAAGGCGCCGACGGCCTCCTGTTCCGCCTCGCCCCGTACGTCAGTTTTTGCGCGTCGTTCTGCGCGTTTCTCGCCTTGCCGTTCGCCTATGACGTCGTCGCCCAGCGACTCAACGTCGGCGTGTTCTTCGTGATCGCGGTGTTGGGGTTGGAGGTGTTCGGGGTGATCCTCGCCGGGTATGCATCGGCGTCGAAGTGGTCACTGTTCGGCGCGATGCGTGAAGCCGCCCAGGTGGTGAGCTACGAAGTGCCATTGGGGATGTGCGTCGTCGTTCCGGTGATGCTGGCGGGCACCATGGACCTGGTGGCGATCGGGGAGAAGCAGGGTGGTTGGTTCACCAACTGGTACCTGTTCCATGACCCGTTCACCTTCGTCGTCTTCTGGGTCTATTTCACCTGTGCCGTGGCGAGTGTGAATCGGGCCCCTTTCGATTTGGCGGAAGCGGAGAGCGAACTGGTGGCCGGATTCCACACGGAGTACTCCGGACTCCGGTGGAGTTTCTTCTTCATGGCGGAATACGGATCGATGTTCCTCGTCAGCGCGCTGGCGGCGGTGCTGTTCCTCGGCGGTTGGAATGGTCCGATCCCGATCGCAACGCTGATCGGTTTGAGTGACGGAGCGGGAGACACGGCCCACTACCTGGCCCGACTACTCGGGTGCGCCAACCTGATCGGCAAGGCGACGCTCGGCGTGCTCGTGATGATGTGGGTGCGGTGGACGCTGCCGCGGCTGCGCATCGATCAGGTGATGACGACCTGCCTGAAATACTGCACGCCGATCGCCGCGGTGATGTTCGCCGGCGCGATGCTCTGGACCCTCGCGTTTCCGGGAGGTCTGTTCCGCCGGGTGGGGCGGCCTGCCGGAGAGGTGCGCGAGGGCTGGGTCGGGGCCGCCATGGACGCCGCCCCGATGGAGGGCGTCACGGATCGTGCCACCGCCGTGTCCGCCGCGCGACCGGCTGCCGGCGACGCGACTCGCGCCGCGTGGGGGGCTCCCTGATGGCACCAGCAAGTCTCGTCGCCGCGCTGGTGCCGCTGGCGGCGATCAACTGGCATTCGACGTTCTTCCTGCTGTTCGCGGGATTGGCCTGTGCGTTCGCCATCGCCGTCGTGGTGTCGACGAACGTCGTGCGGATGGCGCTTCATCTGGTGTTTTCGCTGGCTTCCACGGCGGCGTTGTTCTTTCTCGCCGGCGCGGAGTTCGTCGGGGCGATGCAATTGATGATCTACGTTGGTGGCACGCTGGTGCTGCTCGTGTTCGGGGTGATGCTCACGGCCCAGCAACCCTTCGTCTCCATCCAGACGCCGCCCCGTGATCGTGCGCTCGCCGCCGTTGCGGGACTCGGCTTGCTGGGGGTGTTGCTCGCTGGCGTGCTGTCGGTCGATGCCTGGTCCCGACCGGCCGCGGGGACCGTCGGCAACCCGTCAGCGACCCCGATCGGCATGGCGCTGTTGGGCGTGCGAGTCGACGGCAAGCCCGCGCCGGATCGGGTCGGGTACCTGTTGCCGTTCGAGATTGTCTCCGTTCATTTGCTGGTGGTCCTCGTCGGTGCCGCGTATTTGGCCCGCGCCAAACGCCGGCGCACGCCACGGGTGCTCGACGCCCTGGCATCGGCTGATCCCACGGAGGCCGCCGTTGTCTCGCCAGCGCGGAGCGATCCGGGCCGTGGTGGAAGTCGGTCGGCGCTGGTGGGATCGGCCGTCTCCCCGGGGAATGACCGCTGATGCATGCATCTTTTTCCACGGCCGCGTTCCCGGTGCTCATCGCCTTCGGTCCCTTCAGCGAACCGATCACCGTCGGTCACTACATGGTGGTCGGGGCGGTGATGTTCGTCGCCGGCGTCGTCTGCATGGCGGTGAAACGCAATGCCCTGGGCGTGCTCATGGGTATCGAACTGGTTCTCAACGGTGCCAACGTGAATTTCGTGGCGTTGGCGTCCCCCTACCTCCACGGGACGATGTCGGGGGTGGGGGCCACACCGCTGGGGATCGACGGGGAGGTGATGGCCCTGTTCGTCATCCTGCTGGCGGCGGCGGAGGCGGCGGTCGCGCTGGCGATCACGCTCAACTTCTACAACAACCACGCCACGGTGGACGTCGATCGTGCCGAGGATCTCAAGGGCTGATCGGCGGGTCCCTTCCGCACCCACGTTTCCCAAACCAACTCCCTCCGAACACGCTCCATGGATCTCGCGGCGACACTACCGACCCTGCTAGGTCTGGCGTGGATCACGCCATTGGTTTCGTTCGTCGCGATCCTCTTCTACGGGCCGCGGATGGGCCCCCACGGGCGGAATGCCGCCTGGGTCGCGACCGCCGCGATCGTGACGTCGTTCGTGCTGTCGCTGTTGTCGGCCGGTCTGTGGCTGTCGCACCACCCCGTGCACGCCGCCGCCGGCCACCACACCACCGCAGACAGCGCTCCTGCAGACAGCGCTCCTGCTACCGCAGGCAGCACCACCGCAGACAGCACCACCGCAGGCAGTCGGGCCGTCGTCGCTGCGGCTGGATCAGCCGCCACCGAAGAACACGAGACCCACCACGGTGGGCACGGCGCCCCGGTGCCGCCCTCCTATTCGGGCGATTGGTACACGCTCTACCAGGGGGGCAACCTCACGCTGTCGATCGGTTGGTGGATCGACGCGCTGACGATACTGATGTTCGTGGTGGTCACGTTCATCGCGACGTGCATCCACATCTACGCGTCGGGGTACATGCACGACGAACTCCACGACGTCACCGATCACGAAGTCCATCTCGCCGGCGGTGGCCACCTGCACCGTCCGGGCCGCTTCCCCCGGTTCTTCCAGGCGTTGTCGCTGTTCTGTTTCTCGATGCTCGGCATCGTGATCGCCGGCAACCTGGCGATGGTCTTCATCTTCTGGGAGTTGGTGGGCATCTGCTCGTGGTTTCTCATCGGCTTCTACTACGAGCGGCAATCGGCCTCCAACGCGGCGAACAAGGCGTTCATCGTCAACCGCGTCGGCGATTTCGGGATGCTTATCGGATTGATGGCATTGTGGGGCGCTCTCGGCACGCTCCATTTCGGCGATCGCGTCGTGAGTGGTCCCGACCCGGCGGTGGCGGGCCGTCCGGGGCTGTTCAGTCTCGTGCGCCCCGCGGCGTCGGATCACGCCCTGTCGGTGCCGGCGGGCATGGTGCAGGCCGCCGCCGTCGATGACGTCGCCGGAGTCGTGCGCTCGACCGCAGGCGATGCGGCGACGGTCGCGGCCGCCGTCGAGGGTCGGGTCGATGACTGGCGGCGCCGCGGACTCGGCAAGTGGTTGCTGTTCGTCGCCGGCTTGGGAATCTTTTGTGGCTGCGTGGGAAAGAGTGCGCAGTTCCCGTTGTTCGTCTGGTTGCCCGACGCCATGGAGGGGCCGACGCCCGTTTCGGCCCTGGTGCATTCGGCGACGATGGTCGCCGCCGGCGTCTATCTCGTGGGGCGGTTCTACCCGGTCCTGACGCCCGACGTGCTGTACGTGATCGCCTGGGTGGGGGCGATCACCCTGTTCATCGCGGCGACGATCGCGCTGGTCGCCAACGACATCAAGCGGGTGCTCGCCTACTCCACGGTCAGTCAACTCGGCTACATGATGCTCGCGCTCGGGGTCGGTGGATGGGTGGCGGGTTTGTTCCACCTCGTGACCCACGCGTTCTTCAAGAGCCTGCTATTCCTGTGCTCCGGCTCGGTCATCCACGCCTGCCACACCAATGACATGCGCAAGATGGGGGGGCTCGCCCGCGTGATGCCGTGGACGGCGGGCACGATGCTCGTCGGCTGCCTGGCGATCATCGGTGCCGGCGTACCGTTCGTGATCGGGACGAGTGGCTACTACTCGAAAGACGCGATCCTCGCCCAGGCGCTGTCGTTCGCCAATGCGAACCCGGGCCGCGGTGGACTGTTCATCGCCGTCGCCGGCGGAGCGTTCCTCACCGCGTTTTACATGTTTCGGCTGTGGTTCATGACGTTCGCCGGAGCGCCGCGAGACCATCACGTCGCCGAGCACGCCCATGAATCCCCGCCGGTGATGGTGCGACCTCTGGTGGCATTGGCGGTGCTCGCGGTGATCGCCGGGTGGACGTTGCCCGGCGGGTTCGGGATCGCCAATCTGCTCGAGCAGGCGCGGCCTGCGGGCACCGGTGCGATGGAGCAGGGCGATTTCCTCTTCCCGGGCCTCGTGCTGCCGGCGGAGCACGAGAGCCACGAGGGCGCGGTGCACGTCACCGCCACGCTGACGGCGTTCTCCACCGCCGCCGCCGGAGTGTTGTTGGCGGCCGTCATGTACCTGTGGGGCTGGGTGTCGCCGGCGCTGGTCGCTCGCGCGTTCCGTCCCGTCTACACCTTTCTCGCCAATCGTTGGTACGTCGACGAGCTCTATCACGCGTTGTTCGTGGTGCCGGTGCTCGGCCTGTCGCGACTGGCCAGCGGTGCCGACCGAGGTGTCATCGACAGGATCATCGACGGCGTCGCCTGGGTCGCCCGTCGGCTCGCCGGTATCGACGCCTGGATCGATCGGTGGGTGGTCGATGGATTGGTGAACGCCACCGCGGAGGTGACCTGGAACGCGGGTTTGGAATTGAAGAAGGTCCAGACCGGCCGGCTCCGTCAGTACGTGATGTTCATCGCCCTCGGAACCGTCGCCTTGTTCGTCCTCGTCAGTCTGCTGTACCGCTCGACCTTCGCCGGTTGACCGCCGTCCCGGAAGCTCCGCTCACGCCATCCCTTCAACGGAACGACCATGCCCGACGCCGCCACCCTCCTCCAGCCCGCGTTCTGGCCGCTGACGGCGGTGCTTTTTCTGCCCGCGCTGGTCGCCGCGTTCCTCTCACTGCCGATCGTGCCGCGGGGCCGTGACGAGACGGTCCGCTGGATCGCCCTGGCGACGACCGCCTTGGTATTCGTGCTGTCGGCGTGGGTCTGCCTGCCCTGGCTGTTCGGCAGCCGCGGGCCGGCGCAGTTCGAGAGTGGCCTGGCCGAGATGCAGACGGTGGTGAAGGTGCCGTGGATCCCGGCGTTCAACATCGAGTATCTGCTCGGGCTCGACGGCATCAGCATGCCGCTGGTGTTGCTGACGACGTTCTTGTCGATGCTCGCGGCCGCTGCGAGTTGGCCGATCACGAAGCACGTCAAGGCGTACTTCGTCCTCTTTCTGCTCCTCGAGACGGGCATGCTCGGGGTGTTCATGGGGCTCGACTTCTTCCTGTTCTACGTGTTTTGGGAGGTGATGCTCCTGCCGATGTACTTCTTGATCGGCATCTGGGGCGGACCCCGCAAGGAGTACGCGGCGATCAAATTCTTCCTCTACACGCTGCTGGTCAGCGTGCTGATGCTGGTCGCGATCCTGATGCTGTACTTCAATAGCGACGTGACGGAATTGGTG
>JBJSXB010000260.1:0-3776 GCA_046086245.1 Planctomycetaceae bacterium | reverse complement strand
GGATCCGCCCGTCGGCGAGGAACGACGTGATGTCGCTCGTCTTGTTGCCGTCGAGCGCCAGCCCCCAGCCGTTCACCGGTCCGGTGCCGGAGAAGGCCTGGAGCGACAGCACGCTCCCGACCCCCGCGTCGATGAGCAGCGACGTGAGACTCAGCGGCGTCTGGGCGATGAGGTCGCCGCCATTCTGCAGGGAGACGTCGCCTGTGATCGAGTCCCCCGCACGGGCGGTGAGCAGGGCCCCGTTGATGACCTGCACGCCGTTCACTGCCAGGGCAGCGGAGCCGGCGATCGCCGCGTTGGATCCATTGAGCGACAACTGCCCGCCGATCGCCAGCGGTGTATCGAGCGTGAGGATGCCGTTGACGAGGGTCACGGTGTTGGCGATCGCGTCGCCGGGGCTGAAGGTGAGATTGGCGTTGTCGAGGAACAGGTTCTGGATCCTGTAAGCACCCGTTCCCGTGATGGCCGCCCCCGCAAAGGTCAGGTTCAGCGTGCCGGCCAGCGTCAGGTCGCGGTTGAGCGTGAGCACGGAATCGAAGAGCGTGACGGCGCCGGTGATCGAATCGCCCGGGTCGTAGTCGAGCGTCGCCCGGTTGCTGAGGAACAACGACGGCGTCGTATAGCTGCCCGCCCCGGTGATCGCCGCGGTCGAACCGGTCAACTGGATGACGTTCTGCACGACCAGGTTCGACTCGAGGACGAGCGTCGCGTCGTTGACATCGACCGTCTGACTGACCGTGTCGCCGCTGCGGAACGCCACCGTGGCACCGTTGCTCACCCCGAGGAACGGCGTCGTGTAACGACCGGCACCGGCCAGGCTGGCGGTCGACCCGGAAAGTGACAGGCTGTTGGCGAGCACGAGGTCGCGATCGAGCGTCAACTGGCCGTTGAAGATCGATACCGTCTGCGAAATCGTGTCGCCAGTCCGGTAGGCGAGGGTCGATTCGGTGAGGAACAGCGTCGGCGTCGTGTAGGAACCGCTGCCGCCGATCGTGGAGGTGCCGCTCACCGAGAGAAACCCGGTGAGTTCGAGCGACCGATCGAGGATGAGCGCGGCCTTGTCGAACAACTGCACGCTGCTTGTGATCGAGTCCCCCGGGCGGTAGGCGAGCGTGCCGCTGGCGAGGGCGACGCTCGGTGCGGCGTAGCGGCCCGTGCCGGAGAGCGAAGCGGCGTTGAGGGTCAGGCTGCCCGCCAGATCGAGATTCCTCTCGAGCGTGAGCGTGCCGCTGGTCACGTTGACCGAACCGGTGATCGAATCGCCGTTGTCGTACGCCAGCGAGCTGTTGCTCAATGACAGGGAGTTGACCTTGTACTCGGCCGTGCCGACGAGACCGGCCGCCGGGCCCGAGAGGTTGAGGCCACCGGTCAATTCCAGGGTCTTGTTGAGCGTCAGTGCCGAATCGAACAGGAAGACGTCGCCCGTGATCGAGTCCCCCGCGTCGTAGGAGAACGAGGGCACCCCCGACAGATTCAAAAACGACGTTGCATAGCTCCCCGTGCCGGTGAGTGCCGCGGTCGACCCCGACACGCTCAAGAGGTTGGTGACGAGATTGGCGTCGAGCACGAGCGTCGAATTGCTGATGTTGACGTCACTGGTCGCGGAATCGGCGGCGTCGAACACCAGCGTCGCGCCGTTGCCGAGGCTCAGGCTCCCGACCGCATAGTTGCCGGTGCCCGCGACCGCCGCCGTGGAGCCGCTGAGAAACAAGCCGCCGGTCGACAGCGTGGTGCCGGTGACGTTGATCGTCGCGTCGGAGAGGGATACGAAATTGCCGATCGCGTCGCCGGCCCGGAAGGGCAAGACGGCGCCGTTCGACACGAACGCCCGCGACGTCTCGTAGCGGCCGCTGCCCGTCAGGGTGGCGTTCGATCCGATCATCTGCATCTGAAACAGGGAGCTGACGTCGCGATCGAGGACGAGCGAGCTGTTGTCGACGAGGATGAACCCGTTCGCCTTGATCGAGCCCGACGGGGTGAGCGTGAATGCCGCGCCGTTGGAGACGCCGAGGCTGCCCATCGAGTGGCTCTGCCCATTGGTGACGAGTGCGGCGGAGGATCCACTGAGCGAGAGGTTGTCGATGTCGAGTGACCGGCCGAGGCGGAGCGTGGAATCGACGAGATCGACCTGCGACGAGATCAGATCGTTCGACTGGTAGTCGATCGTGCCGGCGTTGTTGAGTGAAAGAACGCCGAGCGAATAGTGCCCGCCGGCCTGCACGAGCGAACCGGCGCCGCCGAACAATCCTTGGAACGCGGAGATCGTGCCCGAGACGTTGAGGCGTACCGAACCCGATGACGACCCGGGGGTGAGCGTGTCGGCGTAGATGTAATTGCCGATCGACACCGGGGCGTTGACGTTGAAGATTCCGGCGTCGAACACCTCGACCCGGTCGTTCACGGTCAACGACGCGTCGGCGTTGTACGTGGATCGTGCGCCGTCGGAGGCGGTGCCCGAAACGCGGATCGCATTGAACGTCGCCGGCGTGGAGTTGCCGGTGACCGTGCCCCCGGTCACGTCGAGGTTTTGGGCGACGGCGAGTTGACCGGCGAGCGCGACCGCCACGAGGGCGTCGATCAGCGCCGTGCGCAGCACCGGCCGCGTTCGGGTTCGGGTACGCGTCGGCGTCCGCCCGCGCGGGTTCCCCACGCAATCGTCCGCGGTAGCCCTGTCGATCGTCGGCTGCGTTGTCATCGCGATGGATCCTTGGGTTCAGGGCGTCGCCGCGCGGCCGCCACGAGGCCTCTTGCAGGCGGAACCGCGGTGCAAATGGCGTGCCGGCCTGGCGCTGGGCCGCATCGGCGACGCGGCGAATTCGCCTCGGGCAGCCGGGAGCGGGGATGTCGCGGTGCGCGGGCCGGTCGGCCCTCCCGTTGGGGCCGCAGAAAGGCACGATCGATCACCGCTACTTGGAGTGGTTCGCCTCAGCAGTGCGTCTCGATGGACCGGCCAGTGGGGCGAATCACCCCACGGGGTGTCCCACCACAGAGGGGTCGCCGTGACGACATGCGACCCAACTACGGCGCGACCGGTTCCCGTCGGCGTCGCGGCGGCTGGTCGCGGGTGGGGTCGGCAGCCGGGTTGGGTGTGGGGAACTGGGCGCGGGTGTCGGCCAGCCAGGCGTCGAGGCGCGCCGTGAGGTCGGCGACACGCTGCGGCTCGGCGGCGGCGCGGTCGTCTTTCTCGCCGGGATCGTGCGCCAGGTCGTAGAGCTCGCGCCGGCAGTCTTCATAGAAGTACACCAGCCGCCAATCACCGGCGCGGATCGCCGAATACGGGGTGGCGCCGCCGGGATGGTAGTGAGGGTAGTGCCAATACAGCGCGTCGCGCGCGAGCGACCCGCCACGGAGCACGGGGGCGAGACTGACGCCGTCGAGCGGCTGGCCGGGCGCGGGGCCGGCGCCGGTGAGGTCGAGGATCGTGGCGGCGATGTCGGGGGTGATCGCCGGCACGGCCGTCGTGGTTCCCGGCGCCGTGACGCCGGGCCACGACACGATCAGCGGCACGCGCACGCCCCCTTCGTAGGCCGAGCCCTTGCCGGCGCGGAGCGGGGCATTTTCGGTGACGGGCAAAAGGCCGCCGTTGTCGGCGGTGAACACGATCGCCGTCGACTCGCGGAGGCCGAGCCGGTCGAGCGCGGCGACGATCGTCCCCAGGGCGTCGTCGACGCTCGCGACCATCGCCGCGTATTTCGCGTTTTTGTGTCCGGGGTTTCCTCCCGGCGCCGGGCCGCCGGCGTAGGCCGCGACCACGTCCTCCTTCGCCTCCAGCGGCG
>JBJSXB010000259.1:0-11156 GCA_046086245.1 Planctomycetaceae bacterium | reverse complement strand
CGGCGGTTTTCCGGCGGTTTGACGCGGCTCCAGAAGAACGGACGGTCGGCACCACCTTTGCTCGGTCGATCTGGTCGCCGCGCGGCGGTCCGGCCATCGACCCGGACCCTTGCCGGCACAGCGGCACGGACCGGGCCGGTGGAGGACCGCATGGCGATGGACGATCGGATCGAGCGCCTGTTGAAGTTCCAGGCGACGGGCATCGGTTTCGACGCGTTGTGGGTGGAACTCGAACCGCTCGTCACCAGCCTCGCCGCGGCGTCGCTCGGCAAGCGGCGCCGCAGCGGACAGGTCGTCAATGTGGTGGCCGACGATATCGCCAACCGGGTCGGCCTGGCGCTCTCCCGTCTGGCGGAGCCGCAGCGCTGCAACGCCCGCTTCGACCCGACCAAGACCCGTCAGCCCGGGCTGACGGGCCTGCGCGCCTGGCTGTCGCGGATCGTCGCCAATGCGGTCGTCGACGCGGTGCAGCCGCGCCGGCGGCGGCGGAAACGAGGCCCCGGCACCCGGCACCCGTCGCCCCCCGAGCTCGTCGGCGGTGCGGCTTGGGTCACGATCCTCGCGACGGTCGAGGCGGGCGGCGACGATCCGACGCGCCTGACGATGGCCGAATTGGAGCCGATCGTGGCCGAATGCCTGCGACGGATTCCCGTCGCGCGGCAGCGTCGCGTGGTGGCGCTCAAACTGCACGACGGGCTGTCGCTGCGTCAGACGGCGACGCTGTTGGGGGTGCCGGTCTGCCGCGTGATGGGCGATCTCGACGCCGGCATGACGACGCTCCGCCGCCTGCTCGTCGAGCGCGGCGTCGAGCCGGGGGATGCGACGCCACGACGGCGGTCGGCACGCCGCCCCCGGGCGTTCGACCGCCGCCCCGAGACAACTCCCGGCGCCATGCCCGCAGGCGCGCCGCGGCGACGGGGAAGCGGGTGGGGGACAGGGAAATCGTGGGAGGTGATCGACGGGAAGAGGTCGTGAAGGGCGCGGCAGCGGATGCCCGGCGGGAAGGAGCGTTCTGCCAGCGGCGTGCGTCTCGACGACGAGCCCGACGAGCCAATCGCCCCGATCGAGCACCGGCCACGCGTGGGCGATCAATTGACCACGTTGCGCGGCGGCCGGCCCTCGAGAACGCGGCGGACGTTCGTCGCCCCCTTGATCCGCATGTCGGCCAGGCCCTGCTCCGAGTAGAAGGCGGCATGGGGATTGATGATCACCCGGTCGTGGGCGGCGGTGCCGGGGGTCCGCCAGGCGGCGATCAGGGGGTCGTCGTCGGGCGGTGGCTCGATCTCGAGCACGTCGAGCGCCGCCCCGCGGAGCCGACCCGATTCGATCGCCTCGAGGACCGCCCCGGCGTCGACGCACCCGCCGCGCGCGGTGTTCACGAGGAACGCCCCCGGCGGCAGCAGTGCCAGCGTGCGGCGATCGACGAGGTGGTTGGTCTCCGGCGAGCGCGGGCAGTGCAGCGACAGCACCCGCACGCGCGGAAGCATCTCCTCGAGCGTCTCACAGCGTCCCACGCCGAGGGCCTTGTCGAGTCCGTCGACGGCGTACGGATCGTGGAACAGGACCGTCATCCCCAGCGTTTTGGCGCGGAGTGCCAGCGCCGTGCCGATCCGCCCCAGACCGACGATGCCGAGCGTCGTCCCGCGGAGGCGTTCCAGCGGCCGCACCTGCTCGTAGATCCAGGGCCCCCGGCGCTCCTGGAGCCGCGTGTTCATGAACGCCACGCCGCGCATCATCGCCAGGATCATCGCCAGCGCGGAATCGGCCACCTCCTCCGTCCCGTAGTCGGGCACGTTGGCGACGGCGATGCCGCGTTCCCGGGCGGCGGCGCCGTCGACGTTGTCGAAGCCGACCCCGCAGCGGACGATGAGCTTGCAGCGCTCCAGGCGCTCGATCGTGCGCCGGCCGATCGAGAGGAAGTGGTACATCATGATCGCGTCGGCCCGTTCCACGCGGCCGGCGAGCGCCTCTTCGGAGAAGGCCTCGAGGGCGACCACGTCGGCGATGTCGCCGAGGATCCGCTCCTCGTGGTCGAGGGGGGGCCGGATGAAGTCGGTGATCACCACCAACGGGCGCGGCATGGGGGTTTCCGGGAAAGGGCGGGGCGGACGGGTGCGGTCGCGCGAGGGCCCCGGCGGACGGCGCCGCTCCACACCCCGCCGCCGGGAGGATACACCGTCGGCCGCGAGGCCGATCGCGCCCAGCGGCAAGACCCACGACTGCGACCGGGAAGGGGGCGAGGCGCTCGGCCTGCCCTGAACCGGGGCAGTCGCGGTGTCGGCCCGGCCCCGGGGGTTCTCCGGCGACGCGGGGGCCTCTGGCGGAAACGGCGCGGTGGCGGGAAGATCGGTGGGTCGCCGATTCCACCGTGGCCCGCACGCCGTGCCCCTCGCCGCCAGCCTCCGCCGTCTCCTCCCGGGCCTCGGCCTGATCGCCGCGGCGTCCGCGGTGCTTGTGCTTGGCGACCGGTCGGCGGACCGGGCCGCGTCGACCGGCCCACCGCCGCCGCGGATCGCCGTGATCCAGGCCAACTCCAGCGAACCGCTCGAGGCGGGACGGGCAGGGCTCCTCGATAGACTCGCCGCCGCGGGTGTCTCCCGGGAACGCGGCGCGGCGATCGATGCATTCAACGCCGAGGGGGACGTCGGCACGCTCGCGCAGATGGCCGCCCAGGTCTGCAGCGCGACTCCGCCGTACGACCTGGTCGTCTCGCTGTCGACACCGGCCGCCCAGGCGATGCTGCGTGCCAACAAACGGGGCCTCCCGCACGTCTTCGCGTTGGTCGCGTCGCCACCGGGCATCGGCCTGCCCCTCGGGGCCTGGGGGCCCGACTCGGCACGGCCGCCCCACGTCGCCGGCTTCGGCACGCTGCCCCCCGCCGACGCGCTGCTGCGGATCCTCCGCGACGTCGCCCCGTCGGCCCGCCGCGTGGGGTGTGTCTGGAACCCGGCCGAGCCCAACGCCGAGTCGGCCGTCACGCTCGGCCGGGCCACGGCCGCGGCGCTCGGACTGGAACTGCTCGAGGGCAACGGCGCCAACGTGAGCGAGGTGGTGTCGGCGGTCGACGTGGTGCTGTCGCGCGGCATCGACTGCTTCTGGATCCTCGCCGACACCAACGTGATCGCCGCCGCGCCGTCGGTGATCGAGCGCTGCCGTCGCGCCGGCGTCCCCGTGATCAGCAATTTTCCCGCGATGGCGGAGTCGGGCGCGGCGATCAATTACGGCGCCGACTACCGGGCCGCGGGTCGGTCGGTGGGGGCGATGGCCCTGCTGCTACTCGGCGGCTGCCCGCCGCGGGAGATCCCCTGCGAGAATTTCGTCCCCGCCACGCTGGCACTCAACCTCGACGGCTTCGGACGCGACTGGAAGGCTCCGGAGGCGCTCCAGCGCGAAGCCGATCGCATCATCTCCGCCGGCGGCAGCCGCGAGCGCCACATCGACCGCCCGGAGTTGCCGCCGGGGGCGATGCCGCTGCGGGATCGCCACCCGTGGCCGGCCCGCGCGTCGGCACCACGCGGCGACCGGACTCCCGTGATCGCGGTCCTGACCTACGCACGCACGCCGGTGTTCGAGGATTCCTACGCCGGGTTCCTCGACGAGCTGGCGAAGGCCGGGCTCGCCGATGGCCGCGGCTCCCGGGTGGTGCTCCGCGACGCGCAGCTCGACATCGGCGCGCTGGGGACGATCGTGGCGGCGATCGCCAACGAGCGCCCCGACGTCGTCGTGCCGTTCACCACCCCGGCGCTGCAGGCGACCGTGCGGCGGATCAAGGACCGCCCGGTGGTGTTCTCCCTGGTGGTGTCGGGAACGGCGGCGGGCGCGGGGCGCGCCGCCGACGACCACCTCGCCACGGTCACCGGGGCCCAGATCGAGGGGGACTGGCCACGGATGGTGACGCTGCTGCGGCAGGCGCTGCCCGGGGTGCGCCGTGTCGGCACCGTCTTCGCGCCGGGGGAGACCAACAGCGTCCTCAACAAACGATCGTGGGAAGCCGCGCTCGACGCCGCGGGGATCGAGCTGGTGGCGATCGGCGCCGATCGGCCGACCGAGCTCGGCGAGGCGGCCGACGGCCTGGCGACGCGGGGCGTCGAGGCGATCACGCAGATCAGCGACGTGTCGTCGAGCACCGCGTTCGGCACGATCGTCCGCGCCGCCGACCGCAAGGGGATTCCGGTGTTCGCCTTCACGCCGGCCGCGGTCCGCACCGGGGCCACGTTGGCGGTGGCCCGCGATTTCGCCGACGTCGGTCGGGAGTCGGCGCGGCTCGTGGCCCGGGTGCTCGGCGGCGAATCGCCTGCCGCCATCCCCTTCGCGTCGGTGGAGCGCACCGTGGTGATCGTCAATCTGGCACGGCTGCGACGCTTCGGGATCGAGCTCCCCGCGGCCGTGCTCGACGAGGCCGAGGTGATCGAGGAAGGGGAGCGGGCGCCATGAAGATCGAACGGACCGACTCGCCGGGCGCCGTTCGCCTCGTCCTCGACGGTCGGCTCGACGCCGCGTGGAGCGAACCGGTGGCGGCGGCCCTCGAGGAGGCGATCCGTCTCGGACGGCCGCGGATCGAGCTCGACATGCAGGCCACGAGCTTCGTCTCCTCGGTGGGGCTGGGCACGCTCGTCCGCGCGGCGACGCGCTTCAAGTCTGTCGGCGGCGCGCTGGTGATCGTCGCCGCCACCGACCCGGTGCGGAAGATGCTCCGCCTCTCGCGCCTCGACGGGCTCCTCGGACTCGCCGCTCCCGTCGCGGCGCCCCGCGCACCGAGCGGGCTCGCGATCGGCGACGGCTGGCACGGCGAACTGGAGCGCACCGCCGCTCCGGATCGGCCGGTGCCGCTCGCCTGGGTGGAGAAGGGGACGATGTGCATCGATCCGCACACGATCGCCATCGGTCACGTCGCCTTGGCGGCCGACGCCGCCGCCGCCGCGGGCCTGTATGGCGACGCCTTGGCAGCGGGAGGCACCGTGGCCGTCTTTCCCGCCGACGCCCCGCGCCCCGATTGCCTCGCCTCGACCGACGCCGGCAGCGTCACGGCGCTCGTCCGCGACGGCCTCGTGGCGGAGGGCGTCCCCTCCTGGCACGGTCACTTCGAGCCGTCCCCCGACGGCACGCCGGTCGGTCTGGGGGCGCTGGTGCGGGCCGTGTCCGCGGCGCTCGACGGTCCGGTGGCGGTCGTCGCCTGCGGCGAGTGCGGCGGCGCCTTCGGCGCCTGGGCACGGACATCGCCCGACCGCTGGGACGAGCCCCCCGGCCGCATGGCACCGGAGGCGCTGCGGCGGTCGATCCGCTTCGCCGGCGAGCCGATGCACGGCGGGGAGACGATGGTGGCCGTCGCGCTGGCCGCGCCGGCGGCGGCGCTCGCCCGCCTCGCGCCCGCCGTGCGCCACGCCTTGCCCGACTGCGGCGACGGGTTCCATCTCCACGCCCACGTGGCGGTGGTGGGCTACCGGCCGCTGCCGCGCCAGGCCCGCGAGGTGACGGCGGCCGGCCGGTTGCTGGCCGAGCAGCCGCTCCGCGTGGTGATGCACGCCCTGGCGGCGCCCGGTGCCGAGTCGTCGCTGGTGCGCGGGAGCCTGTGGGCGCTGCGGATCGGAGGTGGTGGATGAGCCTGCTGCTGGCAACGCTGGCGATCGGACTGGTGTTCGCCGTGCTGGCGCTGGGGGTGTTCATCACCTTTCGCGTCTACCAGATGCCCGACATCACCGCCGACGGCTCGTTTCCGCTCGGCGCCGCCGTCGTGGCGCGTTTGCTCAAGGACGGTGCCGATCCGTGGACCGCTACCGCGGCCGGATTGGCCTGCGGCATGGTCGCCGGCGCGCTGTCGGGGGTGATCCACACCCGCTTCAAGGTCAACGCGCTGCTCTCCGGGATCCTCGTGATGACCGCGCTGTATTCGGTGAACCTGCGGGTGATGGGGGCGAGCAATCTGCCGATCACGTCGCGCACGCTCTTCACCCCCGGCGAGGCGTTGGCGACGCGGGTGATCGGCCCGGAGGTGCGGCTCGCCGGCCGCACCGCGCCCGCCGCCGACGTCGGCACCCTGGTCGTCGCGGCCGCGGCGGCGGCGACGGTGGCCGTCGCGCTCGTGCTCTTCCTCCGCACCGAACTGGGCACGGCGATGCGGGCCACCGGCGACAATGCGCGGATGCTCCGGGCCCTCGGCACGAGCACCGATCGGATGACCGTCCTCGGCCTCGCGGCGGCCAACGGATTGGTCGCGCTCGCCGGGGCGCTGTTCGCACAGCTGCAGGCCTTCGCCGACGCCCAGATGGGCATCGGGGTCATCGTGCTGGGCCTGGCGAGCGTGATCCTCGGACAGACGCTCGTCGGGCCGGTGCGCTCGGTCGGGCTGGCCGTGGCGGGAACGGTGATGGGCGCCGTGTCGTTTAGGCTCCTGGTGGCGATCGCGATCCGCGCGGGGCTCGATGCCAACGACCTCAAACTCGTCACCGCCGTGGTGGTGCTGGCGGCGATCGTCGGGCCGGGGTGGATCGAGCGCGTCGTGCGGCGCCGGGGAGGAGCGACCCGTGCTCCGTCTTGAAGCGATCCACAAAACGTTCAATCCCGGCACCGCCAACGAGGTGCGCGCGTTGGCGGGCGTGTCGCTGGCGTTCGACCCGGGCTCCTTCACCGTGGTGATCGGCACCAACGGCTCGGGCAAGAGTACGCTCCAGGGCGCGGTGGGAGGAGCGTTCCCTCTCGACGCCGGCCGGATCGTGGTCGATGGCAGCGACGTCACCGACTGGCCCGAGCATCGGCGGGCACGGCTGGTGGGCCGCGTGTTCCAGGATCCGTTCGCCGGCACGGCTCCCGGCCTCACCGTCGCCGAAAACCTCGCGCTGGCCTCGAACCGCGGCGGCTGGCGGACGCTGCGGCCGCTGCTCCGCGGTGCCGACCGCGGCCGGTGGCGCGAGCTGCTCGCCCAGATCGGCCTCGGGCTCGAACAGCGGCTCGACGATCCGATCGGTCTGCTCTCCGGCGGCCAGCGCCAGTCGATCACCCTCGTGATGGCCACGCTCACCAACCCCCCGGTCCTGCTCCTCGACGAGCACACCGCCGCCCTCGATCCACGCAGCGCCGAGCTGGTGATCGGACTCACGGCGCGGCTCGTCGCCCGCTCGAGCGCCACCACGATCATGGTGACGCACTCGATGCACCAGGCGGCGACGCTCGGCGATCGGCTCGTCGCGATGCACCGCGGCCGCGTCTACCTCGACATCGCCGGGGCGGAGAAACGGCGGCTGACCGAGCGCGAACTGCTCGGCCTGTTCGGCCAGATGCGGCGTGACGACCGCTTCGACGACGCCGCGGTCGATCTGGTACGGGCCCAGTACCGTTGAGCCAGCGGCCGAACCACCAGACCCCTCACCGCCGTCGGACCCGGTCCGGAACGGGAAAATGGCCGCGTCCGCTGGTCGATGCTACGCTCCACTGGGTCGGCACGCCACGCGTCGCCGACTCCTTCCCGGGGCCGTCGTCCCGCCCCGGATCGTGCCCTTCGCCACCCTCCGGCAGGAACCGCCATGCCCTCCGCGCTTCGCCGCACCGGCTTCCGCACTTCGTGGTTCGCCCCCGGCCGCACCATCGCCCTGGTTCTCGTCGCGATCGGCGGATGGTCGGCCCGCGCCGACGAACCGGCGGCGGCATCACCGACCACCCCCGGCGCGAATGCCGCCGATCCTGCGCCGCCCGCCACGACAGCCCCGCCCGCCCCAGCCAAGGCCGACGCGCCTCCCGCCGAAGGACGCGGCGGCAAGCCCCCGTTCGCGGTCGTTCTCAAGGACGCCACGCGATTTCCCGGGCTGATCCCCTTGCACCGCAAGGACGACAAGGTGTTCGCCGAGATTCCCGACGCCGTTCTCGGGAAGGATCTCTTCGTGCTGATCTCGATCGCCCGGGGCATCGGCGAGCGCGGCGTGCTCGGCGGAGTCAGTTGGGGCGACGGCGACGACTGGGTGTGGCAGTTCCGCAAGGTCGAGGACGCGATCCAGGTGGTCCGCCGCAACGTGCGTTTCTTCGCCGACCGCGGCAGCCCGGAAGAGAAGGCGGTCGAACTCGCCTACACCGACAGCATCTTGTTCAGCGTGCCGATCCTCACCTATGCCCCCAGTGGTGCCGCGGTCATCGACCTGGCCTCGATCTTCTTCACCGACCTGCCCCAGCTCTCCGCCACGCTGCCCGGATTCTCCTTCGCCCGCGACCGCAGTGGCTGGTCGCGCGCCAAGGCGTTCCCCGACAACGTCGAACTCCAGGTGGCCGCGACCTACGGGTCGGGGGGCAGCGCCCGCTTCGACACCGTGCCCGACACCCGCGGCGTCACCATCAACGTCCACTACTCGATCAGTCTGCTGCCCAACGGCAACGGCTACCGGCCGCGCCTCGCCGACAACCGCGTCGGCTACTTCCTCACGGCACTCAAGGACTTCTCGCAGAAGGTCGACGAGGACCGCTTCGTCCGCTACATCAACCGCTGGCACCTGGAAAAGGCCGATCCCGCGGCCGCCATCTCTCCCCCCAAGAAGCCGATTGTCTTCTGGATCGAGAAGACGGTGCCGTTCCGCTATCGGCAGCCGATCCGCGAGGGGATCGAAGCCTGGAACGAGGCCTTCGCCAAGGCCGGGTTCGCCAGCGCCATCGAGGTGCGGCAACAACCCGACGCCGTCGACTGGGATGCCGAGGATGTCAACTACAACACGTTCCGCTGGATCACCGCCGGAGCCGGCTTCGCCCAGGGGCCGTCGCGGGTGAACCCGCGCACCGGCCAAATCCTCGACGCCGACATCATCTTCGACGCCGACTTCCTCCAGTTCTGGAGGAGCGAATACGAGACCTTCACCCCGCAGGCGATCGCGCTGTTGACGGGCGACTTCCCCGGGAACGCTCCCGGGGCGGCGCCCCATCGCCACGACGGCCACTGCGCCTGCACCCTGTTCGACGGCCACGCCCGCGAGACGGCGCTCGGCGCGGCGGCGCTGGCGGTGGCGGGGGCCGGCCCCGCGTTCGAGGCGGAGAAGGAGAAACTCGTCGTCCAGGGGCTGAAGCTCGTGGCGATGCACGAGGTCGGCCACACCCTCGGGCTACGGCACAATTTCAAGGGCAGCGCGCTGCGGAGCCTCGCCGACTTCAACGACACCGCCAAGACCGCGGCGCAGGGGGGCACGACGAGCGTCATGGACTACGTGCCCGCCAACATCATGCCCAAGGGCCGAACCCAGGGCGATTACTACACCGCCAAGCTCGGCCCCTACGACGTCTGGGCGATCGAATACGGCTACAAGCCCTTCGCCGCCTCCTCGCCGGTCGGGGAACTGCCGGAACTGCAGAAGATCGCGTCGCGCAGCGGCGAGCCGGAGCTCGCCTACGCGACCGACGAGGACACGCAGTCGAACGATCCCGATCCGCTCTCCAACCGCTTCGACCTGGGAAGCGATCCGCTCGAGTTCGCCAAGGCGCGGGCCGAACTGGTGGCGCAGCTGATGCCGCAGATCGTCGAGCGGATGACCCCCGAAGGCAAGGGTTACGAGCGGGTGCGTCAGGCGTTCGGCGTGCTCCTGTCGGCCCACGGCAAGGCGATGATGTTCGCGGCCCGCCTCGTCGGCGGCCTCCACACGTCGCGCAGCCACAAGAGCGATGCCGGCGCCCAGCCGCCGTACCGCGTGGTCGACGCCCAGAAGCAGCGCGAGGCGCTGGCTTTGCTGGAGACCCAGATGTTCAGCGCCCAGCCGTTCACCTTCCCCCCGGAGCTGCTCAACCAGCTGGTGCCCTCGAAGTGGAGCCACTGGGGAGCCGGCGGGGCCGATCGCGAGGACTACGCGATCCACGACGTCGTCGCGATGTGGCAGCTGCGGGCCCTCAACCAGCTGCTCGACCCGCTCACGCTCGACCGGATCCGCGACGGGGAAATGAAGGTGCCCGCCGATCAGGACGCGTTCACCCAGGCGGAGCTGTTCGACCGGCTCAGTGGGGCGATCCTCGCCGAGTTGGCCGCGACGCCGCCGGGGCAGTACACCGCGCGGAAACCGGCGATCGGCAGCTTGCGACGCGGTCTGCAGCGGGAGTACATCGCCCACCTCGGGCGGCTGGCGCTCGGCACCGCCTCGGGCACCCCCGATGCCCAGGCGCTCGCGGCCACGCAGCTGCGGACGATCGACGGTCGGATCAACGCCCTGTTGACGAAGGGCGACGTGACCCTCGATCCTTACTCCGTCGCCCATCTCGCCGACATGCAGTCCAGGATCCGCAAGGTGCTCGAGGCCGGGATCGACCTCGCCCGCCCGTGACCGACCGGCCGCGCGGGGAGGTGGTGGGCCCGACGGCGCCGGCACCCCCCGCGTGGAGAAACCGACGATGAAGCTCGTGATGGCGGTCGTGCGTCCGTCGCGCGTCGAGGCGGTGCGGCAGGCGCTCGCCGCGGTCCACGTGACGCGGCTGTCGATCGCCGACGGCCAGGAGTTTCTCCCCGGGCCGGAAGGGGGCATCGCACAGGAGTCGATCCTCGAGATCGCCGTCAACGACGATTTTCTCTCCCGCACCGTCGACACCATCGCTTGGTGCGGAGGTCGCGGCGACGAGCGACGCCCCGGCGCGGTGTACGTGGTGCCGATCGAACAGGCGGTGCAGATCTACCGCGATGTGCGCGGACCGGAGGCGGTGTGAGCGGGACGGGCGATCCACGGCGGGTATTGCTGCTGTCCGCCGACCTGATGGTGTCGAGCCGTCTGGCGGCACAGCCGGGGGTCGCGGTGACCACCGACCCGGACGCCGCGCCGTTCGACGCGGTGCTCGTCGACCTCGGTGGAGCGACGCCGGCGGCCGAACGGGTGCGTCTGGCCCGGGAGATCGCCGATCGTGCGGGGCGGGGGGGAGCGGCGCCGGTGATCGCCTTCGGCCCGCACGTCGCCCGCGACCGGCTCACCGAGGCGGCCGCGGCCGGTGCCGACCGGGTGGTCAGTCGGGGCGAGGCGCTCGGGGCGCTGCCCGCCCTGCTGGCGGCGACGCGCGCCGACCAGGCCGCGCGGCGCGGGCCTTCGCCGTCGTCTCACTGACCGCGCCGGTTCCACCACAGGGTCATTCGGGTCCCGTCGGCGCCGGGGCCGGCAACATGGGGGGGGAAGGAAAGGGAAGGGGCAACATCGAAGTCAAAAGCAGACAAACCAAAGGAG
>JBJSXB010000258.1:0-19436 GCA_046086245.1 Planctomycetaceae bacterium | reverse complement strand
GGCCGCGTTTTCGACCGACACACCGACGTCGTTCACCGGTAGCGGGCTCGATGGCACGACGTGCTCCGGGTTTTGCAAAGATGCTTCGGGGGTTTCAGGGCGACGTTTCATTGACGGTCCAGGAGCCTATTTTCTATAGTGCGCGCGGTCGAAAGGGGACAAACGGCGGTCGGGGCATGCCTCTTTTGGGGAGCTCTTCCCCGAAGAGATCCGTCCCGCGTCTCACGTCTTGGGAATTCATTCGTTTTTTTCCAACAAGCTGTGGCTGCATCCCCGTCGCGTAGCGGCGTGGACCGCGGTCCTGTGGAGGGTCTGATGCACGAACAACGTCCGATGCACGAACAACGAGGGAGCGCCACCGATTCGAAGTGGAGCGTGAGGTCCGCGAGTGGTTACGCACGTCGCCGTACGGCGGGCTTTACGCTTGTCGAACTGCTGGTCGTGATCGCCATCATCGGCACGCTCGTGGGGTTGCTCCTTCCCGCCGTCCAGGCGGCTCGGGAGGCGGCGCGAAGGACCAGCTGCGTCAACAAACTGAAGCAGTTGGGCATCGCGCTGCACAACTACCACGACACCAATCAGTCGTTCCCCCCGCACTGCATCAATTGGCGTTGGGGTGCCCATCCTCGTCTGTTGCCGTTCACCGAAAACCAGACGATGTACAACTTTCAGATGAGCTGGCAAGGCGGCAACAGCAACCTCAACGTCGGCGGGCCGCCGAATGGCCAGCCCCCGCCGTGGGACAATTGCGGCCTCGGTCCGCAGCAGGCCCCGTGGAATTTCACCCTCCCGAGCCTGCGGTGCCCGTCCGATGTCGAGGCTCCCACCGCCACCGGCGATATCGGGAACGTCGGCGTGTCGAACTACTGCTTCAGCCGTGGCGACTGCGGTTCGTACAGCGAAGACAACGGCCCGCAAAACGCCCGCGGCATGTTCCAGGCGGCATCCAATGGATTCCCCGACGGGACCTACAAACGGGCGCCGAAGGGGAGCACGATGGCGTCGGTCGTCGACGGCTTGAGCAAGACGATCGCGATGTCGGAGAACACCGTCGGGACCAATTCCCAAAACCAGGTCAACTCCGGTATCGCGGTCAACTTCCCCGGGTGGCAGGACTTCGTGCCATCCGATTGCATGGCCAGGGTCGGTGCCAACGGGCAATATGTCGCGGGGACTACGACGCGTCCGTGGCGCGGACAGCGATGGGCCGATGGCGGTACCACCTTCACCGGCTTCCAGACGGTGACCCCCCCGAACGGTCCGTCGTGCATCGAGGGGGATTGGGATGCGTTGGCGGGCGCGGTGTCGGCGTCGAGCAATCACCCCGCCGGCGTCAACGCCCTGATGGGTGATTCGTCAGTCCGGTTCATCACCAACAGTATCGACACCGGGAACCTGTCGCTGTCGTGGCGGGCCTACAACGGTGGCGGTTCGCCCGGTGGGCGTGCCTCTCCCTATGGCGTCTGGGGCGCGATGGGCACCCGCGCCGGCCGCGAGTCGGTGGCCGACAGCGAATAGTTGGACGGTCTCCGTCATTCAACGGTCATTCAACGACCAGGGGCCGCGATCGAGCTTCGATCGCGGCCCCTTTCGTTTGTCCGGTGTCGGCTCGATTCGGCGGATGCTTGCGCCTCAATCGACGTCGAACGTGAACTCGTTCTTGCCGGCCTTGACGGTCGCCTTGAGCGGCGACGACGAGGGCTGTGCGAACTTTTCGTTGACGAGATTCTTGATCTGGGGCGCCGGCGGGGCTTTCTGATTCTTCTGGTAGTACTCCTGCGATTCCTGCGAGGTGTAGACCTTGCCCACCGTCTCGGTCTTCTTGACCGTCACGGTGTAGTCGCCGGGAGCGGCACCGTCACCAGGCTCCAGCGACGTCAACGAGAACTTGCCCGACCCGTCGGTGGTGCCCGCCGCCGAGCGGCCGGCACCCGAGGCGGCGAACGTCACCGTCGCGCCGGCGAGTGGTGCCCCCTTGAGTGTCACCGTGCCACTGACCGGCGCGAGCCCCTTGAGCGAAGCGTTCTTCGCGCCGCATCCGGCCGCGATCAGGCACCCCGCCACCATCACCAGACCGCCGGCCAGGCGCGTCCGGGTGGTCGACCGCGCGTGGTCCGGCGGGAGAAGCAAGCGTCGCAACGTCATGGAAAAGCCTCGTGCTTGGAGGAAAAGCCGAACGCCATCGGGATGGGACTGCCGGGCCGCTCCCCGCGGCCACTCGCCAAGGGCTTCGGAACGATCTGGCGGCAGAGTCTATCGCCGCGCCCCCGCCGCGACCACGCGACCGCCTTCGACGCGGTGCTTGCGTCGCCGATGGGGGGTGTTCGATAACACAGTCGCGGATCGATCGCTGTCGGGCACGGCGACCCCCGCTCGAGTGCGGGAGCGTCGATACGACGGGTGAGGCATGCAGCGCCAACGCTCCTCGCGAAGTGGCCGGCGACGCCAGGTGGCAACCGCGCGCCCGCCCTCGTCCCCCGACGGCTCTCCCGTGCCCCGCGGCTGGTCGCGCCACTGGCTGGCGCTCGTCGCCGTCGCCGCGGTGCTCATCGGAGTGGTGGGAATCGAACGGCTGACACGGCCCCGTTCGCCGACCAGCGCGGTGATCACGGAGAGTTTCCAGTCGCCGCCGGGGGGAGTGGCGACCGATGCCGACGAGCCGATCCCCGTGGCCCGGCCCGACGAGGGTGAGTTGGCCGCCGATGCCGATGCGCTCGCGGAGTCGTTGGCACGCGATTTCGCCACCGACGGCCGCGCCTTGGCGGTCAGCGCTCGCGTGTTGCAGTTGTTCGTCGCCTCCGATCGCGCGCGGACGCGTTTCGAGCGTGCGACGCGCGTCGCCGCCGACGAGCCGGAAGGGTGGTTGGGGCTCGCGGAGACCGCCTGGCACGACGGGGATTTCCCCGCCGCGGCTGCGGCGATGGAGGCACTGCAGCGCGTGGCGCCGCCGCGCGCACGGGACAATGCGTTTCTCTGGGCCGACAGCCTCTCCAAGTCGGGCGACGCGGCGGGGTCCGCCGCCTTGCTGGAGCGATTCGCCGAGGAGGACGGAGGTGAGGCATCGCTGCCGCCGTGGGCACAGTTGATGCTCGGTCAGGCTCGGGCCGAGGCGGGCGACCACGCCGGCGCGGTGCGGGCGCTGGAGCGCGTCGCCGACGACCCGCGCCACGGGGTCGTGGCGGCCTATGGTCTGGCCCAGGCATGGGCCCGTCTCGGCGACGGGGAGCGGTCCCGGCGGGCGCGCGAGTCGTACCTGCGGTTGCAGGAGTCGAATCTGGCGGCGTTCGACGAGGCGCAGGCGCGGGGTGCTCCGATGACGTCGTTGGCGGAGAAGTACCCGGTGTTGGCGGGGTATCACTGCGAGGCCGGAAGCTTGTACGCGCGCAGTGGTCGATTCGACGCCGCTACCAGCCATTGGCGACGGGCCGCGGCACTCGCCCCCGAGTGGCCCGAGCCGCGCCGGTTCCTCCGCATGCTCGCCGAGGAGCGCGCCCGATGAGGCAGCCGGTGGCGATCCGCGGCGCGGTCGTGCGTTGGATGGCGTCGTGGGTCGCGCTCCACGTCGCCAACGCGCTCGCCCAGGGAGCCGAACCGGCGATCCGCTTTCGCGACGTGACGCCATCGACGGGCATCACGTTCCGCCACTCCGACGGCGGTGCCGGACGGCATTTCATGGCGGAGACTGTGGCGTCGGGTTTGGCGACGTTCGACTACGACGGCGACGGCCGAACCGACATCTACCTGCTTTCCGGAGTGCCGCTCGACGGATCACCACCCGACGTCGAGGCGGGCAGCCGGCTCTACCGCAACGCCGGTGGCTGGAATTTCGACGACGTCACGGCGGTGTCCGGAGTCGCCCATCGTGCGTATGCGCTGGGCGTGGCGGTGGGCGACTACGACGATGACGGCAACCCCGATCTGTTCACCAACGCCTTCGGCCCCTGCGTCCTCCACCGCAACAACGGTGACGGGACGTTCACCGAGCTGGCCGCGGACGCCGGCGTGTCCCGAGGCGAGGCGCTCGGTGCCGGCGTGAACTTCCTCGACTACGATCGCGACGGCGTGCTCGATCTGTTCGTGGCCAACTACGTCGATTTCCGCTACGAGACCCACCGCACGGCGATCATCGGCGGTCGGGAGGACTACGCGCGGCCGCGGGAATTCGCCCCGTTGGCCAACCGCCTGTACCACGGCGACGGCCGCGGCGGCTTCACCGACGTGTCGGTCGCGTCGGGAGTCGCCGGCCATCCCGGCGCCGGCATGGGGACGATCTGCTTTGACCACGACGATGACGGACTCACCGACATCTTCGTATGCAACGACCAGCGTCTCGACTTTCTGTTCCGTAACCGGGGTGACGGCACGTTCGCCGAGGTCGCGCTGGCGGCCGGGTTGGCCTGCAATGCCCTCGGCACGCCGACGGCCAGCATGGGGGTCGATGCCGGCGATCACGACAACGACGGTCGCATCGATCTGGTGATCACTCCCTACTTCGACGAATTGCCGGTCCTTCACCGCGCTCTCGGCGACGGCCTGTTCGAAGACGTCGCCGCCCGCGCGGGGGTCGGGGTGAAGTCGGTGGCCGCGATCAAGTGGGGAGTCGGTTTGGTCGACTTCGACAACGACGGCCTCAAGGATCTGTTCATCGGGTGCGGTCAGATCTACGAACGCGACGCGGGCGACCGTCCGATGAGTTGGCCTCCGGTGTTGTTCCGCAACCTCGGTCACGGACGGTTTGCCAACGTCGGTGCGCTCGCGGGGGCCGCGCTGGAGGCCCGCCACGTGGTACGGGGCGTCGCATTCGACGATCTCGACGACGACGGGTTGGTGGACGTGGTGATGCTGGTGCGCGACGGCGCGGCGGTGGTGCTCCGCAACGAATCGCCCGCCGCCAACCACTGGATCCGGGTGCGTCTCCGCGGCCGGGAGGGCAATCGTGATGCCCTCGGCGCACGGGTCCGGGTCGTGAGCGGCGACCTTCATCAGGTGGCGGACATCCACTCCGGGCGTGGCTATCAGAGTCATTTCGGCTCCTGGCCGCACTTCGGGCTCGGCGACCGGGCCCGTGTCGATCGGATCGAGGTCCGCTGGCCCGGAGGGGCGACCGAGGTGATCGAGAACGTGGCTGTCGATCGGACGGTGACGATCGTCGAGGGAGCATCTCCGATCCCGCGGTCCGACGGGGGCTGACCATGGGCCGGCGCGTGGCACGCGAGCAGGTGGCGTCCGCGCCGGCGGCGCGACGGATGCGGTCGCTCGCGCTGCTGGCGGGCGTCGTCCTGGCCTCGTCGGCGGTCGGGTGGGCGGGGTGGAACACCTGGCGCTCGGCGCGGACGGCACGGGCCGTGGCCGCACTTCGTCCCGTGGCGGACGAGGTCGCGCCGGAACACGTGGAACGGCGGGCCGCGCTCGAGGTCGCCGATCGCCTCCTCCGTGATTTCCCCACGGCGCCGGAAGCGCTCTACGTGCGCGCCCGGATCCTGCTCCGCCACGGCTACGGCGACGAGGCGGTGGCGAGCCTGCGTGCCGCGCTCGCCGTCGAGCCGGGCCTCGCGCAGGCCTATGAGCTCCTCGCCATCGAGGCGATGGCGCGGGGCGACCACGCCGCCGCGGTGCCACTCGTCGAGCGGGCGATCGAACTCGATCCGGAGTCGGCCAGTGGCGGCTTGTTGCTCGGCGAGTCGCTCAACAACCTGGGGCGACCGCACGATGCCGTGACGGTCCTCGAGCGATTCATCGCGGCCCATCCGAGAGTCGCCGCCGCCTACATCCAACTCGGCCAGGCACGCGGTGCGCTCCAGGAACCGGCCCGGGCGAAGGAGGCCCATCTCGCCGCCCTGGGCATCGAACCCGACAACGGTCCGGCGACCTTCGGAGTCGCCCAGGCGTGCGAGCGACTCGGCGAACGCGATCTCGCGGACCACTACCGGCAACGCCATCTCGATCTCGTCGCTGCCCAGCGGCGAGTCGGACAGCGACGGATCCGCGAGGGAGCGGCTGCCGGCGAGGCCGGCGGGGCGCTGGCGGCGGCATGTGATCTGGCATCACGGGTGTACGCCGCCAACGACCGGCCGGCCGAGGCGGCGCGTCTGCGGGCCCAGGCAGCCGCCTCCGGCGGCGGCGCCAGCGAGCCCGCTCCCTCCGCGGGGAGCCGGCGATGAGTGCGTGCATTCCCCGGATGATGACGCGTGCCGGCCTGATAGCGCTGATCATCGGCACGACCGGCTGCGGTGCCGGCGCACCGCCCCGACGTTCGGCCCCCTCGACGGCGTGTCCGATCCGTCTGGAGGACGCCACCGCGGGCAGCGGCATCGTTTTCCTCCACGACGACGGCAGCGGCGGCCGGCGTTTCATCGTCGAATCGATGGCATCCGGGGCGGCGACGCTCGACTACGACGGAGATGGCCGCCTCGACGTCTATCTGCTCAGCGGTGTCGCGCTCGAGGAAACCACTCCGGTCGCCACCGCCCCGCGGAGCCGGTTGTTCCGCAACCTCGGCGGGTTCCGTTTCGTCGACGTCACCGACGCGTCGGGTCTCCCCGACCCCGGGTTCGGCCTCGGCGTGGCGGCCGGCGACCTCGACGACGACGGCCATCCGGACCTGGTGATCTCCACGTTCGGACCGAAGGCCATCTACCGCAACAACGGCGACGGCACCTTCGCCGACGTCACGGCTGCCACGGCGGTGGACGACGGCGAACCGGTCGGCGGCGGCGTGTCGTTGTTCGACATGGACGCGGACGGCGACCTCGACCTTTACCTGGCGAACTACGTCGATTTCACCCGTGCCACGCACGTGCCGGAGTTTTCCGACGGGTTTCCCGTCTACACCAGTCCCAAAGCGTACGACCCGCTGCCGCACGCGGTGTTCCGCAACGAGGGGGACGGGCGGTTCCGTGACATCTCGATCGAGTGCGGCGTCGGCGGCACGCCTGGTCCCGGCATGGGGACGATCGCCGGCGACGTCGACGACGATGGTGACACCGACGTGTTCGTGATGAACGACGGGTTCGGCAACTTCTGTTGGATCAACGACGGCCACGGCCGATTCATCGACGGATCGCTCGTCGAAGGCCTGAAGTTCAACGGTGACGGAGCGCCGGTGGCGAGCATGGGAGTCGATGCGGCCGACGTCGACGGCGACGGCCGAATCGATTTTTTCGAGACGACCTACCAGGGGGAGAGGCCGGTGCTGTTCCGCAACCTCGGCAATGGACTCTACGACGACGTCACGAGGCTCACGGGGGTCGGCGAGGGGACGACCGGCAACGTGAAGTGGGGCTGCGGCTTCGCCGACTTCGACAACGACACCCACCCCGACATCCTCTACCTCGAGGGCCATATCCAGGACAACGTCGCGATGTTCGATCGCACCACCTCGTACGAGGGCACCGCCGTGCTGCTGCGCAACCGTGGCGATGGATCGTTCGTGCGCGTGCCGGCGGCGTGCGGCGGGGCCCTGGCGCTGCCGATGGTGGGCCGTGGTCTGGTGCTCGACGACCTCGACGACGACGGGCGTGTCGATGCGGTCGCGATCAGTTCACGGCGACCGGCGGTGGCGATCCGCAACACCTCGCCCGCCGGCCGCCACTGGGTTTCGCTCTGGCTGCGGGGGATCCGCGGCAATCGCGACGCGCTGGGGGCGCGCGTGACGGTGGCGGCGGGAGGCGTTTCGCGGGTGGCCGAACTGCGTTGCGGACGGGGCTACCAGGGGCACTTCGGCTCGCGCCTCCACTTCGGTCTCGGGGACGCCGACCGCGTCGAGCGGATCACGGTGCGATGGCCGGGGGGAGCGACCACCACCCTCGACGACCCGCCGGTCGATCGGGCGCTGCTGCTCCGGGAAGACGGCGCGGGATTCGACCTCTCGGTCGGACCGGCGGTCACCGGTCGATCGGGTGACTGACGGGGGGCACCGACACCGTTCATCCGCCGGCGGTGACCGGTGGTTTGAACAGCGGTACCGCAGTTCCTGAGGCGTCGATCTCGAACACCATCCGTGCCTTGGGATCGGCGACGAGCACCTTCCCGTCGCGGAGCGACAACCCCACCGGCCCGGCGAGCGGAGCTCCGGAGGCCCACTTCGTCACCGTGCCGTCGGCGGACACCTTCCACACGGCCACGGCGTAATTGTCACTCACGTAGGCGGTTCCGTCGGAGGTGACGACGACGTCGTGGGGAAACTGAAACGCCCGCGACTTCACCACCGGCTCGACCACGCCGTCGGCCGTCACGCGCACCAGCGGTGCTTCGCCCGACGCCGCCACGACCCAGAGCCGGTCCTCGCCGTCGACGCACAATCCCCGCGGTGCCGCCAGCACCGCCAATTCCACCGGTTCCGCGGTGCCTGCCGGGATGCGCCACACGCGCTGCGTCTCCAGGTCGGAAACATACAGCGTGCCTTTGGAATCGATGGCGATGTCGATCGGGATCCCGATCTTCCCGCCGGTCAGCGCGGTGGGGGTGCCGTCGGGGGCGATGCGGTGCAGGTCCCGCGTCGCCGGATCGCCGGCCCAGACGGTGCCGTCGGGGGCGACCGCGACGGCGCGGACGGCATTGAGCGGCGTGCGAAACTTCTTCGACCCGAGCGCCTGCACGGCCGCCTTGCCGTCGGCGATTCTCCACAGGCCTGGCATCACCCGGTCGGCGACCACCAGCGAGCCGTCGGCGAGGGGGGCGACGGCCAGCGGATACTCCGGGGCATCGGGTGGGGCGTCGGCGCGGGCCGCCGGTATCGCGTTGCCGAGCATGCCGCAGCCGTGGGCGACGGCACCGAGAGCCGCGGCACCGAGGAGTGCCCGCGCGAGCACGCGGCGCGCTCGATGTCCGCGACACGGCGCGGCGAATCCGGCGCTGGAGAGCGGATCGATCGGCATCGGCGCGATTCCTCCGGCGGGGCAAGAGCGGCACGATCCGCGAGGGTACCCCGGGAAGGCGTCGGTCCGCCAGTTCCCGGCCGCGTCTTGCGGGACTCACGGTCGCGGGTCGAGTACCAGGCGCCGCACGTCCGCCACGGACGCCCCGGCGACGCGCAGCGCCACCATGCGCAGCGTTTGCGGCCCCGCCGGCAGGTCGATCGTGCCGAGCGACAGCGGCCGGAACTCCTTCTCGTAACTCTCGGCGTCCCGTTCGACACGGTCGTCGCCGCGATTGAGCGGCGGATCCCAGCCGGGAGCGATCGTCGCCGTGAGCGTTCCCAAGACCCCCGCGGCGCCGATCGTCGCCAGTTGCACTTCCGATCCGGCATCGGCATCGGCGCACGTGTACCACAGCAGCACCTCGTACCGTCCGGCGGTGACGACGTCGACGTCCCAGGTGATGGCGTCGGCCGGCGATGTCCAGCGGGTGAAGTGACTGGCGTTGGGGGCGCGGCCGCTGCGTGCGATGCCCCCCGTGCCGCGGCCGTCGCGCGCGGGGAGTTCCGTCCGCGGCCAGGAGGGGTGGCCGACGAAGAATCGCTCCACCGCTGGAGCGGATCGCGGCGCCACGACGTCACGGCGAAACGCCACGACGAGATCGCGCAGCCGCGCCGCCTCGGCCCGCTCGACGTCCGCGACGTCGGTCGTCTGGGAGGGGTCGGCGACCATGTCGTAGAGCCGATCGGCGCCGTCGAGACGGTGGCGTTGGGTCCGCAGTCCGAGATTCCCTCCCCACGATGCGAACAGGACCCGATCCGCGGCGTGGGTGGCGACGGCCGGCGCGGTCGGTGCGGACAGGAGCAGCGGCGAGAGGTCGATGCCGTCGAGCGGTCGTGGGGAACCGACCGCCACGCCCGCCAGGCCGGCGAGCGTCGGCAGCAGATCGATCGCGCCGGCGATGACACCGACCCGCGAGCCGGCGGCGACCCGCCCCGGATAGCGCAGACAGCAGACGCTCCGCACGCCGCCTTCGTCGACACTTCCCTTGCGGCCGCGGAGGCCGTCGCACCACCGGGCGCTGTTCGGACCGTTGTCGGAGAGAAAGACGACGACCGTCTCGTCGGCGATGCCGTGGCGGTCGAGGGCGGCGAGCACACGGCCGACGTTGCGATCGAGATTCTCGACCATCGCCAGGGCCGCGCGCGTGAAGGGGAGATTCTCGGCGTCGCCGTCGGCGCCGCGCTGGGGGATCGGCCGGTCGCGGAACCGATCCCAGTCGTCCTCGGGAACGTCCATCGGCGAGTGGGGGGTGTTGAAGGCGACGTGGCAGAAAAACGGGCGGGCCTCCCGCCCGGTCCGGCAGCGGTCGATGAACGCCACCGTTCGCTCCGCGATCACGTCGGCGAGGTAGCCCCGGCCTTTGACGAAGGTGCCGTCCTCCTCCAGCCAGGGATCGAACGCGTCGCCCCAGTGTCCCTCGGTGAAGCCGACGAAGGTGTCGAATCCCCGCGCGCGGGGGTGGTGCGGTCCCTGGGTCCCGAGGTGCCACTTGCCGAAGCAACCGGTGGCGTATCCGGCGTCGTGGAACACCTCGGCCATCGTCCGTTCCGCCGGATCGAGCCGCTCGAGGCCGAGCGAGACGCCACGCACGCCGCCGCGCTGATGCCAGCGGCCGGTGAGCAGTTCGGCCCGTGTCGGGGCGCAGACCGGCTGGACGAAGAAGCGGTCGAACCGCGCCCCGGCGGCCGCCAGTCGGTCGATCGCCGGTGTCGCCAGATTGGTGTTCCCGGTGAAGCTGAAATCGCCCGCCCCGGCGTCGTCGGCGAGGATCACGATCACGTTGGGGGTGGCCGCGGCGTGCTCGGCGGCGAGCCACGACGACACGAGGAGTAGGACCGTCCAGCGACGCATCGTGTGCCCTGCTCCAGCGGCCATCGATTTCAGAACCCGCGTGTCTTCAGCCAGTCGGCCAACCGGGCCGGCCAATCGCCGGTGCCGGGAGCTCCGTCGCGGGGCCGCATGCCGTACCCATGCCCTCCCTTCTCGTAGACGTGCAACTCCGCCGGAACCTTGGCGGCGATCAACGCCCCGTAGAGCGTCAGCGCGCCGCGCACGGGCGACGCGGTATCGTCGGCGGTCTGGGCGATGAACGTGGGTGGGGTATCGCCGTCGATCGAGACCCCGGGCCAGAGCCCGTCGCCTCCTTCGGCGAGGAGCCGCCACGGGTAGACGAGAATCAGGCAGTCGGGACGTGACGCCGGCGCGTTCTCCGAACCTGGATAGGGGCCGGTGGCGGTGCCGGCCACGAAGGCGGTGTGGCCGCCGGCGGAGAACCCCATCAACCCGATCTTTCCAGGATCGACTCCCCACGCACCCGCCCGTCGGCGCACCTCGGCGACGGCCCGCCGCGCGTCCATCACCGGCCCGACGTCGGCATCGGGGGCGCGGCCGGTCGGCACGCGGTAGAGCAGCGTGAAGGCGACGATGCCACGGTCGTTGAACCAGCTGGCGATCTCGCTGCCCTCGTGCTCGTCGGCGAGGATCGAATAGCCGCCACCGGGGGCGACGATCACCGCCGGCCGGGCCGAACCGTCGGGCCTGGCCGGCAGCCCGTGGACCAGCAGACGTGGGATCGACACGTTGGTGCGCCGCTGGATCCCGTCTTTGCCCCGCTCCACCTTCTCCGGCGGGTCGGCGGGCACGCGCGGCTCGGGAACGCCCTCGGGCCAGAGGGGGATTTCGGGCGGATCGGCCGCGCGGGCGGTTGCCGCGGCGGCGAGCAGCACGAGCACCAACCACGTCGCGCGGTGGGGCATGCGAGGGACTCCAGGGACAACGCTGTGGATGCGATCGTGGACCGCCGGCCGACGGGCGGGCCACCTTCAGGACCGGGAAACCGTCAGGACAACGGATTGCCACGGTCGGCGAGCGACCGCTCGAGGGGCCAATCGAGCCGACGTCCCGACAGGGCGGAGGCGAAGATCGCCGCGGTCATCTCGACCGTGGTGCGACCGGCGTACATCCCGGTGGTCGGCTCACGATCGGTGAGGATCGCGTCGACGAGGTCGATCGCCGCCCGCCGCGCCCAACTCGCCCGCTCACGGGTCCGATCGGCATCGGCCGCCGGAGGAGGATCGTCGATGCCCGCGGGCCCGATCGGTCGCCAGGGAAACTCCTTGTCGACGCGCCACAGCGGCGCTTCCCGAAAGAACGCATGGGGGATCTGATCGGATCGCAGATGGATCGCCCCCTTCGTTCCCACGAGCATCAGCCCGAACGGCGGCTGTTTCAGTCCGGCATCGCGGACACTGGCGAAGGAGCCCACCGGTCCGTCGGCGAAGCCGAACGTGGCGTGCACCGCGTCCCCGGCGATGAGGCCGAGGCCCTCGGGTCCCTGGCGGGCGTCGGCTTTGGTGATCGGCCGGCCTTCGATCGTCACCGTCGCCTGGCACCACGTCGGACCGCCGCCGAGGTCGGCCATCATGTCGAGGATGTGCGAGCCGAGGACCCACAGATCCTCCCCGCCCCCGCGCTGATCCTCCTTGCCGCGACCACGCAGTTCGAGAAGCCGCCCGATGCGACCGTCCTCGACGAGGTCGCGAACCACGCCGTAGGTCGGCCCGTGCCGATTGACGAATGCGAGCCCGAGCTTGGCGTCGGCACGCGTGCAGGCGTCGACCACGGCGTCGGCCTCCGCCGCCGTGGTCACGAACGGCTTCTCCATGAAGATGCCCTTCGCACCGCCGGCCACCGCCGCGAGAGCCATCTCGGCGTGGCAATCGACGTGCCGCATGCAGAGGACGACGACGTCGGGCTTGACGGTCGCGAGCATCCGCCGCCAGTCGCGGTATCCGGCGCTGGCTTCGAGACCGAGGCGACCGACCGCTTTGGCCAGCCCGTCCTCCGATTCGTCGGCGACGGCGACGAGCTTCGTGCCCGGGATGTCGAGCCACAGTTCGTCGATGGCGTGCCCGTAATCCCCGCGGCCCGTCCGGCCGATCACCGCCACTCGCATCGGATCCATCGGCACCTCCCCGGGGCCCCACCGGCCGTCTGTATGATCGAAGGCGTCCCCCGTGCCCGCAGAGACTACCCGAAGCCCGGCACCGATCGGAACCGCCGTCGATGAAGGCCACGTCCCCCCACGACCGAGCGGCCGCCGCGGTCGGCGCAGGCGGCGGCACGTCGTCCTGCGGGCATCGTCATCCGCACGGGCATGCCCATGCGCACGCCCACCACCATCATCATCAGGTGGCGGCCGGCGTCGATCCCGCGCGCGGTCTGTCGCTCGGGTTGGCGCTCAACGCCCTGTTCGTCGTCATCGAAGTGGTGGCCGGCCTGTGGTCGGGCTCGCTGTCACTCGTCGCCGACGCCGGCCACAACGCGGGGGACGTGCTGGGATTGTTGCTCGCCTGGGGTGCGAGTCACCTGGCGCGGCGTCCGCCGACGCGCCGCTACACCTGGGGATTCCGTCGCTCGACGATCTACGCCGCGCTCGCCAACGCGGTGTTGCTGCTGGTGGCCTGCGGCGTGCTGCTCTGGGAGGCGTGGCGCCGATTTCGCGAGCCGGCGCCGGTCGCCGGATGGACGGTCGCGGCAGTCGCGGCGGTGGGCGTGGTGATCAACGGGCTCACTGCGGCGCTCCTCGCGCGCGGTGCCCGCGGCGACGCCAACATTCGCGGGGCTTTTCTCCACATGCTGGCCGATGCCGGTGTGTCGGCCGGGGTGGTCGTGGCGGGTGTGCTGATCGCGTTCACGGGTCTGACGTGGATCGATCCGCTGGTCAGCATGCTCGTCACGGTCGGGGTGATGGTGGGCACGTGGGATCTGTTCCGCGAGAGCGTGGACTTGTCGCTCGATGCCGTTCCGCGCGGCATCGACCCCGCGGAGGTGCACGATTTGCTCGCCGCACTGCCGGGAGTGGTCGAGGTGCACGACCTGCACGTCTGGAACGCCAGCACCTCCGAGACGTCTCTCACCGTCCATCTCGTGGTCGCCGACGGCATCGCGTCCGATCCGGTGTTGCGCCGCGCGTCGGCCGACCTGCGGGCGCGGTTCGGCATCACGCACACCACGATCCAGGTGGAGGGGGAGGACACCGGACGCGAGTGCCTGCAGCGCCCCGCCGTCACGCTCTGATCAGCCGGTGGGCAACCGGCGAAGATCGCCGGCGAAACGCCGGGCGAGCGATTCGGGGGGCACGCCCCGTGGCCGCCGCTCAGGGCTCGTCGACCTCGAACGCGCGGTCCATGAGCCGTGGGTCGCCCGTCTTCAATCCGTAGAGAAACCACCGCGCACGCTGCTCGCTGGTGCCGTGGGTGAAGGCGTCGGGCACGATGTAGCCCTGGGTCTGGGCCTGGATGCGGTCGTCCCCGATCGCCTGGGCTGCGTTGACCGCTTCGTAGATGTCCTCTTCGTCCACCGTGCCGGCGTACCGGGTGACGTGGTGGGCCCAGACACCGGCGAGGAAATCGGCCTGCAACTCCATGCGTACCGAGTACTTGTTGTATTCGGCTTGAGGGATCCGGCCCTGAAGGCTCTGCACCTTGCTGCTGATTCCCAACTGGTTCTGCACGTGGTGGCCGATCTCATGGGCGATCACGTAGGCCTGGGCGAAATCACCCGGCGCGCCGAAGCGGCGTTTGAGTTCGTCGTAGAACGCCAGATCGATGTACACCTTCTTGTCGAGGGGACAATAAAAGGGACCGGCCGCGGCGCTGGCCATACCGCAGGCGCTCTGCACGCGTCCGGTGAAGAGGACGAGTTTCGGCGGTGCGTAGCGGCGGTCGAAGGACTTGGGAAACAGCGTCCCCCAGACGTCCTCGTTGTCGGCGAGGATCGTCTTCACGAACCGCGTCATCGTGTCGTTGGCCTTGGCGGCTTCCTTGCCGTTCGCCGCCGGCGCCTGGCCCGGCGGGGGGGCGATGGCCGCCACCTGCCGCGGGTCGGCGCCGAGGAACAGGAACAGGAACATCAACACCAGCGTGAGCAGCCCCCCGCCGACGAACGCCGGCGCGGCTCCACTGCGACGATCCTCGACGTTCTCACTCTGCCGACGGCCTTCCCAACGCATGCGACGCGCGACTCCTCACGAGGAAACGATGGCCCAACGGGCCGATCGGGGCAGTCTACGGGCCGTCTGGCCGGGGGGAAAGCAGACGGTGGCCGTCGCTCCGGCCGGCCGGAGATCAGTCCTCCGGCAGCGGCTGCCCGGCCGTCTCGGGCAGGAAGGGGAGGACGGCGAGCCCGACGAGGAACACCAGGCACATGAGGGTGCCCGCCGGACGGAGCGGCTCCGGCGAACCGGCGAACACGCCGCTCGACAACTGGCCGAGGAGAAACGGACCACTCGCGGCCACGAAGCGGCCGACGTTGTAACAGAAGCTCGTCCCGGTGCTGCGCAACCGGGTGGGAAACAGTTCGGGGAAATAGATGGCGTATCCGGCGAACAGCGACAACTGGCAGAAGCCCATCACCGGCAGCATCCAGAAGTCGGTGATGTCGTCGAGGAACCAGAACACCATCGCCGTCGATGCCAGGGCGAGGAGGAGGAAGACGGCGAAGAACGGCCGCCGGCCGAAACGGTTGCAGAGCCGCGCCGCCAGCATCATGCCGGTGAACGCCCCGATCTGGATGAGCATCGACGCGACACCCGACCAGACGGTGAGTCGCCCCTTGAGGGCCGCGCCCTCGAGCCCCTGGGCCTGGAAGGTCTTTCGCAGGACACTCATCTGCAGGTCGATCGAGAAGAAGCCGATCCCCCACAAGCCGATCACCCCGGCGCAGGCGAGCACCATGCCGAGCAGCGCGTGGCGCTTCCATCGCGGATGCTCGAAAAGCGCCTGGTACCCGCCGAGGACCTCGCCGGTCTCCGCCGCCTTGGCCTTCATCGCCTGCCAGCGTTCGGGCTCGCGGAGGCCGGAACGGATCACCAGCGCCAGCACCGCCGGCAGGGCGCCGATGACGAACTTCCACCGCCACGGCTCCCACCCGTAGATCAGCCCCTCGGCGGTGGAGAGTTGCCAGAGGCCAAGGGCGATGCCGATCGCCGCGGCGCCGAAATTGCCCACCGCGGAGAGTGCCTGGAGGAGACCCAGCGCATGGGGCCGGGCGCGCTGCGGCATCACCTCGGCGACCAGCGCCACCCCGACCGCGAACTCGCCACCCACACCCAGACCGGTGATGAAGCGGTAGAAGGCGAAATCCCAGAATCCGCGCGACAGTGCCGACAACCCCGTGCACAGCGAATAGATGAGGATCGTGATCATCATCGTCTTGGCCCGTCCGAGACGGTCGCCGATGACGCCGAAGATCAGGCCCCCGCTCGCCCATCCGGCGAGAAAGATGCAGGTCGAGAGTCCGGCGTAGAAATCGACCCGCTGCTGGAGAGCCTTCCGCTCCTCGGCGCTCGGTGGCCGGTCGGGATCGGCCGGGGCGGTCGCCAGCAGGCTCTCCATCGCCGGCTTGCGTGCCAGGTTGAACAGCTGCTGATCGAGGCAATCGAACAGCCAGCCGAGCGCCGCCACCGTGAGCACGAACCAGTGGTAGCGGGTCAAACCACGCCACCAGGGGGTGGCGTCGGTGGCGATCGCGGCGGCGGACCGCGGGAGATGCGGCAGATCGGCCATGGGGCGCCTCCGGGATCCCGGGGAACAAGCGGATGCCAACGCCGGGGCGGGCCCCGCCGTGCCGTCCGGCGGCGCCGCATCCGGCGGTCAGTCGAGCGTCGCCTCGATGGCGCGCATGTAATCGATGCTCTCGCCGGCGAGTCGTTCCGGCCCCGGAGCATAGTCGAACACCTCCACGCTCACCCACCCGGCGTAGCTGATGTCGGCCAGAGCCTGGAAGATCGGCGCGAAATCGACGGCACCGAAGCCGGGGCCCTGGAGGTTGACGTCGTTGGCGTGAAAGTGCTCGAGCCACCCCGCCGCCGAGCGGACGATGTCGGGGATCGGCTCCGCTTCGGCCGACATCGCCTTCACGTCGAGATGCAATCGCACGTGGGGCGACCCGATCCGCTCGAGCAGAGAGATGGTCTCGGCGGCCGTCGTGAGGACGTCGGTCTCGGTCGGGGCGAGTGGTTCGAGGGCGACCACCGTGTCGGTCGCCTCGAGGGCCGGCACCAGCCGCGAGAAGACCTCGTGGAGGTGCTCGAGGGCCGCGGTCCGCGTCACGCCGGGCACGAGGCTCCGCTGCCGGGGCGAACCGAACACGAGCACCCGTCCACCGAGCTCGTGGCACAGCCGGGCCAGCTCCCCCAGGTAGGTGACGGTGGCGAGCCTCACCTCGGGATCGGGATGGGTGACGTGGAACCTCTCGGTCTTCGCCAGCAGCCAATGGAGGCCGACGCATTCGAGGCCGGCCCGGGCGATCGTCCGCACGATCTCGCCGCGCTCTCGGGCGCCGATGTCGGTGGCCAGGGACGCGAGCGTGAACGGGGCGATCTCGATCCCGGTGTAGCCGGCCGCTGCCGCCACGTCGCAGGCCTTGGCCAGCGGCCAATCGCCGAACGTCTCGTTACAGATCGCGTATCGGAACGGATTGTGCATGGGGGGCGACGATACGGGGGAACGGTCGTGGCACGCGGGGTCAGGACGGGCTCTGCGGATCTTCGACGCGCGCCGGACGACCCGTCCGCGCGGAGCGGTAGCAGGCGGCCACGATCGCCACCGCCTTTCTTCCCTCGAGCCCGTCGAGCTCGGGGGAGCGGCCCTCGCGGACGGCCGCGAGGAACGCGGCGATGTTCCGCGTATGGCATTGGTAGTTGATCGCCATCGGGTCGGCCGCCCCTCCCGAGGTGGAACTCGCCGCGCCGAAGCGGCCGCGGATGGCATCGTCGTCGGCCCGCGCCTGCCGGAACCGCCAGTCGACCAGTTGCTCCTCCTCGATCTCGGCGGTGCCGTCACGGCCGCCGACGAGGATGCGGCGCAGTTGTCCGGGAAACATGCTCGTGGCGGCGAGCAGTTGCCCAAGGCCACCGTTGCGGAAGCGGAGGATCGCGACGCAGGTGTCCTCGACCTCGAGGCGTTCGCGATCGTGGGCGCGCACCGCGGTGAGCGCGACCACGCTTTCCACCGGGTTGTCGGCGCGGCCGAGGCCGGGCGTCATCGCCGCCGCGATCCATTGCAGGGCGTCGACGCCGTGGATCGATTGGTTCATCAACGCCCCGCCGCCGTCGAAGCGCCGCGTGCCCTGCCACCGTCCCGGCCCGTAGTAGGCGTCGTCGCGCCACCAGGGGACGAAGCAGGCGGCGACCGCCAGCGGTCCGAAGCGTCCGGCTGCCGCGGCCTCGTGCACGGCGGCGACCACCGGATTGAAGCGTTGCGGGAAGATCGCGCCGAGCGTGATCCCCGCCTTGCGGGCGGCGGCGATCATGCGATCGACGCGCGCGAGGCTGATCTCCAGCGGCTTCTCGCAGATGACGTGCACCCCGCGCCGGCAGGCGGCCTGCACCGCCTCCAGGTGGGCGCCGGAGGGGGTGGCAACGGTGACGAAATCGGGCTTCTCGCGGCGCAGCATCCGCGCCGCGTCGTCATACCAGCGGCACCCGTGTCGGGCGGCGAACGCCTCCCCCTTCGCCTCGGTGCGGCACGCGGCGGCGACGAGTTCGACCCCCTCGATGTCGGCCAGCGCACGGGCATGGAGGCCGGCGATCGCACCGATGCCGATGATCGCCCCCCGCATGCCGCCTCTCCCTGGTCGCCACCGAAACCGGATTGGACCCGCCAGTGTGGGCCGGCACGGGGGCGGCGACAAGCGCGGTGCCCGGCCACCCCCGCCGCGTGGTCCACGCACGGCGAAGGTCGCGTTGACTGCCCCGGCTGACCGGGGATAATCCGCTCCGACTGGGAACATCCGGCGGGATCACTCCCCGGGTGAATCGGAGGCACCTTGTCGCACCCGAGACGCCGGCGCAACCACCGTTCGGGGTCGTCAGCCGACCATGGCACGCGCCACGGCGATGCCGGCCCATCGCTCGTCGCCCGGTCGGCGGTGGCGGTCGCCGTCATCGCGTCGCTCAGCCTCGCGGGGTGGCGACGCTCGGTCGCCGATGACACGCTGTTCACACCGGGTGAGGGCAGCGTCGGAGCGGCGGCCACGCTTCAGTCGCCGTCGCGGGCCCGCGACGTCGGGTCGGCCGCGCGGCAGGGCTGGAACGACGGCGGGATCATCGGCCTCGGCGACCGACCGCTCGGTGCCCGTTCGGCCGCCGGTGGTTCCGGAACCGGTGTCGCCGACGCGCTGCTGGGAACCGAGTTCGAGGAACTCGAATTGCAGGAAGCGGTACGCCGTGAGGACGGCTTGCCCGCCGGCTTCACGCCCCCGACGAGGTCCGCTGCCAATCAGCCCGCCACCAAGCGCGACGGCGTGTCCCCGGTCACGCGGCCCCCGCCGCGGGCCGCGGCCCCCGCCGCGGAACCTCTCCCCGGCGATTGCGGTTGGCTCGGCATGCGCTGCGCGTCGCGCGGCGTGTGGTTGTCGATCGGCGGGCTCACCGCAGCCGGATTGATTCTGGCGGCCTTGATCGCCCGCGAGATCTACCTCGGTCGGTAGAAACGATCGAAGAGGGCGTCGGGC
>JBJSXB010000257.1:0-49784 GCA_046086245.1 Planctomycetaceae bacterium | reverse complement strand
CCCATTCCCGCACCGCCGCCGGTGGCCGCTCCCTCGTTGATCGCGCCGCCCGCGCCCATGCCTCCGCCACCGCTTCCCCTGGACGGCATCGAGCCGACGCTCGTGTTGCGCGGCCCAATCTTGTTGCCGCCCGATGGCGGGGAAGACGATGGTCCCGCGCCGCCGCCGGGATAGCCGCCACCACCGGGGTAGCCACCGCCCCCCGGATAGCCACCGCCACCGGGATAGGACCCGTCGGTCGATCCGGTCATCGCACCCCCATAGGGGTCGGAGTAGGCGCCACCCGACAGGCCGATCGTCGAGCCTCCACCAGGCGGGCCGCTGATGCCTCCGATGCCGCCCTGGTATCCGCCAGGCATCCCGGGAACACCGGGCATCATGCCGCCGCCGCCGGACAGCAAGGGGGTGTTGCCCTCGCGCGCCGCCGCTTCCTGCTTCTTGAGAAACTCGCGTTCCTTTTCCTTCCGGTCGAGCATCAGATCGATGAACCAGGGGTGGATCGATTCGAGCCCCCACACGTCACCCGCCAGTTGCGGCAACGGAGTCAGGTAGCCGAACACCCGCCGCGCCGGATTGGGATCGGGAGCCATCTCCTGGGCGAGGATGAACTCGGCGGGGAGGCTGTCCGGCTGCAGATTGGCGTACAGTTTGTTGGCCCGCTGCCAGGCGGCACGGAGATCGATCTTGCGGAACGGTCCCACGCCGTCGGCGGTGACTTCGGCACGTTCCACCTGGTAGTCGGCCCACACCGGGGAGTCGCCCTGGGGATTGGGCAGCGAACTGCTCATGAACCGCGCCTGGAATTCCTCCGACTGCTTCAACCATGGGATCAAGCCGGTGACGAGGCAGTACGGGACGAGTTGGCCGTTGGCAGTCACACCGGTGCCGTCGCCCATCCCGAAGCCGGGCAGACCCGGCACCCCGCTCTGCATCGGTGGGACGCCCGGTGGCGGCGCGCTGCCGCCGCGCCCGGCGATCGTTCCGCCACCGATCCCGTCGGCGGCCGGATCCGACGGTTGATTGCCACCGCGGCCCGCCTGGTTGTCGCGCCCGCGGCCACCGCGCTTGTTCCCGCGCTGTCCGTCGTCCTTCGGTTCGGCCGCCGCCGCGGCCAGTGCCGCCGCTGCGTCGGGCTTCAGCGTCAACACCGCCTGCCCGGAGACTGCCTGCAGCTGTTCGATCGGAAAGACGTCGGGCTTGGAACGCTTCGACCGTTCCTCGTTGATCGGGCGGTTGAAGACCGCGCCCGGCGATCGCTCCGCGATCTGGGGATGCCGCCACGGCTCCATGAGCGTCGTCAAGGGGGTGCGCTTGCTCGTGTCGGGGGGCGGATTCTTCTCCCGGCCGATGTGCTCGCGGGACCTCGTCGCCTGTTCGGTGATCACCTGTGGAAGCAGGTTCCGCGTGACGGGCTTGGTGCGCAGGGCGTCGACGCCTCCCCACATGAGGCCGAGCGAAAGCATCGCGAACAGGCCGACGACCAACTTCTCCCCATGGTTGAGAAAGAAGGTGGCGATGCCCTGCTTGCTGAGGTTGATTTTCGGCTTCTTCATGATGCGATCCTCCCACCAAGCGGCGACTCGGACGACATGCCGGACGCGACGAAGTTCCACGGACGGGTCGGGACCATGGCGAAGCGGGGAGTGGCCGCACCCGGCGTGACGGGTGGCAACCGGCGGGCGGCGGGGGGGGCACCCGGATTCGGTTCGGCCGGCGCGGCATCAACGGGCGGTGGATTCGCCGGGACGGCGTCACCCGGCGCCCCCTCACCCGGCGCCGCGGCAGCCGGTGCCGCATCCGTCGGTGCAACCGCCGCCGCGCCCGGATCGGGTTGATCGGAGGACGGTTCCGGAGGAGCGGGTTCGGCCGCCGGTTCGGCGGGTTCGTCGGCAGCCTTGTCTTCGATACCGAGTGCTTTCGGATCGGGACGTCGGGCCAGGGCGATGGTGCCGGCGATCTCGAACGTCACGTCGTGCGCGCGGCGATTGTTGCCGCTACCGCCGCCCGGCACTCCCATCCCCATACCCATCGCCATGCCACCGCCCATTCCCGCGCCGCCCGAATCGGGTGCATAGGCGGCGTTTCCGCCGCCGAACATGCCACCCGCGCCACCGCCGGCCGAGGGGTTCACGCGGATTTCCCGGACGGTGACCGGCACCTCCGCGGTCGCGAAGGCGACGAGAATGGCGTCGAGTTTGCGCTGGTCGGCAACCCCGCGGAGGACGAACGGCATCAGGTTCGCGATCCGACCGGCGGCCGAGCGGACTTCCTCACCGGTCAGCGGCTTGCCGTCGGGGTCGACGTAGATCCACTCCTCGAGCGAGTCGTCGGTGTTGACGGGTGTCGCCGCCTCGCCGCTCCCCATCATGTCGGACAGACCGGCGCTCGAACCGCCGTACATGCCCCCCATGCCGCCGAATCCGCCGGAACCCTGGAACCGCGGATGGCTCGGCTTCACCGCCCCCCCACCTGCTCCTGCGGCTTCGCCGCCGGAACCTCCCATGTCGCTCATGCCCGGGATCGTCATCCCCGACCCCATGCTCCCACCCATGCCCATCCCCATCCCTCCGTCGCGGCCGCGAGGGGATTGGAGGCGGCCGGACGTGGTGGTCTCCGGAGCGCCGTCGGCGGCCGGGTAGCCGACCGCCAGTCGTTCCACCATCCAGATCGGCGCGTCGTAGGAGCCCCCAGAACCCTTGTTGATCCGCCCGATGAGGTCGCAGAGGAACCCGTAGACGTTGAGCTCTTCCTGCGCGAGCACGACTTTCTTCGTGCTCGGCGGCTCCTCCCAAAAGAACGAATTGAACAAGAGTTGTTGGTCGGCGGCGCTCCATTGCACCGTGGCCGCCTTGCGGCCGCGGCCTGGCGGCACGATGCCGGGACCGCCCGCCATGATGCCCCCGGCCATCATTCCGCCGGGGTTGTCGGGTGAATACGCGCCCGACGCATCGGGCGAGTAGGCGGCTCCCCCCATCGCCATCGCCCCGGTCATTGCGCCGCCACCACCCCCCGCCGGGTCGGGCATCATCTCGTCGGCCCCCATCCGCCCGGGCAGCTTGCGGACGATCGCGCGGATGCCGTTTTGATAGCGCTCGAGCAAAGGACGCGGCAGCCGGCCGCCCGCTTTGAGCGACTGGGCCCGTTGCACGAAGTCGGGACCGAGTTCCTCGGGCCATGCCCGAAGGGGCGCCTGGCTCGCCCAGAACGCCTCCCACTCGGCGAGCGTCTCCTTCTGCACGCGGGTCACGCGGCGCGTCATGTCGCCGGCCCAGCGATCGTTGGGATGGGGCTGCACCGACTCGACGCTCTTGAGCGCTGACAGACGGCCCTCGATCTGCCCCTTCGACGCGGTCATTTCGGCGGAGAGTCGGCCGTTGGTGAGCAGCAGGAGCGGCAGGAGGATCAGCGGCACCAACGGCACGAGCATCCAAAAATGGTATTTCGCGAGGAAGTCGGCCACCGGGCGGATCGAATCGGGAACCTGGACCATCGCATCCTCCTCCTCGTGCCCACCCCTGTTGGCCGTATGACAACGGCCGCCGCCCCCGCCGCGCTCCCCGTTCGTCTTTTTCCGATGACGCCGTCGAGCGGGTCGCGTTACAGCCGCCCGTCGCGGGCTCCGCGCGCTCCGCGGCGTCTCACTGGCCTGCGGCCACCTCCGCTTCGGACGGTTGGTCCTTCGACACGCCGGGCACGGTCGGCTGCCACGTGAACTGCAAGACGAAGTCGTAGCGACGGATCATCTGATCGACCGGAGGCGCGGGCGTCGCTTCCTCCCCCGTCTTGCCTTCGTCACCATCTTTGCCGGTGGATTCCCCGGGGGGACGTCCACTTCCCGGAAAGCCGCCGCCGGACGCAATCGTCCCCGGTGGACCGGGAATGCCGCCGGGATAGGGCAGGCCGCCGGGAGCCGCCCCCGGCGGTCCCATGCCGGGCATCATGCCGGGCATCGTCGCCGGGGCGAGCGGGTTGGGCATCACCCGCAGCGGCGACGACGAGACGATCACCGGGAAGCCGATGCCCAGATCCTTGATCGGCACCTTCTGGCCCGCGAGCGGACCCGCGGTCACCGTCACGTCCCCCGACTTGCCGAGAAGCCCCTTGACGATCGTCGAGCGGAGAAACTGGGCTCCCTGATCGGGCTTGTGATGGTCCTCGTTGTGGTAGTGGTAGCCCACCATCTGGATGACCCAGCCGGGGCCCTTCGGTCCCGCCACCTCGGCCACCGCGCCGCTTCCCTCGGCCTCGCCCCCCCCGGTGGGCGCCGCGGTCACCGCGGCACCGCTCTCGTCCAACTCCTCGGCTTCCTCGGAGGGATGCGTGGCGGCCCACTGGTCCTTGACGCCCGTGAACCAGGTGTCGAGGTCGGTGAAGTACTGGCAATCGAGTTGGTCGATGTGGAGTTCGCGGCGGTCGGCGAGTTTCTCAGGCGCCTTGCCCGGTTCATCGCGCGGGAGGAGCGACTCGATCGACCGCATCATGTCGATCACCTGGAAGCGGCGATCCTCGAGCTTCACCAAGTCCTGTTGCCGGGTGACCGCCTCCTCCTGCTTTTTCTGCATGTCGGCGAAGCTCGTCTGCGCCGCCTGCGACTCCGACTTGACCCCGTCGGCCGCCTTGAACGCCGCGTCGTACAGGTTGGGCGACCAGGTCGTCCACGCCGTGTAGTTCCCGATGAAGCTCAACGCCGAGGCGGCGAGAACTCCGACCATCGCCGCCACCGCCCACGGCTTCTTCGATGCGATGAGGCGTTCGCGGACGATCTCGCCAGGGAGCAGGTTGGTGTTGATGACGCCCCGGCCCGCCCCCTGCAGCGCCAGGCCGTAGGCCGTGCCGAAGGCCAGGCGGTGTTCCTTGAAGGCCGCCGCTCCCGTCACCGCCGCCCCCTCCAAGCCGCGGAACGTGTCGAGCCGCTGAACGTCGAGTTGCAACTGCTTCCCGACGAAATCGGCGAGGCCACGGAGCCGCGCGGCGTTGCCCAGCAGCAAGACCTTGCCGATCCGCGCCGAGCGGTCGGCCCCCGTGAAGTAATTCAGGGAGCGCTGCAGTTCCGAGGCGAACTCGTTGAACACCGGCCGCATCGCGTTGAAGACGGCCTTCGGATCTTCCGCGCGGACGGCGTTGCGCTTCAGCTGCTCCGCTTTGGCGAACGTCAGTTTCATGCCTTGGACGAGCGCCTTGGTGAAATTGCTGCCGCCGATCGGCATGCTGCGCTGCCAGATGCGCAGCCCGTTGGTGACGACCAGATCGGTCGAATCGACCCCCATCGACACCAGCACGACCGACTGCGGCGGGTTGTCGGGATCGATGGTGGCCGGGTCGGGCAGTTGGTCGAACATCACCATGTTCGCCAGCGCCATCGGCGACAATTGAAGGATGTCGACTTCGATGTCGGCGGCTTGGAGCGGTGCCAGCGCCTTGGCCACCTGTTCGCGCTTCATCGCGAACAGTGCCACCTCGGCGTCGATCACGAACCCGCTCTCCTCGATGCCGCCGGCGAGCCGCTGCCAGTCCCAGATCACCTGGTCGAGCGGGAAGGGGATCTGCTGGCGCGCCTCGTAGCGGACGATGTCGGGGATCTTCTTCGCTTCGATCGGGGGAAGCTTGATGAACTTGGCGAGGCCCGACTGCCCGGGCACGGAAACCGCCACCTTGTCGCCCCGCAGTTTGTTGCGACCGACGAAGTCCTGCAGCGCGGCGCGCACCAACTCGACCGGATCGGCCTCCGGCTGGGTGAGGATCATCGGGTATTCGATGTAGTCGAACGCGTCCGCGACGAGCATGCGCGGATCGTCCGCCGGCCGGCAGCGCAGCGCCTTCAGCCCGCACTTCCCGATGTCGATTCCCCAGACGTAGGGGCTGGTGGCCATGACGGCGTGTTCCGTGCGGGCGTCGTGAAGGGCCTGCCGAGAGGAGCGGGAGGCGGGACCCCGGGGAAGGACATCGACGCCCCCACCGAATGCACTTTACGAACGCCGCTGACGCGATGTCAAACCCGCCGCACACGGGCGGTGACGCACGCCGCTCCGTCGTCACGCGCGCCTGAAAACCGACCCGTGCATCGGTACAATCCGGGCCCTATGGGCATCGAGCGGATCGCCGTCTTTCTCCCCTGCCACTCGTTGGAAGACTTCCCCACGTGGCTCGACGAGGCGGAGGCCGACGCGCTGCTCGCGGCGTGGACCGCCGCCTGGGATCCGGCGCTCATCGACGCCGTCGGCCGGATGCCCGGCTGGGCGAGCGCCGAGGTGCCGCCGCACGACGACGCGCCGTTTCTGGCGATCGTCCCCCCCTCGTGCGACGAACGCGTCGAAGCGTTCCGCGCGGCGACGTGCCCGGCGGGATCGGCATGGGTCCGGGGCCACCGCGACCGCGAGGCGATCGTCGCCGAGGCGCGCGCGGCGCGCGGTCTCCCGCCGATCGCCCCCCCGCTGGCCGCTGACTTCCACGCCCTCGGATTGGCCTGGCTGCTCGCCGAGCTCCTCGCGCGGCGGATGCGCTCCGGCGCGGCGCGCGGGGGAGCCGATCTGGAGGCCGCCGTCGTCGCCGCCGCCCGCGCGGCCGTCGGTGGCGACGAAGCCGTCGCACGCGAGCGCCTCGGTGAGGCGTATGCGACGCTCGAGGCCGCGCGCGGCCACTACTACCCGGTCGACGTGTGGCTCCTCGACCTCGTGCTGCTCGCCGAGACCACGCTCGGCGGTCGGCTTGCCGGCGAACTCGCCGCACCGACGCCGTGGGTCGCCATCGCCACCGGTGCGCTCGTCGAACGGTTGGCCGCCACCGACGCGGCGCTGGCCGCCAGGCTGCGGCAGGCGATCGCCGACGGACGGGTTTCGCCCGCGGGAGGGCGCGACGACGATGCACCGCTCGACGCGTGGACCCCCGAGCGGATCCTGGCATCGTTCGTGCGGGGGCGGCGCGCGTGGCGCGATCACCTCGGGGCGACGCCGCGCTGCTTCGCGCGTTTTTCCGGTGGCTCGAGCCCGCTGTTGCCGCACATCCTCCAGCAGCTGGGCTACGAGGGAGCGGTGTGGAACCAGTTCGACGGTTCGCCGTCGCCGGAACCGGGCGCGAGCCGGATCCGCTGGGAAGGAGGGGGGGGCAGCATCGAGGCGGTGGCGAAGAAACCGCTCGACGCCCGCCACGCATCGTCGATCCTCCGTCTCGCGGATCGGCTCGGCGACGCGATGGATCACGATCACACGGCGGTGCTCACCTTCGCCCATCATGCCGGCACGGCCAGCCGCTGGTTCGATGATCTGCGACGGATCAGCACCTGGACCGGTGTGCTCGGGCGGTTCGTCGGCCCGGAGGAGTTCTTCCGACGCACCACCGGTGCCGGCAGCGCGGTGGGCCTCGATCCGGATGCCTATCCCCCCAGCCCGCCGGGGCCGGCGGACTCGGGCGACCCGGTCGCCACGCGCCGCGCCGAGGCGTTCGACGAGGCTCGCGACCTGCTCGCCGCCCGTGCGGCCGTCGGCCTGCTCGGGCCTCCCGCGGAGGAGGCGCCGCCCGTCGCCGGACCGCGCGTGCCGGCCGCGCGCCGCGGCATGTTCGATCGATGGCGTCGCCGCGCGGCCTCCGACCGCCTCGTCCTCGAGGCGCGCGGCCTGCGGGTGCGCGTCCATCCCCAGACGGGCGGGATCCTCTCGGTCCGGGCGAGCGGCGAACGCGGCAACCGTCTTTCCCAGGCGCTCGCGATCCGCACCACGCGGCCGGCACCGGCGGCCGGAGCACCTTGGGAGGACGCCCTCGAACGGGCCGACTACACCCGCATGGTCGCCGACGCGATCGAGCGCGATGCCGACGGCGTGCTGGAGAGCCGCGGGAAATTGCTGCGCGGCGATCGCGACGTCGGGCGCTTCCGGCAACGCGTGGCCATCGACGCGCGCCTGCCGCTGGTGCGGATCGAGGTGGCCGTCGATGGCTTCCGGCGCGAGGGCGCCCCGTGGCTCGAGGCCTATCCCTGCTGCCGGTTCGCCTGGAATGAGAACGACGACGTCGACGTCCGTCGCGGTCAGGCGACGCAGTCGGTCGTCAGCGAGCGCACGCTGCTGTCGGCCCCGCATTTTCTCGAGATCGTCGCCGGCGCCGCGGCTTCCGGGTCGGGCACGACGATCCTCACCGGCGGCCTGCCGTGGCACGTGCGCTCCAGTCCGCACATGATCGATTGCCTCCTTCCCGACGGGGTTCCCGACCCCGGTGCCGACGGTGCCCCGCCGGGCGGCGCCCCCGGTGCAGCCGGGAGCGGGTCGGCCAGCGCTCGACTCGCGGTCGGCATCGGCATCCGCCGGCCGTGGGACCTGGGCCTCGCCTTCACCGCGTCGCCGGACGGATCGCTGCCCGCGCCGGCGCCCGGGGTTCCCGACACCGTCCGGCTGACCGGCTGGGTTCCGCAGGAGGGCACGGCGCCCGGCACGATCACGGTCGGTGTTCTCGAGGTGGCCGGCCGCGCCGGTGACGTCGCGATCGAGTGGCCCCTGCCGGTGGCCAGCGCCCGAGTGTGCGACGCCCTCGGTCGGACCGTCGACGGACCGGCGGTGGTGGTTGCGGGGCCGCGGACGACGTTCCACATGCGCCGCTACGGGTGGACGCTCCTCGAACTGCGGTTCGCCGACGCCGCGGCGGAGGTGTCGGCATGATCGTCACGCTCGACGGGCCTGCGGGCTCGGGCAAGAGCAAGGCCGCCGAGGGTCTCGCCGTGCGGCTCGGCTGGCTCCATCTCAACACCGGGGCGATGTATCGGGCGGTGACGCTGGCGGCGCTGCGGCGCGGGCTCGATCTCGCCGATGGCGCGGCGCTGGCCGCCCTGGCGGCGTCCGACGCCCTCACGTTTCGGCCGGGGGTGGTCCTCATCGATGACGCCGCCCCGGGGGAGGAACTCCGCAGCCACGCCGTCAACGAGGCGATCAAACGGGTCGCCGACTGGCCGGCCGTGCGCGCCGCGCTCGTCGCGAGGCAGCAACGTATCGCCCACGACGTGGATCTCGTCACCGAGGGGCGCGACCAGGGAACGGTGGTGTTTCCCCAAGCCGAGTTGAAGGTTTACCTCACCGCCAGCCGCGAGGTCCGTGCGGCCCGGCGGTTCGCCGAGGAGCGCGAGCGCCGCCCGGGAATCACCCTCGCCGCGGTGTTGGCCGAGCAGGACCGCCGCGATGTCGACGACCGGTCGCGGGCCGTCGGAGCGCTGCGCATGCCGGCGGATGCCGTCGAACTCGACACCGATCACCTCTCGAGGGAGGCCGTCGTCGACAGGCTCGTCGCCCTGGTCGCCGAGCGCCGCCATGGCCGGAGGGAGCGATGACCACCCCGCGGTCCGCGCACACGCCGGTCGGCCGCCGTGTCTACGACGCGTCGTGGGTCGTGTGCCGGGCGCTGTGCCTGGCGCTGTGGGGGATCCGCGCCCGGTTCGCGGAGCCGATGCCGGAGGAGGGCGGCCTTCTGCTCCTTGCGACGCACCAAAGCCATCTCGATCCGGTGCTGTTGGGAGTCTCCGCCCCGCGGCGGCTCTCCAGTTTGGCGCGGAGTTCGCTGTTCCGCTTCCGGCCGTTCGGGTGGCTGATCGACGCCCTCGACGCGGTGCCGATCGATCGCAATGCGCCGGGGATCGCGGCCCTCAAGGCGATCATCGCGCGGCTCCGGGGCGGCTCCGCCGTGATCATCTTTCCCGAGGGGACGCGCACCGCCACCGGCACGCCGGCACCGCTCAAGAACGGCTTCGTGACGATCGCCCGGAAGGCGCGCGTGCCGATCATGCCGGTGGCGATCGTGGGGGCGTGGGAATGCTGGCCGCGTACGGCGTGGCTGCCGCGGCCCGGCCGGACACGCGTGGAATACGGCTCCCTCGTGCATCCCGACGAGATCGCGCGGCTCGACGACGAGGCGCTGGTGGCCACCTGCACGCGACTGCTCGGAGAACTCGACCGCCGGGGTCGGGCCGCGTTGCATCGGCGCACGCGGTCGCCGCGCCGCGTGCTGCGCGCTGCCGTCCGGACGAGGCCGTCGCGCCGGACGCCGCTCCCCGCCGACGATCGGGCCGGAGGCGCGGACGCTCAGGGCGCCACCGGCTGATCGGCGGCCGACTCCACGCGTTTGAACGGATCGACACGTCCGCCGCCGTAACCGGTCGGCGGCTCGTTGCCACTTTGACCGAAGGGGAGGATGCGCGGCCAGGCGAGATCCATGCCCGGCCAACGCGGTCCGCCGCGGTCGTCGGCCGCCGCCGGGGGAGGGAGCCGCGCCGGGCCGGAGTCGCCGACGAGTGCCTCGGGTGACGGAAACGGGGTGGTCGCGCCGTCGACGGCGATCGTCGTGGTGCCGGTCCCGCCCAGTCCCCGTTCGAGCACGCGGACCGACACCTCGTCGATCCGCGCCTCGCCCAGCCCGGTGAGCGCGAACGTGACCACGAGCGGCTCGCCGAGGCCGTCCTCGGGCGCAATCCGGTGGAGGATGAGCCGTCGCCAACCGGGCGAGGCGGCCACCCGCTCCGCCAGTGCCGGTCCGCCGAAGGAATCGAAGACGAGCAGCCCGTCGACGCTGCCGCGGACCGGCTTGGGCACCCACACGCGGGCTTCGATCTGCAACAGCTTCCCGCTGGGTGCGGCCACGGGCGGCGTCGTCACCCACACCGGTGGGGTCTCCACCACGGCCGGGGCGAGCGCCGCGTCGACCGCCTCGGCGCGGAGCAACAGGCATCCGCTGCCGGCGGCCGGCTGCGTTCGGGAAATCTCCACGCCGCTGCGGATCGTCTTCTGGGCGAGCACGAAGTGCCGCCACCCCGCCGTCGCCAGGTCGTCCACGCGGTCCATCGATCCGCCGGGAAGGAGTTCCGCTCCCGGGCCGGCACCGGCCAGAGCGGAGACGAAGCGCCAGTGTTCGGCGAGGGTGGCGTCGCTCGTCGCGAGCGGATCGGAGACCATCGATCCGGCGGCGACGATCCCGCGCTCCCAGGCGAGGCGTTCCACCTGGCCGGCGACGGCGGCGGCGGTCTGGAACCCGGTGATCGCCGCCGCCGGATCGGCGCCGACGAGCGCTTCGGCCTCCGCCGCGCGGCCGCTTGCGTGGCGGAGCATGTCGCCCGTTGGCAGGTTGCCCAGCGCGGTCGGCGGGAGGCGCGCGAGCAGGTCACCGGCGTGGGCGAGGGCGAGCGCGGCCTCGGCGCGGCTGGCATCGAGCCACGCCGTCTGGCGGAGCCGGACCTGCTCCTGCGCCTGCGCCGCGACTGTCGGATCGCCACTGACGAGGATCACCGTCGAGGTGAGGAAGCCGTCGAGCACCACCGACACGCCACCCGCCACGCGCCGCTGCCGGAGCGGCTTGAGGCCGCCCGCCCCCACCTCCCAGCAGCGGTGTGCCTCCGGCACGCCGGGGAGCAGCAACGTGAGCGGCGCGTTGTCGGGGATGTCGCCGCGGTAGCGACGGGCGACGATCTGCGAACCCTGAACCGACCTCCACACCGCCACCATGCGGGCCCGCGAGGCCTCCAGCACCATCGCGCGAATCTCCGGGTCGGACGATTGGGCGGCGGCCGAGAACCGGCCGGCGGCCGCCCAGGCGTCGAGCACCTCGAGCCGCAAGTTGAGCATCCGGCAGGCGGCGGCGCGGGCGCGGCTCTGCGGGTCGTCGCCGTCGAGGCGTCGCGACGAGCTGCAGAGGATGCCCCGTGTGCCCGCCGAGACCGCCGCGTAGCCCGCCAGCGACAGGCTCTCCGGATCGACCGCCAACCCGCGGCCGCCGACGCCCGCCAGGGCGCCGGCCTGGCGGGCGGCACGGGGATCGACCTCGGTGGCGAGGGTGGCGAGGATCGGCGTTCCCGGCCGCGTCAGTCGTCCGCGTTCGCGGAGCCAGGCGAGATAGTCGTCGAGTTCGAGGCTCGTGCCCAGCACGGAGCGGCGCCCCACGAGCATGTCGACGTGCCGCGAGACGCTGCGCAGTCCGGAGTCGGCCGCGGCGAACAGCGGCCGGCCGGGGCGTTGGTCGCAGGTGCGCACGCGCCGGGCGCGATCCGCCAACCCGTCGACGTCCTCCTCCGCCAAGCCGGTGCCGAGATCCCAAGCGATCACGCGGTCCCAGGCGGGGGAGAAGGCGGGAAGCGCGGCCGGGTCGCGAATGTCGACGTCGGGCAGCACCGGCGGGGGGCAGATCACCCACATACCGCTGCCGCGCGCCTCGGCGAGCAGATCGCCCGACGCGGGTACGGGGATGCGGACGCAGTTGAACCCGAGGCCGGCGAGAAACGCCAACGGTTCCCCGGAGTGGTCGATGGCGCGGGGGAAGAACGGTCTCCCGGCGACTTCGAGCACCCCGCGCACCAAGCCCGCCGGCGGCTCGCCGGGGGGCGGGGCGCCCGGATCGGCGTGGCTCGCCAGACGCACCGGTGCCTCGGCGTCGGCTGGCGACGGGCGGGCCGGCGGGGTTGCGGCGAACCGCGCGGGTGCGTGGTCGGCGGACGGGGCGGCATGGGTGTCGATCGCGACGGCCCCCTCGACGAGCAGGTCGTCGAGCGCCACCTCGTAGCGGCCCGGGCCCGAGTAGAGTTCGAGCACGACGTGCGTCACCACCGCGCCGGCGAGATCGCCGGCCGGACCGTGCTCCGCCCGCAGCGCCAGCAGCTGGCGCCGGAGCCCGCCCGGCAGCCCGCCGACCGACAGCGACTCCCAGCGGTCGATGTCGGTCGAGATCGTGCCGGGGACGAGGACCGCCACGGCGCGACCGTCAGCCGCCCGCGGAAACGACGGCAGTTCGACGCGCGCGGCGAGACGGATGTCGGGACGGTTGGCACGCACCCATAGGCTCGCGCGCCACTCGTCGATCGCCGGCGCCGCCGGCAACTCCAGCGCCAGCCGCAACACGGAGCCGGCGCCGGTGTCGATCACGAGCCGCTCGCAGGCGCGCCCGCGGTGGGGGGCGACGGTGCTGCGCTGCTGCTCCACGAGCCGTGGCCCGCCGTCCGCCTCGGCGAGCCGCCAGCATGGCTGCGGAGTCTCGAATGGCTCGTCGATCGTCGCCGACCATCCCGCCGTCGCGCTGGCGACCGCGAGTGCCACGCCCAGGCAGGCACGGGAGGCCAGCGGGGCGCCGCCGGCCGGCGGTGACCCACCGCGGCGGAAGAAAGCGAGCGGAGGGTGTCCGGGCAAGTTGGCCATGCGCCGGACTCCTACCAGTCTTCGCCGACCCGGCTCCAGACCAAGTCGGCGTCATCCGGCGAGATCGGCTTCCCGTGGGCTCTCCGGCGGCGTGCTAACGGCCGACTCTCGCGGGAGTTGTGGCCGACCGCGGCAGCGGCGGCGGCGGCGGCGGGCGGCCCGGCCTGGCACGGGGCGTAGGGTAAACTTCGACGAGGGTCACGCCATGCAGCCAACCACCGCCGAGGAGCTCGCCCACCTCGCCCAGGAACTCGACCTGGTGCCGGCGGCCACGCTCAACGAGGCCTGGTCGGAGCTGGGCGGGCAAAACGTGCCCATCGACCAGTTGGGCGCCTTGTTGCTGCGCCGCGAACTGCTGACCAACTATCAGCTCGACCGCCTGCTGCGCGGTGATCGCCGCGGGTACCACTACGGCACCGCCAAGGTGCTCTACCAGGTCGGCGCGGGTGCCTTCGCACGCGTCTACCGGGCGGTCAGCACCGTCGACGGGGGCATCCTCGCCGTCAAGGTCCTGCGGGCGCGATACAACGCCGACGCGGACAAGTGCAAGTCGTTCCGGCGCGAGGGGGAGATGGGGCGGTTGCTCCGTCATCCGAACATCGTCGCCATCGAAGACGTCGGTCTCGAGCACACGTCGAGCTACATCACGATGGAGTTCGTCGAAGGGCAGACGCTGCGCGAATTGGTGCGGATCCGCGGGGCACTCGACCTGGTGAAGGGGCTCGATCTCGTCGTGCAGATGGCCGCCGGCCTGGAGTACGCCCACCGCCGCGGGGTGACCCATCGCGATCTCAAGGCTTCCAACGTCCTCGTCTCCTCGCTGGGGAAGGCCAAGCTGGTCGACTTCGGGCTCGCCGGCATCGATGCCGAGACGGGGGACAAATCACTCGGCAAGGTCGAGCATCCGCGGACGCTCGACTACGCGACCCTCGAGAAGCTCTCGGGGATGAAAGACGACGGTATCCGCAGCGACGTCTATTTCCTCGGCACGCTGGCCTACCTCTGTCTCGGTGGCGCACCGGCACTCGTCGAGTCGCGCGACCGGAACGTCCGCGGCGATCCGCGGCGGTTCACGTCGGTGGTGCCCCTCACGACACGGAATCAGGCGCTGCCCCGCGACGTGGTCGATTGCGTCGGCCGGATGATGCATCTCGATCCGCTGGAACGCTGGCAGACGGTGACCGACGCCAAGCGGGCGCTCGACCAGTTGCTGGAAAAATACAGCGGTGAGGCGGGAGCCGCCGTCGCCCATGCCGCCGCGCCCGCCGCCCGTTCCGGCGCCGCGGCGCCGGAACGGCCCAAGCCGGTGATGCGCGGATCGATCATGCTCGTCGAGCGACCGGGGCGCTCGCAGCAGACACTGCGGGAGTTCTTCACGAAGCTCGGTTACAAGGTCCTGCTCACCGAGAATCCGCAGCGGGCACTGGCACGCTTCTCCACGACACCGGTGCCCGCCGACGGCTTGGTCCTCTGCGCGCAGTCGCTCGGTGCCCCCGCGGTCGAGGCGTTCAACACGCTTTCCAAAGACCCGTTCTTCTCCCAGGTGCCCGCCGTGCTGCTCGTCGGCCAGCGCCAAGCCGAGCTCGTCGAGCGGGCGACGGTCGATGGACGGCGCAAAGTGATGGAAACGCCGTTCCGTGGCAGCGCGCTGGCCCGGCTGCTCGACGAGATCCTCGAGCGCGTCGCCTGACGCACGGCTCGCCGCCGCGTCGGGGCCCGGCGACCGTCTCAGCGCTGGTACGCGGGCAGGTAGTGCATGTAGACCTCGAGCGCCATCGTCGCCAGCGCCGTGGAATAGCACTTCGCCTGACCGTTGAGGCGTTCCTCGCCCCAGCCCGGCCAGGAGCCGTCGGTGTTCTGCGCGTCGAGCAAAAACGTGCGGACGCGCGGATGCCAGGCGGACCACTGCCGCTCGCCGGCCTGGAAGTGCGCCTGCATCGCGTAGTAGTTCATATAGTGAAAATAGTCGTCCATCTGCGGACGGTACTCGCGCTTCTGGAGCGAGTCGAGCGCCCCGGCCACCTCGGGATCGTCGAACCGGCCGAGCAGCGCCAACGACAGCGCACCCGCCGCCGATTGGGCGTTCTTCACCCCCTGGGAGGGTTGGTAGGCGAAGCCCCCCTCCGGGCGCGCGCACGACTTCACGTAGCGGATCGCGTTGTCGATCGTTTCCTGGGGGACGGTGAGGCGCGCGTTTTGGGCGCTGCGCAGGGCGACGATCTGCATCACGGTCACGCTCAGGTCGGCGTCCTGCGGCTTCGGCTGGTAGCGCCACCCTCCTTCGCGATTCTGCGCCGTCACGATTAGATCGACGGCCGCCTGGCAGGTCTCGCGCATGCCGGCGGTCGTCACCCAGCCCGATGCCTCGATGAGCGCGAGCGTCGCCAGGGCGTGCTCGTACATCGGGCCGTGGGAGTGGCCACCGGCGCGCACCAGCAGGTCGTCGGCGCGCCGCGACGCCAGCAGCGCGTCGACCGTGCGACCGACCGTCTCCCGGTAGGGACCACGCCCGGGCACGTGGCCGCGGCCGAGGAACGCCAGCAGGCACAGCGCGTCGATCCCCGTGTTCGGCTGCTGCGAGAGTCCGTGCGGCCAGGATCCGGAGGGGTCCTGCTTCGCGGCCAGGTATTCAAGCGCCCGATCGACCGCCGCTTCAACGCGGACCAGGTCGGCCGAATCCCGCTCGGCCGCGACCGGCCCGGGCGCCGGCATCGTGACGGCGATCGCCAACGCCGCCGTCGACAGCCACCGCTCCCGCAGCGTCCCCATGCCCATCGTCCGGCCTCCGTGTGCGCGACCGTCCCGGTTCAACTCAATCCCGACAGCCGCCGGATGGCGATGTCGGCACAGTACAACCCGACCAGCAGGACGAGGACGGGCCAGGTGTCCCACACCTCCTCCTCGTGGATCCGCGTCGTGGCGACGGTGGTGGTGTCGAGCCGCGCCGGCAGGGTGGCGAGCGCCGGCAGTTCGACGAGCGCTCCCCCGGTCAGATCTCCCACGGCGGCGAGCGTGTCGCGATCGACGTCGGCGCGTGAACGCTCGCGTGTCGGCTCCGCGACGAAGCACTCGGCGGTGAGCTCCGGTCCGACGTCCGGGCGGTACCGCAGCCGGTGCCGGCCGGTCGCCGTCGCGACGAATCCTCCCTGCCACAGCCCCGGTCGTCCTCCCGGCTGGAGCGGCAGCGACACCATGGCGCCCTCGTGGTCGATGTCCACCGTCCGCGGTCCGGTCGTGACCGGTTGGCCGTCGGGGGCGACGAGGTTGAGTTCGATGGCGACCGTGGCGTCGGGTTCGCAGTGCGGCGGGGTGACCGCCAGCCACGCGGCATCGACGGGACGGTCGTCGCGCCGGGCGACGGCGCGGAGCGCCTGCCCCCAGAACCGCCAAAACAGCGGGTCGCCGACGTTGCGGCGCCAGCGGAAGGTTTCCTCGGTGCCGATCCAGGCGGTGCGACCGCGGCCGGCGGGCGCCTCGGCCACCAGCGGGATCGGGCCGCGTCCGTCGGGGGCGTCGACCTCCGCGAGCACCGTCGCGGCGGGCCGGGGGCGGGTCGCCGCGGCGACGCGGAAAAACGAGGGCATCGCCCCCCATGACGTGCGGTTGCGGCCCGCATCCCCCGACAGTGCGAACGCCGGATGCATCGCCCCGCGCGCGGTGACCCGCATGCGGAACGGTTTGAACGACGGCGCCTCGATGGCCGCCGTGCCTCCACCGCGAGTGGCGTCGAACTCCACCGGAAACAACTCCGCCAGCGGCGCGCCGGCGTAGTCGCGCGGCAGGTGCTCGCCGCCGGGTTGGAACACCACCCCGACCCCGCGCCGTGCCACCGCCTCGACGAGCGCCGCCTGGGCGACGGGCGTCAGGCACGCTGCCGGCACGTCGCCGAGGACCACCAGATCGTATTCGGCCCAGCGATCGACGGTGGTGGGCAGCGTGTCGGGATCACCTCCGGCGACGAGCAGGATCGTCGACTCGAAGCCGCCGTCGCGGCGGATCGCGTGGTCGATGAAGCGGAGATCCCAGCGCGGCATCGCATCGACGAACAGGGCTTTGGTGCGGCGCTGGCTCACCTCGACGGTCGCCGCCAGGGCGTTGTTCTCGCGGACCACCTCCTCCGGCTCGCACGCCACGGCGACCTCGAGGCGCGCGGCTCCCGGGGAGGTCGCCCGCCAGGAGAACACCGCCTGCTGCCGGCCCCCCGACAGCACCAGGGGAAAGGTCTCGACGGCCGCGCCCGCGCCGTCACGCAGTTCGACCGCCGCGGTCCGTCCCGCAAGCCCGGCGGACTCGACGGTGGCGACCACGGTGACGGTGTCATCGAGGGCGACGATCGGCGGGACGAGCAGGTCGGTCACCGCCAGGTCGATCGGCGCCTCCGCAGAACCGATCGGCACGGCGTAGACCGGGCCCGGGGGCGCGCCGCCGCGGGCGTCGATCGCGCGGCGCGCCGCCTCGAGAGGATCGATGCCGACGGTCGAACGGCCGTCCGACAGCACGATCACCGCGGACAACGTCCGGTCGGACGCGTCGTCGAACGCCATCTGCAAGGCGTTGCCGAGGGCGGTATCGGCCCCCCCGTCGTCGTCCGCCGCCGACCCGTCCGCATCGCCCCGATCGGCGGTCGCCACGCGGCGTGACCGGCGCGCGAACTGGTAACGACGAAGGTCGAAGCGCCGCCGCAGATCGGCGAACAGGCCCGGTTCGGCCGACTGCGCGCGTTCGAGGGCGGCGACCACGTCGGCGCGCGACCAGCTCGCGAGCCGCTCCACGGCCGCGGCCGTGCCGCCGGGGCCATCGGGCGGCGGGCCGATGCCGACGAGGCGGGTCACCGCGTCGACCGCGTCCGCCGGCAGGCGGCCCAGCGGCAGGCGCATGCTGTCGGAGGTGTCGACCAGGAGCGCGACGACCGGCTTGCGATCGATCCGTTCCTCGAACCGCACCGCCGGTCCGGCGAGGATCGCGAGGAACAGCGCGAGCACCGACCAGCGGCAGACGTCGAGCGCCGTTCGCAGCCGTGGCGACAGCCAGGGAAAGCGGCGTCGGTGCCGCGTCGTGATCCACCAACCGGCGAGCACCAGCAGTGGCAGCCCGAGCCACAGCACCTGCGGGCGCGACCACGACCATTCGACGTGCTCGATCGCGGCGGTGGAGCCATGGGCGATCCCGCAGGCCCGCGCCAGCGCCGCCGCCAGACCGCTCATGGTGCGACGTCCTTGCCGAGGCGGCGAAAGTAGGTCTCGATCACGTCGCGATACGCTTCCGGGCCGCGCTCGCGCATGCCCTCGAGAAGCGGATCACGAACCCGCGGAGGGAGGCGTTCGATCGCGGCACGGCGGCGCGCGTCGAGGCCCCGGAGAGCCTGATCGAGCCGCCGCTCGCCGTCGCGGCCACCACCCTCGCTCGATGGGTCGCCCGCCTCCTCCCCCGCGCCCCGCGCGCGTCCCTGTCCCGACTGGCCGTCGCCCGCCTCGTCGGAAGCGGCCCCTTCTCCCGGCCGCTGGCCCGAGTCGGCACCGCGCTTGTGTGCCGCGCGCAATTGGAGGCGCCGCGCCCGGTCGGCCATCTGCAAGGCCTCCTGCACGGGTGGGCTATCGAGCAGCTCGGCGATCGGCGATGCCTTCCCTGCCGCGGCTTCCGCGCTGACCGCGCCGACTGGCACGCGTCCCGACAACTGGCCGGCGAAGCCCTCGGCGGACCGGCCCGCCGCGGTCGCCGCGGCGCCAGCGGCTTCGAGGCGGGCACCGAGGGAGTCGTCGGCCGGCACGGGCGTCGCGCCCGCGCCGTCGGCGGAGGACGGCGCGGCGGCGATCGGCCGGCCGAGGATCTGTTCCACTTCGCGGAGTTGCCGGATCGCGTCGGGCGGCGCCGCGGCGTCGGAAGGCGGGCGGTCGGCGCCGTCCGGCGGCGCCGCCTGATCGCCGGGGGTCGGCACCGGCGACGGGCTCGCGTCGGTCGGTCGGTCAACGCGGGCGGACGCGTCATCGCGTCTGGCTCGAGTCCCGAGGGCTGCGGCCCGTCGGGCCAGGTCGCCCGCGAGTCGGTCGAGCCGTCGTGCCGCCCCCACCGCGTCGATCTCCCGACCCTCGTCTGCGGCCACCGCCGCCAACCGCTCGGCGGAGACGGCGATCGCGTTCGGCTCGGGCGTGTTGGCGATGCGCTCCAGGGCGGCGGCGTCGCCCGACAGGTCGGGCGACTTTTCCAGCGCGCGGCGCGACCGCCGGGCATCGGCGGCGAGGGTGTCGAGGCGTTCCTTGAGCCGCTCGGGCACCAGGCTGCTGGCGCGCGCCTGTTCGGCCGCGCGGGCGAGCGCCTCCGCGATCCGGTCTGCTTCGGCAGCCCGCGCGTCGAGAAACCGATCGAGCCGGTCGAGCGCCTCCCGCTGTGGCGCATCGAGTCGCGTGGCGGCCTCGTCGGCGAGGCGCTGGGCGGCGGCGAGTCGCTCGCGGGCGGCGGCCGTCGCCTGTGGATCGGCGCTCTCCTCCGCCCCGCGCCGTGTCGCCTCGGCGACCGCCTCGAGCGCCTCGACGGTGTCGCGGCCGACCGCCTCGAGAAGCCGCTCCCGCTGCACGTCGAGACCGGCTGCATCGCGGGTTCCGGCGGCGGCCATCTGTTCGGCGAGGCGCCGCGCCTGTTCGATCGCCGGCACTTGCGAGCGGGCCAGCTGCGCGTCGGGCGGCGGTACGACGGTGACGCGGTGGAGCGACGACTCCACCACCTGCCCCTTCGTGTCGCGGACGACGAGCTTCCAGGCGGCGCCGCGACCCGGTTCGAGACCGAGCGTGGTCAGCGGAACCGTCGCCGCGAACGCGACCCGCGTGTCCGGGGGCCGATCCGCCAACGCGACGTCGGCCAAGGGGCGGGGGGGGGAAAGGTGCTCGGCGTCCGGCCCGACACGCACGGCGAGCGAGTCGATGCCCCAGTCGTCGAACGCCTCGCCCTCGACGATCACGTCGTCGGGCAGTTCGAGAGGCAGCATGTCGGCCGGGGAGGTGATCACCAGGGCCGGCGGCCGATCGACCGTCGGCACGATCTCCACCGGGGGCACGGGCAGGCTCGGGTGATCGCGGCCGTCGGTGAACGACAAGGTCACGAGACTCCGCCGCTCGACCGGCAGCACCGCACGCCACCGCCCCGCCGCGTCACCGGCGGCTGCCGCCACCGGCTCCGCCTCGACCCGCCCGCGCGGGCGATCCACGACGCGCTCCACGGTGCGCGTTCCACGTGCGAACCACCCGGGCCGGTCGAGCACCGCCCGCCCCCCCTCGACGCGGAACGTCGCCGCCGCGACATGCTTGCCCGCCAGGGCGGGCAGCGACTCCAGTGGCACCGTCAGCCGCGCCCACGCGCCGGGTGCCGGCAGGGGGCCCGCGACGGGCGGATCATCGGTGGCGCTGCCGCCATCTTCCCCCCACGCAACTTCCGCTTTGGCCGCGCCGGCGTCGAACGCCACCACGATCCGGCACGGCGGCGCCGTGGGATCGGTGCGCACCATCACCATCAACCCCTTGCCGGCAAGCTCGTCCTTGGGAAGGACGAGGGGCTCCAGGCGGGTGCGCAGGCTGGCGGTGCGATCGTCGTCGCAGACGAAGCCGCGCACGCCGCCGGCGGCGTGTGCGGTGGTCCAGCGCCAGGGCTGCGCGAACACCGCGTCGCGCGGGAGATCGTCCTCGAACCAGACGCGCTCGTCGAAGGTGTCGACCTGCTCGGTCTCGATCGAGCGCTCCAGAATCGTGAGCGCCCCCCCGACCGGGTCGGGACGCACCGCGGCGGTGAACTCCACCGTCGCCCCCTCGGGCGCCTCGATCCGCGGTGGATCACCGATCACCGGCAGCGGCTCGTCGATGCGCATGTACGAGGGCAGCCGGACGACGCGGGTGCACTGCTCGATCGCCGGCCGTGTCAGCAGTCGGATGGCGTGCGTTCGCGACCAGGTGCCACCTCCCTCGACCCGGTATCGGGCGTCGCGATCGAGTCCATCCAGTCGGCCGACGAAACCCCCCGCCACCGGGCGGAGTGGATAGCGGAGGCGGCCGCCTCCGCTATCTTCGAGCACGATCTCCGCCGCAGCGCATGCGCCGCGCGTCACGGCGACGTCGATCGAAAGCGGTTCGTCGACGAGCACCTCGATGTCGCCCGGGACGGCGAATTGCACAACCGTGGCGGGGGGGATGTCGGCGGTGGGGTGCCACAGCCGCTCGAGCGTGGTGGAGAATCGGTCGCCGAAGACCGCGGACAGCGCCACCACGGCGGCCACGCCCGCGCCGGCGAACGCCGCGGCACGGATGGGGGCGCGCCGGCTCACGACGCGGCCGACGCGGAACCCGCGGAGCCGTTCCTGGGTCTGCTCGAGGAGCCGCACGAGGAGGTCGGGCCGGGTCCGCGCCCGGCGCCCGCCGTCGCGTTCGAGATCGAGGACGGTCAGCAGTCGGTTGTGCATGCCGCCGAGAACGCGCTCGATGCGCAGTGCCACCGCGTCGAGCGTCGGCCGCCGCCGCGCCGGCACGACGAGGAAGGCGAGCACGGCGAGCGCCACCGCGAGGCACCAGCCGACGGCCGCGGCGATCCGCCACGGTACGCGTAACGGCACGACGAGATCGACGATCACGGCGCCGACGACGGTCGCCACCGCCAGCGCCGCCACGAGGAGCGTGCCGGCGACGATCGTCGTGGCGACGATGCGGCGGCGCGCCCGCTCGACGACGCGCGTCAGTGCGGTCGCAGGGCCGTCGCCCGCCGTCTGCCGTGCCGTGCCGCTGACCATGCCCACCTCCCCGGCTCGCGTTCCCACCGGCCTCACCGCTCAGATTCCCCCTCCGTCCATCCCCTCCACCGCGTGCCCGAGCCGGGTCGCGAGCCTGTCGAGCCATCCCCGCGGCGTTGCACCCGGCACCGTCGCGCGGGGTGCCGCCAGGGTCGCCAGCAGGAACTCGACGGCGAAGACCGCCAGGGCGGCGCCCACCAACCAACGCCAGATCTCGCGGCGACCGGTCAGCCGCCCGTGGAGTGCGGGATCGTCGCCCGCGCCGGCGACGTAGGCCACGTCGTGGGGTGCGAGCGCCGCGCGGAGTTCGGCCTCCGCGAGATGTTCGATGGCGGCCGAATCGACGTCACGGTTGACCGCCATGCCGAGGGCCAGCGGCGCCGCGGCACCGCCCGCCGGTGGTTCGACGACGAAGTCGTAGTGGCCGACGGCGAGCGTGTCGAGCAGCGCCCCCGTGGCGTGGCCGTCTCCGCCGATCATCTCCAGGGCACGGCGATTGCCGGCCGGATCGACGACCTCGACCCCGGCGCGACGCCAGGAATCCTCGAGCCGTAGCGGCGCCGGTTCGCCGGCGCGGACCGACTCGGCGACCGTGGCCGGGGCCGCGCGACGGACGTGCTGGACCGCGCGGAGCAGGATCGGCACGAAGGCCGGATGCACCGGCCACGTCGACCAGTCGGGGGTGAACGGGATGCCCGAGACGAGGACGCGTCCTCGTCCCAAACGCGTCTCGACCATCACCGGCGTGCCGTCCTCGAGGCGGGCGAGGACGAGGGTCGCGGGCCGCGGCGGCGCACCCGGCTCGGCGTCCACAGCGGCCAGTGGCACATACCGGAAGACGCGCAGCGTCTCCAAGCCGACGGGCGCCGGCTGGCCGCCGCGCGGTTCGCCGGTGCCGCGAAACGGCGCGAACACCGGATGCGAGACGTCGATGGCGTCGAGTCGGGTGCCGCCCCGTTCGTCGTCGGGATCGCCGACCGCCGGCAGCAGCCGGACGGTGGCCGCGTTCTTGCCTCTGGCGTCCCCGAGCACCGCCAGGTCGCCGTGGCCATCCAAGCGCGCGCCGGCGGCGACCACCATTCCCGCGCCCCCCTGCACCTGGCGCCGCACCCACTGGGCGCGGCCCCCGTCGAGCCGCACGTCGGCGAGCACGATCACGTCGGCGGCGAGCACGCTCGGCTCGTCGAGGCGGTCGCCACGCGCGAGGGTGACGTCGAGGCTGCGGGCGATCGAGCGGTCGATTCCGTCGTCGCGCCCCGCCGCGGCGGCGGCCCGCTGGTCGTCGCCGCCGGCGAGCGTCTCGAGAGGCGATTCCAGCGCGGCGGTGACGAACAGCCCCGGATCGTCGAGGCCGCGGGCGTCGGGGGGGGCCACCACCAGCACGCCGACGCGCGGTTCCACCGTCAGCGTGAACAGCAGGCTGTCGTCTTCGGGAAAGGCGTCGGCGGAAATCTGCACCCGGCCGCGGAGGACGCCCGGGCGTTTCGGCACCACCGCCAGCGACCGCGTCGCGACCGAGCCCGGTGGCACCGTGATCGGCACCTGGGCGACCAGGTCGTCGTCGAGGTGCACCGTGACCGTCTTCTCGGCCGCCTCGCCCCCGACCGCGGCGACCCGGACCGGCAGTTCCACCGGCAGGCCGACCACCGGCCGCTGCGACCGCGGTGGGTCTCCGATGATCGCGGCATTGGCGACGCGGCCCGGATGGCCGACGTCGAGGATCACCCAGCGGACGCTGGCGGGCAGGCCGCGCGCGGTGCCGTCGGCGGCCAGGCGGCGCCATGCCCGCGCCTCGCCATCGGTCACGATCCAGACGCTGCGCGCCCCGCGCGGCGGAGCCGAGAGGCCGTCGGTGAGCGCCGCCGCGAGCGCCGCCGGACCGGGATCGGGTGCGAGGCCTTCGAGCTGCGTCGCGAGCGTCCGGCCGTCGCCCAGCGCGGCGCGGTAGAGCACCTTCGGCTGGACGCCGGCGCGCACCAGGGTGACGAAGTCGCGCGCTTCGAGGCGCGTCGCCGCGGCGCGGATCGCTTCGCGGATCCGGTGTACCGCCGAGGTTCCCTCGCTCACCAGGCCGCTCGTCAGACCGACGTCGGCGACGAACACCACGTCGCGTCCGCCCGCGGCGCCGAACAGCGCCGCGAAGCGCTGCACCAGCGGCCGCGCCAAACCCGCCACCACCAGCACCACCAGTGCCGTCCGCAACGCGACCAGCAGCCACTCGAGCAGCCGGACGCGGCGGCGCTCCTGCACGTAGCCGTCCATCAGGAACCGGAACGTGGGCAGTTCGATCTCGCGCAGCCGGAAACGTTCGAGCAGGTGGAGCGCCAACGGCACGGCCGCCAGCGGCAGGAACCAGAGGAGCAGCGGATTGAGCATGGCGGTGGCGGGCCGGCGGAGCGGATCAGCCGGTGAGGCGGGCGCGGCGGGCGAGGTAGGCCGCCAGCATCTCCTCGACGGGCTGGTCGGTGAGCACCATTTCGTAGCCGATCGAACGCTCGAGGCAGGCGGTGCGCACGGCGGCGAGGAACGCCTCGAAACGCTCCTGGTACGCGGCCCGCACCTGGCGCGGGTGGGCGACCAGCCGCCCCTCTCCCTCCATGTCGCGGAACCGGGCCGAACGCTCCCAGGGGAAACTCCGCTCCGCGGGGTCGACGACGTGGAACACGACCAGGTCGTGCCGACGGTGGCGGAGCAGCGACAACCCGGCGGCGATGCCGGCGGGATCGTCGAGGAGATCACTCACCAGGACGACGATCCCACGGCGCGGCAGCCGTCCGGCGACGTCGGTGAGCGCGCCACGGACCGAGGTGTCGCCACCGGGTTCGGCGGCGGCGAGTGCGGCGAGCAGATGGCGGAAATGATTCGCCATGCCGCGTGGCGGAACGTACGACCGGACCGCGGAGTCGAATGTCACCAGCCCCGCGGCATCGTTCTGCTCGAGCGCCAGATGAAGAACGGACGCGGCGAGTCCGCGCCCGAAGTCGAGCTTCGACGCCGCGCCCGAACCGAACGCCATCGATCGGCTCGTGTCGAGGACGACGGTCACCCGCGTATTGGTGCGGTCCTCGAACAGCTTGACGAAGTAGCGATCGGTCTTGGCGACCAGCTTCCAGTCCAGTGTCCGCAGTTCGTCGCTCGGGGTGTAGGGGCGATGGTCGGCGTACTCGACGCTCGATCCGAAGAACGGGCTTGGATGCACGCCCGACAACAGGCCTTCGACCGCCGAGCGCGCGATCCATTCCAGCCGCGCGATCAGGGCCAGCGCCCGCGGATCGACGAAAGGACCCGCGGGAAGCGGCGCCGCCGGCGGGGCTGCGGCGGCGGGGGGGCGGGGGGGCATGCGAGGTCCTGCGGGCGGCGGCGCGGTGCGTCAGGCCGTCTCGGGAAGCGTGTCGAGGAGGCTGTCGATGATCGAATCGGTCGACACGCCCTCGCTCTCGGCGGTGAAGCTCGCCACGAGTCGGTGTCGGAGGACGGGCTTGGCGACACCACGGATGTCTTCGAACGAGGCGTTCGGCCGTCCGTCGAGCAGCGACCGCGCCTTCGCCCCGAGCAGCAGCGCCTGGCAGGCGCGGGGGCCGGCACCCCAGGAGAGCCAGCGGCGCACGTCGGCGCTCGCCGCCGGATCGCCCGGGCGCGTCGCCCGCGCCAGCCGCACGGCGTAGGAGGCGACCGGCTCCGCGACGATCACGTCGCGCACCACCTCCTGGATGCGGATGATGTCGGACTCGCCGAGCACCGGTTCGAGATCGGTGTCGTACCGCGAAGTGGTCGACGTCGCGACGCGGATTTCGTCGGCCAGCGACGGGTAATCGACGGTGATCTTGAACATGAAGCGATCGAGCTGCGCCTCCGGAAGCGGATAGGTGCCCTCGCTCTCGATCGGGTTTTGGGTGCCGAGCACGAAGAACGGCCGCGGCAGGTCGAACGACTGTCCCGCGACGGTGACGTGGTATTCCTGCATCGCCTGCAGCAGGGCCGCCTGCGTCTTGGGAGGGGTGCGGTTGATCTCGTCGGCGAGAACGAGGTTGGCGAACACCGGTCCCTGGACGAAACGCAGTTCCCGCCGCCCGCTGCTCTTGTCCTCCTGGAGGATTTCCGTCCCGGTGATGTCGGAGGGCATGAGGTCGGGGGTGAATTGGATGCGGCTGAAGCGCATCGAGAGCAGCCGCGCCAGGCTCGAGATCATCAGCGTCTTCGCCAGCCCCGGCACCCCCTCGAGGATGCAGTGACCCTTGCAGAACAGCGCCATCAGCAGGAGATCGAGCACCCCTTCCTGGCCGATGATCACGCGCGAGAGGCCGGCCACGAGCCGGCGATGGGCCGCCGCCACCGCTTCCGCCTCGCCGGCGACCGCGGCGGCCGTCGGGCTGCGGCCGGTCGGTCCCCCGTGGTGGGAGACGCCTGCGGGATCGGCTGTGGCCATGGATGCTCTCGGCTCGAGGGTGCGACGGCACGATGGGGCGACGGCCGGCACGCGTCGAGCCATCTTCCCCGCTGAGCGGGTCGCTGTCGAGTTGCGCGCCTGGTGCGCTGCCGTGCCCATCGGACGCTGCCATGCCGGAGAGGTCGGCGGCCGTGGCGTGCCCAGCGGGTGGGTCGTAGACTCCGTCCTCCGGCGACCGCGTCACGGCGACGCCTCGGGGCCGCCCCGCGAGGGTGCCCGCGTCGGCAGCGGTCGGAACCCCGGTGAGGAGCACGCGCATGGCAGTGTCCCCGAAGCGAAAGGCGCCGTCTTTGCACTCCGCGCGCGGCGACCGCACGCAACGCGACGGAGCGGCCGGCGCCGCCCCGCTGCCCGATCTCGTCGCCGCGCGCCGCCTGGTTCTCGAATTGATGGCCATTCCCGGCGTCTCGGGGAACGAGAAGGGTGTCGCCGACCGCATCGTCGAACGACTCGTCGAGGCGGGGTGTCCCCGTCGTGCGATCATGTTCGACAAGGCGCACACGAAGACCCCGCTGCGCGGTGACGTCGGCAATCTGATCGTCAAGTTGCCCGGCACGGTCGCCGCGCCACGGCGCCTGTTCATGGCCCACATGGACACCGTCCCGGTCTGCCTCGGCTCGAAACCGAAGGTGGTGGGGCGCCACGTCGTCAGCGCCGATCCGGCGACCGGTCTGGGAGCCGACGACCGGGCCGGCTGCGCGGTCGTCCTGGCGACCGCCGTGGAGATCCTCCGTCGCGGGCTCGATCATCCCCCGTTGACGTTCCTGTTCGCCATCCAGGAAGAGGTCGGCCTGTACGGGGCGCGGTTCGTCAAGGCGACGGACCTGGGCCGGCCGCGTCTGGCGTTCAACTTCGACGGCGGCGCGGTGGAGAAGATCACCGTCGGGGCGACCGGCGGGCACCGGATGGACATCCACATCGCGGGGTTGCCGAGCCACGCCGGCGTCGCCCCCGAGAAGGGGGTGTCGGCGATCGCGATCGCCGCGCTGGCGATCGCCGATCTGGTCGCCGGCGGCTGGCACGGTCTGGTGCACAAGGACGGCAAGCGCGGCACGAGCAACGTCGGCACGATCCAAGCCGGCAGCGCCACCAACGTCGTCGCCGATTCGGCCGTTCTCAAGGCCGAGGCGCGGGGCCACGATCCGGCCTTCCGCGGCCGGATCGTCAAGGCGATCGAAAAGGCGTTCGCCGATGCGGCCAAGCGGGTGCGCGCGGCCGACGGCACCACGGGGAGCGTGAAGATCGACGGGCGGCTCGACTACGAGGCCTTTCGTCTCACGGACGACGAACCCTGCGTGCGCGCGGCGACGGAGGCGGTGCGGGCGGTGGGACTGCAACCGCGTCCGGAGGTTTCCAACGGCGGCCTCGACGCCAACTGGATGGCGGCCAACGGCGTGCCCACGGTGACGCTCGGCTGCGGTCAGATGGAGATCCACACCACGAACGAGCGTCTCGACCTGGCGGCGTTCGAGGCCGCCTGCACCGTCGCGCTGCGGCTCGCGACCGGAGGTTGAGCGATGCCAGGGAAGGCCCCCCGGCCGCTGCCGATCGACCGCGTGCACCGCGGCGACTGCCTCGACCTGCTGCGGCGCCTGCCCGACGGGTCGGTGCACCTCGCCTTCGCCGACCCGCCGTTCAACATCGGCTACGACTACGACACCTACGACGACCGGCGTTCGGCGGACGACTACCTCGCCTGGTCGGCAGGCTGGCTGGCCGAGATCGTCCGCGTGCTTCGTCCCGACGGGACGGTCTGGCTGGCGATCGGCGACGAATACGCGGCGGAACTGAAGCTCCTCGCCACGCGCGAGTTGGGTCTGACGTGCCGCAGTTGGGTGGTGTGGTACTACACGTTCGGCGTCAACTGCCGGCAGAAGTTCAGCCGCTCGCACGCGCACCTCTTCCATCTCGTGCGCGATCCGAAGCGATTCACGTTCAACGCCGAGACCATCCGCGTGCCGTCGGCGCGGGAACTCGTCTACGGCGACAAACGCGCCGATCCGACCGGCCGCCTCCCCGACGACACCTGGATCCTCAGGCCGCAGGACCTTCCCGAGGGATTCGCCGCCGACGGCGACACCTGGTACTTCCCGCGCGTCTGCGGCACGTTCAAGGAGCGCGGCGGATGGCATGGCTGCCAGATGCCGGAGCAGTTGCTCGGCCGGATCATCCGGGCCTCGAGCCGCCCCGGCGAGCTGGTGCTCGATCCGTTCGCCGGGAGCGGCACGACCCTGGCGGTGGCGAAGAAACTGGAGCGGTCCTACGTCGGCCTCGAACTGTCGGCGGGCTACGTCGGCCAGATCCGCAAACGACTGGCGGCGATCCGGCCGGGTCAGCCGCTCGACGGGGCTCCGGAGCCGCTCAAGAGCGTGCCGCCGACCGCCGCCGGTCGGCGCCTCGTCCGGCGGGCGCGCGGGGAGGAACCCGCCCGGCGAAGGGGAAGAAAGGAACGGCAAAAGCTCTTGTTTCCCCGGTCGCGCGCTGATTGAATCCCGCCGCGACCGGCCTGCCTCGTGGCAGGGCCCCCGACCGGGATCACCGCCGTGCCACGCCCCCCGCGCACTCCGTCACCTGGCAGCGCCAAGCCGGCCCCCGGATTCGTCGGCCCCCCCGCCGACGGCGGGCTCTCGATCGACCGCCTCGCCCAGGCGTTCGCGGCGATGATGGGTTCGGCCGATCCGTGGGCCACGCCGGGGAACGGTGACGACGTCGTCCGCGAAGACCCGTCGCCGACGCTCGACGACGACGGATTCACCGCCGCCGGGGAGGCGGGCTGCCGGGTCGATCCGGCCACGATCCTCGAGGCGCTGTTGTTCGTGGGCCTGCCGGACGGCGTGCCGCTGACCTCGCGCCGCGTGGCGGGCCTGATGCGGGGCGTCCGGCCGCAGGAGATCGACGATCTCGCCGCCGACCTGTCGCGCCGCTACCGGGCCAACGGCTGTCCGTACGACGTCGTGTCGGTGGATGCCGGCTGGGTGATGCGTCTGCGCCCCGAGTTCACCGGCATCGGCCGGGTGAGCGAGTCGCGCGCCCGGCTGGTCCGCCTCGACGCCGAAGCGCTCGACGTGCTCGCGGTGGTCGCCTGGAATCAACCGGTGGCGCGCGACGCCCTGGTCGCCTTGGGCTGCGATGCCGCGCCGGCGACGCTCCGCACCCTGGTGAGCCGCGGGCTGCTCGCCATCGAGCGGATCGCCGGCGGGTCGCCCTGCTACCGGACGACGCGCCGATTTCTCGAGGTCTTCCATCTGGAGCGGATCGAGGATCTGCCGATGCCCTCGGCCCCACCCGGTTGATCGCGTCTGCGCATCGTCGCCTCTGCCGCGTGAGGGCGGTCGCGCGGGCCAGACGGCTCCGCCGCTCAACTCGCCTGCGACCGCGCCCAGGCGAGGGCCGCCTCGCGGGAGACGAGTTCGCCGTCGAGCTGGCGACGACGGAGCTCCGCGAGCAGGGCTCCCATCCGAGGTCCGGGTGCGACGCCCGCCGCGAGCAGGTCGGCGCCGGAAAGCCAGGCGGGCGGATCGATCTCATGCCGCGGCCGAACCACCTGGTCGGAGAACCAGCGGGCTCCGACGGCGGAACCGCGGCCGACGGCCGCCTGCGCGCGCCACAGATCGGCGAGGATCGAGGCATCGGCATGGGCGACCCAGGGTTGCATCCGCGACCAGGGCAGATCGGCCGGCCGATCGCCGACCGCGGACGTCGTCGCCATGCCGTCGACGAGCCAGCGGGCCCGATCCGACTCCTTGTGGCTCAACCGCAGGCGTGTCGCCGCCCGCTCGACGAGGTCCGGCGCTGCGTGTGGATCGGCGCCCACCGCGCCCGCCGCCAGGGCGGCCGACAGGCACGGCTCGTCCATCGCACCCACGACCGTGGCGGCCGCAACGATCGAGTCCGTCGGGAACTCGCCGAGCACGTGGGGCGCCAGCCCCGTCTCGGCGAGCAGTTCGAGGGCCTTTCGTCCCCCCGGCCCGGCCACCATCCGCCGCAGCTCCTCCGCCACGCGCTCGGGACTGACCGTCGACACGAGCCCCGCCATGCGCTCGATCGCCGCCCGCGTGTCGCCATCGAGGATGAAATCGAACTGGGCGGTGAAGCGCACCGCCCGCAGCATGCGCAGATGATCCTCCGCGAACCGCAGGCCGGGCGACCCGATCGCGCGGACGACCCCACGCGTCAGATCGTCGCGCCCGCCGACGTAGTCGTGGATCTCCCCGCCGAGGGGGTCGAGGAACATTCCGTTGATCGTGAAGTCACGGCGCAGCGCGTCGTCGCGTGCGGTGGAGAAGGTGACGCCGGCCGGATGCCGGCCGTCGGTGTATTCGGCATCGGTGCGGAAGGTCGCGACTTCCACCTGCCCGGCGTCCGCGGGACCGATCACCGTGATCACCCCGAAGGCGGCGCCGACCGCGATCGTCCGCCGCTTGCCGAACAGGTCGCGGACCGCGTCGGGGCGGGCGGATGTGGCGACGTCGTAATCGGTCGGGGTCCGGGACAACAGCTCGTCACGGACGCAACCACCCGCAAAGAGCGCCTCGTGCCCAGCCCCGCGCAGGCGGATCACTACGTCGCGGGCGAACGACCGTGCCCGCTCCGCGTCGCACCCCCCCTTTGGCGATCGACCCATTTGGTTGACACCCCCGTAGTACCCCCGTAATCTGGCCTCGAAATCGGGGGTTTTGGTGGTCGCTCGGACTTCCCGTCGGTTCGGCGAAAAGTCCGCACAACACTAGCACCCCCGGGGCGTTTCATTCATCGCGTTTCCTTTTTTGCCCGTCCCATACGGAGGTGTCGCATGACGCTGTGTTGCCCGAAGCATGGACTCGTTTCCGGCCGTTTGAAGCGTGGTTTCACGCTCGTCGAATTGCTCGTCGTGATCGCCATTATCGGCACTCTGGTCGGGCTTCTGCTGCCCGCCGTGCAGGCCGCCCGTGAGGCCGCCAATCGGAGTAGCTGCGGCAACAAGAACAAGCAACTGGGTTTGGCGATGCAGAACCATCATGACTCCCGCAAGGCGTTCCCCGCCGCGATCGATCGGCTGCCGACCACGGCCGTGGCGATGTCGAGCGCGGGCGTTGGCGGATTCAGCTGGATCGCCCACGTGCTTCCGTACTTCGAAGAGACGAATCTCTACAACACCCTCGCGTCGAACTCGAATCGCTTCGCGCGGCTGAATTCCGCCGGCGCGGTCAACAATCCGTATACCGTGCAGGGTGGCACGGGCATGGCCTACCAGACGCAATTGCCCGGGCTGGTGTGCCCGAGCTTCTCGGGGCAGCCGACGGCCCAGATCGGCACGGCGAGTGCGTTCAAGAGCCTGCTGACCGGCTTGGGCGGTCTCTCGAACATCGCGATCACCAACTACAAGGGGATGGCGGGCGTCTGCGAGCGCGAGGAGAACTCGACGATCGGCGACAATGGCGCGATTCCGTTCCGTGGGCCGAAGGTCGTCAACGAAGCGTCCGACAACCTGCCGTACTTCGGGCTCAACATGGGCGCGATTCGCGACGGCACGTCGAAGACGATCTTGATCGCGGAGTCGAAGGAGGGTGGCAACTCGGCGTGGATCGACGGTTGCACCGCCTACGTCACCGGCGTGTCGGGTGATTCGGCCGCCCTGCCGTCCCTGGCCGGCACCGGCTTGTGGACGACGGCCAATGTGGTCTGCTCGCTCGGTTACGGTCCTTCCGCCCAGGCCACCGGTCGGATCGGCGCCGCGAACACCGGCAACACCGCCCGCTTTCCGCTCGGGAACTCGGCGTGGGGTCCGTCGAGCGACCACTCGGGTGGACTCGTGACCCACACCTTCGTGGACGGTTCGGTCCGGACCATCGCCGTGGACATTGACCCGGGCATTTACTGGTCGATGATCAGCCGCGACTCGGGCGAGAACGCCAGCAACGAGTGATCGCCGTCGTCGAGCACGGCGCCTGAGCGGCGTCGCGAACGGCGATCGTTCGGCACGAAGAAGGAAACGAAGGGCGACCGGGGGGCCAACGCTCCCCGGTCGCTCCTTTTTTGGTTGGTCGGGGAAGGGACGACGGCTCGGCCCATCCTCCTCCGAGCCGGTGCATGGCGATCGTGGGTGAGGAGACGCCGATGAACGAAGGTCCGTCTCGGACCGTGCCTCCCGAGATCGGCGTGCTGGCCGCCGCCGAGTTGCTGCGTTGTGGCGAGCCCGGGTCGCCGTTTCTCCTCGACTGCCGTACCCCCGACGAGCACGCCATCGCGGCGATCGGGGGTGCGACCCTGATCCCGATGCACGAATTGCCCGCCCGGCTGTCCGAGATCGAGCGCTACCGTGGCACGACGATCATCGTGCACTGCCATCACGGTGTGCGCAGTCTCCGCGTCGCGAGTTGGTTGCGCGAACGCGGGTTCCCGGCGGTGACGAGCATGGCGGGTGGCATCGACGCGTGGAGCCTCCGCGTCGATCCGCGCGTGCCGCGCTATTGAGCGCCGTCGTCGGCGCGGATCGCCGGTCGGTCCGCGGTGGCCGCGTGGCGTGGAGCGTGCTCGGCGTCTCGCAGGCTCGCGACGAGTCGTTCGATCGTTGCCACGTGGCGACGGGTGAATGGCACGGCGCCCGCGAGCAGGTCGGGATCGTGCCTTGCCGAGGGGATGAGGCGATCGACGATCGCCCTGCCGAGCGCGTCGATGCCCAGACCGGTGGTCGCGGACGTGAGCGGCGCGTCGCTGACGCGGATTCCGCCGAGGTCGGCCTTGGAGAGCACGAGGATCTCGCCGGCCAGTCGAGGAGGGAGGGGAAGTTCGTTGGCGGGGTGCACACGGATCACGAGATCGGCGTGCATCGCCGCCCGTCGGGCGGCGTCGATGCCGCTGCGCTCGGTGGCGGGGACCGGTCCGCCGTCCGGGCGCAGACCGGCGGAATCGATGACATCGATGTCCCAGCCCTCGAGGACGACACGCGTCGGCAGCAGGTCGCGGGTGGTGCCCGCTTCGGGCGATACGAGGGCCCGGGGGTGTCCGGCCAGCGCGTTGACGAGGCTGCTCTTGCCGACATTCACGTGTCCGGTCACCAGCACCCGCCACGGGTCCACGAGCCGCAGTCCGGTGGTCGAGGCCGACAGCAATCGGATAGCCAGCGTCCGCGCGCCGTCGGGGTCGGCCGCGACGAGGTGGCAAAGTTCGTCGAAGGCCCGGTCGAGCGCCCCGGCGAACTGGCGGCCGAGGATCGCGGCTCCCTTCGAGCCGCCGACGCGACAGAGGGCATCGCGGGCCTCGATCGCGATCGTCGTCTCGCCCACGTCGGCCAGCCAGTCGCGCCAGTCCACGCGCCGCGCACCCCCGCGCATCAGTCCGTCGAGAACGTGGGCGGGGGCGGCTTCGCCGCCGTGGCAGTGGATCTCGATCACGTCGCTCGACGGGCTGCGATCGACCGTCACGACCACCTCTTCCCCGACCGAAGCGTCCCCCACCGGTGCCCAGCGGCCGACCATGACGCGCCGGCCGGCCGGCCCGCGGCTGTGGGGCCGGAAACAGGTGGCGAGAATCGCCATGGACTCCGGTCCGGCCAGACCGACGACCGCCAACGCGCCTCGACCGGGGGGTGTCAGCAGCGCGGCGATGGTCGGGCGGGGTGCTGGCCGATCGTGCGCCGTACCGCTACAACGCCCCGGTTGGCCAAGGGTCCGACCATGGTCACCATCGCGATGCCGGTCGGAATCACGTTCGTCGTCCATGGGAGTTGCCACCGATGGCCAAGAAGGCCCGTCCGAAGTCGAAGCCGTCCGCCGTAAAACGCCCCTCCGCCCGTGTCGCCACGCGGGCCGCCACGTCGGGCGGTCGCGTGAGTCCGCCACGGCCGGCCGCCAAGCCGGCGGCGAAACGCAAGGCGGCCACCGCCGTGCCCGCTCCGTCGACCAGGGCACGCACAACGGCGAAGCCGGCCGCGGCGACGGGTGACGGCTGGCCGATCGTCGGCCGACCGGCCCCCGATTTTGAACTACCGAGTCACGACGGCACACCGCTCGCCCTGCGATCCCTCCGCGGCAAACCGGTCGTCCTCTATTTCTACCCCAAGGACGACACACCGGGCTGTACGGTCGAAGCCTGCGGGTTTCGTGATGCCCAGGCACGGTTCGCCAAAGCGGGCGCCGTGGTGCTGGGCGTCAGTCCCGACGGGCCGGCGAGCCATGCCCGCTTCCGGGCGAAACATCGCCTTCCCTTCACGCTGCTGGCCGACGAAGAGCACGAGGTCGCCTCCCGCTACGGCGCGTGGAGGGCCAAGAGCATGTACGGCCGGTCCTTCATGGGTGTGGCACGCAGCACGTTCATCATCGGCCGTGACGGCCGTTTGGTGCGGGTGTTCGCCACCGTCAAACCGGCGGGTCATGCCGATGAAGTCCTTGCCGCCCTCGCCGAGATGGACTGACCGGCGCCGTTGCGGCATCAACGCGGCGGGCGGCCCGTCGAGGCGATGGTGCCGCCTGCCGCGACGGTGACACCGGGCACGGCTGCGATCGGCGGCGTCGCGACATTCGCTCCAACCGTCGTGCTCTGCCGCCGGCGGAGTCGGCGGCCGGTTTTCGACGACCGCGCCCGGCATGCCGGTGTATGGTTTTCGGCGGGGTGATCGATCCCCGCCGGGACGATCGCCGAGCCGCCCATGCAGTCGTTTTTGATCCGCTGCTGCCTGCTGGCGCTGCTCGCCATGGGGTTCGTCTGCACCGGCGACGTGGGCCGGGTGATGCGGCAGGTATCGCGACTGGTCAATACCGGCCCGACGACGCCCGAGCAGGTCGCCGCGGCCGCCACGATCGCCCCCGTGGATACCGCCGGCGTGCGCGGTGCTGCCGGCCCCTCCACGCCGTCGGCCGGCGTGGCGACGGTGCCGTTGCCACTCGATCCGACGACCGATCCGTCCGGGGCGGACGCGCCGATCGAGCGGGCGATCGGCTCCCCTCCGACCGACGGCCCGGCGATGGTTCGGATCGGCGACCTCGTACCGGGAACGCGGATCCTCGTCTGGACCGGAGGGCTGGGCCGGGGGGATCCTCGGCACGCGGTCGAACTGATCGCGCTGGACGTCGTCGATCCGGCCGTCGCCGACGTGCTCGAATACCGTCACGTCGTCTCGTCGGCGGGAGGCACGTCGGCACTGCCTCCCCGACGGGTGCGCATCACGGCGGGGATCGTCAGCGTGGGTCGGCCCCTCGACCGCGTCCCTTTGACGGCGTCGGAGACGGGCGGCCGACTGGCCTACGGCACCCCGACCGGCCCAATCCTCGCTCTTGCGGTCGAGCGTCACGCGAGCCAGTGACATCCTGCGTCACGCGAGCCAGTGACATCCTGCGTCACGCGAGCCAGTGACATCCTGCGTCACGCGAGCCAGTGACATCCTGCGTCACGCGAGCCAGTGCACCGCCGCGGCATGCCGCCGATCAGAACTCCGCCTCGCCTTCGCGTGCCTCGCGCTCACGCGACCAGCCGACGCGCTTGCGGCTCAGGCCGATCTTCCGGTCGTCGGTGTCGACGCGGAGGATTTTCACGTCGATCTGGTCGCCGACCTTCACGACTTCCTCGGCGTTCTCCACCTTGTCGTCCGACAGTTCGGAGATGTGGAGCAGACCCTCGAGGCCGTCCTCGAGACCGACGAAGACGCCGAAGTTGGTGATCTTCGTGACCGTTCCCTTGACGACGTCCCCCGGCTTGTAGCGGTGGGGGATGTCGGTCGTCCACGGATCGTCGTTCATCTGCTTGAGGCCCAGCGCGATCCGCCGGCGCTGCTGGTCGACGGACAGGACCTTGCACTCCACTTCCTGCCCTTTGTCCACCATCTCGCTGGGGTGGGTGACCTTGCGGGTCCACGACATGTCGGTGACGTGCAGCAGCCCGTCGATGCCATCGTCGATCTCGATGAAGGCGCCGTAATTGGTGAGGTTCCGCACCACGCCCTTGACGACGGCGCCGGGGGGGTAGTCGGCCGCCACCTTCTCCCAGGGGTTCTGCTGGGTCTGCTTCATTCCCAACGAGATTTCCTGCTTGTCCTTGTTGATGGCAAGCACCACGACCTCGACCTCGTCGCCCGGCTTCACCAGTTCGCTGGGATGGCTGACGCGCTTCGTCCAACTCATCTCGCTGATGTGCACCAGGCCCTCGACTCCGTCCTCCAGCTTCACGAAGGCGCCGTAGCTCATCACGTTGACGACCGTGCCCTTGCACACGGTGCCCACCGGATACTTGTCGGCGACCTTGGCCCACGGGCTCGCGGTGCGCTGCTTCATGCCGAGGGCGATCTTCTCGCGATCGCGGTCGATGTGCAGGACCTGGACCTCGATCTCCTGGTCGATCGACACCATCTCGCTGGGATGGCCGATCCGGCCCCAACTCATGTCGGTGATGTGCAGCAGACCGTCGATGCCGCCAAGGTCGACGAAGGCTCCGAAGTCGGCGATGTTCTTCACGATGCCACGGCGCACCTGCCCGACCTCGAGCGTCTCCATGAGTTGTTTCTTGCGTTCGGCACGCTCCTGCTCGATGAGCGCCCGCCGCGAGACGACGATGTTGCGCCGCGACTCGTCGATCTTGAGCACGAGGCACTGGATGCAACGTCCGCAGTAGTCACCGATGTCGGCAGGCCGCCGGATGTCGACCTGGCTGGCCGGCAGGAAGACGTTGACGCCCGAGATGTCGACGAGCAGCCCACCCTTGATCTTCCGGGTGACGAAGCCGGTGACGACGTCGTTCTCCTTGACGCTCTCCATCACCCGCAGCCAATCCTCGATCCGCCGCGCCTTGCGCTTGGAGAGGGTGATCAGGCCGCGTTGTTCCTCGAGCGCGCCGTCCTCGAACTCCTCGAGCAGCACCTTGACGGTGTCGCCGATCTGCGGCGGAGGCTCCGTGTCGTCCCACTCGTTCCGTGGGATGTAGCCCTCGCTCTTGTAGCCGACGTCGACGAGCACGAATTCGTCGTCGACCCGCAGCACTTTGCCGTCGAGGACCGCATTGACAGCCAGCGCCGCGCCGCCCCCCTCGTATTCAGACTCATCGGCGCCCGACATCGCCCGATCGATTTCCTGTTCCAGTTCGTCGCCGATCTCCAGTTCGCGGATGAGGTTGCGGTTGACCATGCGTGTGGGGGGAGGGGGGGAAGGAGGGGGAAAGATGGCTCACCGGCGCGGGCCGAACGGACGGCCCGGAAAACGTCGGCAAACACTGGGGAAACCCGGAGTCTAACAGTCGGGGAACGGGCGAACAATCGAGCCATTTGCCCCGGTTGTGCGGATTACCCAGCCGCAACCGGCGCGTATCCCTCGGGAACGACATGCGGCCCCGCGCCGATAGTGAGCTTGGAGACGGGGGGCGAGGTCATCGTCGGGAGGCTTCCGTGTCGCGCACCGGGATCGGGCAACCGCAAGCCGCCGTCGGGGGGCTCCCGCGACGCCGCATGGTGTGTGGCATGGTGCTGGCGGCATGGCCGGGGTGGAACGCGCAGGGGCAGTTCCCGGAGTCGCCCGCGACGGTTGGTGGACCGATCCTCGGCGACGTGCGCTCGCAGCGGTTTCGCGTCGGCATGAGCGTAACCGCCGTCGGTGGGCCGTGCCGCAATCTGTACGCCACGATGCCGGTGCCGGACGAGTGGCCGGAGCAGCACGTCTCGGTCGAGAGCGAGGATCTCTCCCCCGACGTGCGGGCGCTCCGGTATCGCTCCCTGCCCGGCGGCGTGAAGCAGGCGATCGTCGAGATTCCCGACCTTCCCGCGGGCGAGCGGGCCCGCGCCGTGGTCACGTTCGCGCTGGAGCGTGCCGCGCTCCTGCCGCCCGCGGAGACCGCCTCACTGCGTGTGCCGGACAAGCCCGACCGCACCCTGCGCCCCTACCTGTCGCCGAGCCCGTACATCGAGAGCCGCCATCCGAAGATCGTCAAGCTGGCGAAGGCGACCGCCGGCGATCGCACCGGCTGGGCTTTGGTCGAGTCGCTCTACGACGCGGTGCGCGAGAAGGTGGAATACCGCAACGGTCCCCTCAAGGGGGCGGCTCGTGCGTTGGCCGATGGCTGGGGCGATTGCGAGGAGCTGACCTGCCTGTTCATCGCGCTATCGCGCGCCTGCGGCGTGCCCGCGCGGACCGTGTGGGTCGAGGGGCATTGCTACCCCGAGTTCCACCTGGTCACGGAAACGGGTGAGGGCTGGTGGTTCCCCTGTCAGGCGGCCGGATCGCGCGCCTTCGGCGGCATGCCCGATCAATTGCCGATCCTGCAAAAAGGGGACGCCTTCCGCGATCCCGATCGGCCGGCGCAGATGCTCCGCTACGTCTCGGAGTTCGCGCGCGGCAGCACGGCCGATGGCGGCGGATCGCCGAAGATCACCTGGATCCGCGAGGGGGCGTGAGTCACGGCCCCCGGGGCGGTCAGTACGCGGGAGCGCGGTTTGGAACGGCCCCCGTCGCGGGAACAGGGGCAGGGGTGCCCTCCTCGCCCGGACGACCCGACTCGCGCGACACCGGGGCGAACCAGCGCGGCACGATCGGCAGCCCGGCGGCACGCCACGCTGCGTCGAGGCGGTCGCCGGCCAGTCGCACGATCTTCTCGCGGCCGCGACCGGAGAGCGTCGCACGGTCGGCCCACGGCGTGACCGGTCCGTCGAACCCCGCATCGCGTGCCTGCCCGAGGATGGCCGCCGAGTCGATGACCCCGGTCTCCCCGGGCATCAAACGCTGCCCGTGGTGCAGCTCCGATCCGGGCACCTCGCGGGGCGCGTCCGAAATCCGCACCTCGACGATGCGGCCCGCCGGGATCTTCCCGATCATGTCGAGCGGCTCACCGGTGACGGCGAACGCCCAGCCGTCGACCACCACGCCGATGGCCGGATGGGAGACGGCGACGAGTCCGAGAAGTCCTTCGTAGGTGTGGATGAACTGCAGACCCTTGCCGGCGCGGGCGTCGGTTTCGGGCACGAGCACCAGGCCGATTTGCACCCCCTGTTTGGCGGCCATCTCGCCGAGCGTGTGCAGGCGCGTGCGATGCAGTTCGAAAAAGTCCTTGAAGGAATGATCGTCGCTGCCCGGCACCACGGGGAGGACGGCCCGCGACAGTTCGGTCGCCTTGGCCAGCTCCAGACGCCGCGGCACGTCGGCCATCTGCGCGTCGAAACGTTCTTGGTGTGCTTCGAGGTTCACCGGCAGGTGGAAGACTCCCGACTTCAGCCGCGCCGACACCATCAACCGCCGTGCGTGCTCCACCCCGAAGATGTCCGACTGGCGATGGAAATCGACGATGTCGATGTCCATGCCGTCGAAGCCGAACGAGAGGGCTAGTTCGATGAGTTCGCTCGGGCGACCGGAGAGGGGCAGACCGACGGTGCTGAGGTTCCGGAACATGCGCTCAGTCGACTCCTGGATGGCGGAAGGGGAATCTGGGATTATGCCCTGCCTGCGCGGCCGTGGGAAGGTGCCCCGGTGCCCGTACCCGGCCCCCGGAGGAGTCAGGCGTGATCGCTGCGATGACGGTCGTCGACGCTGTCGTCCTGGGCGTGGTCCAGGGGCTCACCGAGTTCCTGCCGATCTCGAGCACGGCCCATCTGCGGATCGTGCCCGCGCTGCTCGGTCAGGGAGACCCGGGCGGCGCGTTTTCGGCGGTCCTCCAACTCGGCACGCTGGCGGCAGTGATCGCCGTCATGGCGCGGGACATCCGCCGTCTGCTCGCCGGCTGCCTGCACGGTCTGGCTTCGGGGCGCCCGTTGGCCAATCCCGAGGCGCGGACCTGCCTGTGGATTCTCGTCGGCACCGTGCCGATCGTCGTCTGTGGCCTCGCTTTCAAGGAGTTCATCAAGGGTCCGCTCCGCTCGATCGAGTCGATCATCGGGTCGCTCGTGGTGGGCACCGTGCTGATGGCGGCGGCGGAATGGTGGTATGCGCGGCGTGCACGCGGTGGCGACGCGGGACGCGCGGGTATCGACAGGGTGGGCCTCCGTGACGGGCTCGTGATGGGCGGTGCCCAGGCGGCGGCTCTGCTCCCCGGTATGTCGCGCAGCGGGGTGACGATCGCCGCGGGGATGTTCGCCGGCCTCGATCGGCCGACCGCGGCACGGTTTTCCTTCCTCCTGTCGTTGCCGGCGATCACCGCCGCCGCGGTGCTCGAGGCGATCGAGGAACGCGACGCCATCCTCGGCACGCCGGAGGCGCGGGCGGCGATGGCCTGGGGGACGCTCGCCGCGGCCGTCGTCGGGTTCGTGGCGATCCGCTGGCTGCTGCGGCTGCTCGCCACCCGGAGCCTGTGGCCGTTCGTCGTCTACCGGCTGGCGCTGGCGGCGGGGCTGGCGGTGCTCGTGGCGACCGGTCGGATCGAAAGCGGGTCTTCCGTGATCGCCGCGCCCGCCGCCGCGGTCCCCGTGGAAGGGAGTGATCGCGGGTCGATCCCCAGCCGTTTGAGCTTCTTGTAGAGCGCGGTGCGGTTGATGCCGAGTTGGCGGGCGGCGGCGTCCCGCCGCCATCCCTGGGCGCGGAGGGCGTCGAGGATCAGTCGCCGCTCGGGATCGGCAAGCGCCTGCTTGAGGACCGCGGCCCGCGGGGGGGCGGCCACCACCGCCGGCGGCAGGTCGGCGACGTCGATCAGCGACCCGGTGCCGAGCAGCACCGCGCGGTGGATCGCATGCTCGAGTTCACGCACGTTTCCCGGCCAGCGGTGGTGTTCGAGCGCCGTGCGCGCGTTCGGGGTGAAACCCTCGACCATGCGCCCATGGCGACGGCAGGCCGCGGTGCGAAAGGACTCCGCCAACAGCAGCACGTCGGCACCGCGGTCGCGGAGCGGCGGCAATTCGATGGTGATGACGTTGATCCGCCAGTAGAGGTCCTCACGGAAGCGCCCCGCGGCGACGAGCGCCGGCAAGTCCTCGTGGGTGGCGAGCACGACGCGCACGTCGACACTCCGTGTCCGGCCGCTTCCCACCGGCTCGAGCCGCCTCTCTTGCAGCACGCGCAGCAGTCGCACCTGCAGCGCGGGGGACGCGGTGGCGATCTCGTCGAGAAAGATCGTGCCCCCGTCCGCTTCGGCGAACCGGCCCGGCCGATCGGCATGGGCACCGGTGAACGACCCGGCGACATGGCCGAACAACTCGCTGTCGAGGAGCGGTTCGGCGAGGCTTCCGCACGACACCTCCACCAGCGGTCGCGATGCGCGGGGACTGGCTGCGTGCAGGCTGCGGGCGAGCAGCGACTTGCCGGTACCGCTTTCTCCGGTGATGAGGACCGTCGCGTCGCTGCCGGCGATCCGCGTCGCCGTCGCGAAGGCGGCGACGACTCCCGCATCCGCGCCGAGTGGTCCAACTGCGGGCACACGATCGCGCGTCGCGGCGGTCCGTCGGGCTGCGTCGATCGCGGCGAGCAGCGTGGCATCGGCGGCGCCCGGGGCGACGATCGCATCGGCGCCGTTCGCCGCGGCCGGGGCGCCGTGCGGTGCGCCGACGACGACCGTCGCAGTGGCGGGCGACCGCGTCGCCAGGGTGGCGACGAACCGCGCCACCCCTTCCAGGCCGCCATCCACGAGGCACACGTCGCAGCGTGCCCGCGCGAGCGCCCGCTCCGCCTCGGCCAAGCTTCCGGCCGCCCGCGCATGCCACCCGCGGTCGCACAACCATCGCGCCTGGGCCGACGCCGCGCGTCGATCGTCGTCGACGACGACGATCCGTCCCGGCTGGTGTTCGGCGGTGGTGGACGTCATCGCGGATTCCGGCGGCGAGGGTGACACTTGGACCTTAGGACGCGGAACGGGGGCCGCAAACCTTCCGCAGCCGTCATCCTCGGCGTCGGGTCGCGCGCTGCCGCTACCACCCGCATCACCGCACCGACCGGTGCGGTCACCGGCCCGCGGAGGGGCGTCGGGCGCACGAGGCGCTCAATGCCGGCGTGGGGACCCGTCGGTCCGCGGTTCGCCCCGTGTGGCGGGGTGCCCCCGTCCGTCGCCCGTGGCCGGTTCGGCCGGAGGCTCGCCGCGCGCGTCGTCGGCCGACCGGATCGGGTCGAAGGCGACGGCCTCGGGGATCCGGTCGGCGGCCGGGCCGAAGATCAGTTCGCGGTTCTCGAAAAGCCGTTCCGGATCCTGATCGAGCAGCCGCATCCGCCGCTTGCGGAACCAGAAAAAGGCGACGACGGCGAGCACCGCGCACGCCGCCGCCGCGAGCGTCAGCCCGGCCTCCGCCGAGCGCACCAGGCCGACGATGCGATCACCGAAGAAATACGACAGGCCGAAGAAACCGCCGATCACGACCGTCGCGCAGATCAGGTCGGCGAACAGGAACCAGCGGTACTTCACCCGGAGAATGCCCGCGGTCAGATAGAAGGGGCTCCGTAGCCCGACGAGGAACCGCGCCACGAAGAAGGCCTTGATGCCGTGCCGCTGAATCAGCGTCTCGATGGTCCGTTCCCGCTCGGGGGTGAGGAACCCGGACCACCAGGGATGCTCCTTGAGGATCCGCGCCCCGAAGAACCTCCCGATGGCGTACATCAGGCTGTCGCCGAGGATCGCCCCGAGGAGGCAGGCGGGGAGGGCGTAATACCAGTGGATCGCGCCGGCGCGACTGGCCACGCCAGCGGCCACGATCGGCACTTCCTCGGGCACCGGCAGGCCGATGCCCGTGAGGGTGAGGAACAGCACGATGCCGAGGTAGGAACCCCGCTCGACCCACTCGATCATGTGCAGACGCGTCGTGGAACGGTGGGGCGGGGGTGGAGGGACCAGGCGAGGAGTCTACCCCGACGATCGGTCGGCGGAAGCGCCGTTCCCGCTGCCGGTCAGGTCGACCGCACCACCTCGATGCCCGGTGCCCGCGACCAGACCACGTCTTCCGCGGCGAGGTTGGCGGTCATGACCCGCACCCCGCCCGAGCTCCGCGTCGGGACGACGAGGACCGCCGACACCGGTCCGCCGGCCGGTGCGATCCGGTCGAGGCCCGCGGGACCGAGTACGTAGGCGGCGGTCGCCAGTGCGTCGGCGACGGCCGCCTCCGGTGCGAGGACCGTCGCCGACAGCACGCCCTCCGCCGGCACGCCGCTGCGCGGATCGAGGATGTGGCCGAGACGTCGCCCGCGATCGATGAAGAACTGCGTCCCCGACCCGCTGGTGCCCAGTGCCCGATCGACGAGCGTCAGCGTGGCCAGTCGCTCGCCGGTTCGCATCGGATGCCGCAGCCCGACCCGCCAGCCGCGGCGGCCGGCGAGGTCGGGTCCCTGCACCCCCCTGGCCAGGACGCTGCTCGATCCGCCGTGGAGCAGGAAGCTGGCGACGCCCTCGGCCCGGACGAGTGCCGCTGCCCGGTCGAGTGCCCAACCCTTGCCGATCGCCCCCGGGTTGAGCTCGACGCCGGCGGTGGCGAACCGGACGCGCGCCGCCGCGCGGTCGAGTTCGACCCGGTGCCATCCGGAGCGAGCGAGCGCCGCCGCCAGATCCTCGGCGGCCGGGATGCGCCCCTGGCGGCGGAGAAACCCCCAACAGCGCGACAGCGCTCCGGTCGCCATGTCGAAAGCCCCGTCGGTGCGCCGCCAGCACTCCTCGGCGAGCGACAGCAGCGGCCCGATGTCGTCGGGCACGATCTGCCACCCGTCGGCGGCGACGACGTTGAGCGCCGCCAGCGCTCCGCCCGGTCGGTGGATCGTGATCCGCTCCTCGATCACCCCGACCAGATCGAGCGCGGCGCTGCCCAGTTCGGTGGCGTCGGCGACCTCGCCGGCGTTGAACACCGCCTCGAATCGACACGCCATCGCGTCGCGGCCGACGGCGATGGTGTGGAGTTCGGCATCCATGGCCGCTACCGCGGCGCGAGGCCGCGGTCGAAGGCGTCCTGATCGCGCCGGAAGACGGCCAGTTCCTTTTCGAACCGTTCGAGCGGGATGGTCCACACCGGCTGCTCCGACGTATGGGAGTGGCAGTGGGCCACGCACAGCCGGTGGAGGAACTTGAACAGATGCCGTGGCACACGCAGCGTCCGCAGGCCGTCGATCAGGCGCCGCTGATCGACCGCGGGATCGAAGAGTTGGGCGAGCGTCGCCGGGGGATTTCCGGTGCTCGCGGCCTTCACGCGCTGGGAGGCGATGTCGTAGAGGGTCTCGCCGGTCCATTCGAGGCTCGGCACGAGGTTTTGCTTGTCGAGCCGTGCGCGTTGGTTGAACGACTCGTCCTCGCGCTCGATGAACCGGTAGAGCTCGTCGGGCAGGAGCAGCTTGAAGCCGAGGCCGGGCGACTTGAGGAACTTGTTGTCGAGCAGCGGCCAGACGAGCAACCGCATCCGTTCCGCCTGCCCGTTGACCGCATGGGGCTCGTCGACACGGTCGACGATCACCACCATCCCGCCGTAGCCGAGCCCCTGAAGAATGCCCTGGAACTTGGCGAGAAGCTCGTACCGGTCGTCACTCCGCGCATGGCGGGGAAGCGGTTGGCCGGCGAGATCGACCGCCGGCATCCGCGAGAGCGCCTGGGTGAGTTGACCGACGGTGCGGTTTCCCGTCCGCATCCCGCGGACCACGCCGCGCGCGGTCCACCAGGAGCGCACCCGTGTCCACAGCCACGGGCCCCAGCCGGCGACGAGGAAGGCCAACGGCAGCCACCACGGCGCCCGGGGGGGCACGATGCCGCTCCAGCCCGACCCGTTGCGGACCGAACCGGCCAGCGCCCCCAGCAGGATGCTGGTGGCCACCAGGCCGAGCCACAGCGGCCAGGCCGCCCGCCAGGCACGGTAGCCGACGAGCCGTCGCAGCCGCGACCAGCGCGACGGGAACGTCTCGCCGGTCGATTGGTCGTAGCAGGCGGCGAGGAGGGCGAGGTCGCGGGCCTGCGGCGCGCTGAGACGGCGCTTGCCGCGGTGCCCTTCGTCGAGCATCTGGGTCACCAACTGCGTCGTGCCCAGGGCGAGGATCGCGTCGATGTGATCCCACAGCTTCCAGTGCGCGAGCACCTTCTCCACCGGGCGCTTCGGGCCCACCCGGCCGATGAAACGGTCGAGGAACGGGTTGAAGTCGTCGTAGAGCACCACGAACGTCTTGCGGTCCGGGTGCTCCACCCCGTGCCGCTCGAATCGCCGCACCATCTGCAACTTCAGCGCCGTCTTCCCCGAGCCCTTCTCGCCGAACACGATCGCGGTGCTCGGATCGTCGGGGTTGCCGTAGACCTTGTCCCACGCCGGGTGAAACGTCGATTCCAGGCAGGTCCGCTTGAACACCGTGTCGTTTTGGGCGTCTTCCTCCGCGAACGGGTTGCCACCGATGCCGTGGTGCTGGAGGAATTCCTGGATATTCATCGTATGGATGTCCGCCGTCTGATGACCGGGCTGCGACCGCCCGCACGGCGCGGGGAGCCGTCTCCGTGCCGCCCTCGTTCGCGGGAGCTTCGCGCCCGCACGCCGCCGCGCCCGCCCGTAGAGGGCAGCCGCGGCCGCGTCACTTCGCCGTCGGGACGATCCCTTCGACCATCGCCCGAAAGCCGTCGGCATGCTTCGCGACGGTGGCCGCCGGACCGTAGAATTTGAGAAAATAGCTTTGAGACGCGGGCGTTTCCACGATCGCAGCGAGCATGCGGTAGCCCGGTCGGTCGACCGTCTTGCCACCGGCGAACGGTCCTCCGGGGCTGTCCTTGTAGGTCCCCGACACGTCCACCATCGTGACCTCGCAGCCGGCGATCTTGACCGATTTGGTCACCGCCTTGTCCTTGGTCGCGGAGCCGTCGGGCTGGCTGAACTGACCGTACCAACGGTCCACGTTGGCCTGCACGCTCCCGCCCGCTCCCATCACCGTCATCCGGCCGGGGGGCGCGTCGCCCTCGGAAGGGATCGCGAATTCGGTCTCGACGATCCCCGATTTCGGCGGCACCCGTTTCCAGCCGGTCGGTGCCTCCAACGAGAAGGCCCCGTCGGCGATGCGGAACGCCCGCACGTCGTCCTGGGCGGGAAGGGGTCGGGCGGCGAGCACCGCCAGCGTCGCCACGGCGGCCAGCGTCGCGCGCCGCGCCGTGCCACGCGTGGTGGGCCGGCTCGCGTGGCGGCCATCTGCCCCGGTCGGGTGTCGATCGCCCATCGCAAGACTCCTCTGCGGGTGTGGACACGGGTCGAACGGGATCACCGCCCATCGTCGGGGGCGACACCCGACCCGCCGCCATCATAGCCCGGCGCGTGCCGGCAGGCTTGCCGGCGTGGCTCCCGCCGGCCGGTGCCCGTGCCCCCTTCCCAGGCCCGTGCCCCCCTTCCCAGGGCCGACGGCCCGGATGGCTGGCGGTCACCGTTTACCGCGGCGGCACGAGCCCGGGGAGCGGGGCCAGGTCGACCATCTCCGCGAGTCCGGCCTTCACCATCTCACGACCGGTCACGTAGCGGTGGGTGCGGATCCATTCGTTGATCAGGTCGGACGATTTGCCGAACAGTTCGCAAAGCAGCACGTCCATCTCCTTCTCCAGCTGGGAGAAGTGCCGCGACCACTCGGCCGCCTCGGTGATGCCGATATGCTCCTCGCTTTGCCACTTCATCGGATGGAAGAGAAACACGCTGTACGGCGTGACGACCCGCCGCGCGCAGGCGGCGAACGGCCACAGCGCGGCCGACGAACACTCCCCCGTGACGATGCCGGTGGCCTCGATCCCGCGCAGCTTCATGAGGGCCACCAGCGACATCGCGCAGTAGGGGCTGCCCCCCGGCGAGTCGAAGTAGATGATGCACTCACCCCCCGGCTCGATCCCGACGAGGCTGCCGGTGATATCCGATTCGTGGTTGCCGAGATCGCCGAGGATCGCGATCTCGATCGGTCCTTGGGGCCCCTCGTCGTCGGGACGGGATGGGGGCTCCGACGGCGCTGCCTTGCGAGCTGCCATAGTCCTGCGTCCCCCGCGACGGACCGCTGCCGCAGGGGCCTTTCCTTGCCGAATGGATGGGGCCGAATGGATGGGCCGAACGATTGGACGATCAACGCTCCGCCCGACCGCGACTCGCCCGAGCGGCGTGGAGCGGTCGCCGCGCGAGGGCGGGGAACTCCCTTCGTCTGGGGGTGACGCCCCCGCCAGATCGAGAGGAGAAGCGTAGGCGGCGGATGGGTCCATCGCAACCGGCGCGCGTCCGGGGCCGGCTGGGTCGGCGCCGGTGACACGGGGATCGGCGGTCGCGATCCGCCGCGGCAACCGGCCCGTCAGCTGCGGTAGTCCCCGTGGCAGGTGTCGCACGACTTCTTCAGGGTGCCGACCGCCGCCCGCACCGCGTCGTAATCCTCCTTGGCCGCGGCGGACCGGGCCTCGAGGGCGGCGGCGCGCATCGCGGCGGCGTAGCCACGGTAGGTGTCGTCGTCGTGGTATTCGTAGTCGCGGCGCTGGATCACCTCGGCGATCACGGCCGCCATCTCCACCTCGTGCAGCAGGCGGGCGAGATCGCGGTTGAAGTCGGCGCGTGACGCCACCGCCGCGTTGACGGTCGCATCGCAGCGATCGAGTCGATTCATCAGTGCCGGACGCGCGGCGACCTGGCTCCATGTCGCGTCACCGGCGTCGGGATCGCCGTCGGACGGCGACGGCAGGCCGCTGCCGTCGAGGAGGGCGGCAAGATCGGTGGCCCGCGCCTTGGCCTCGGCGAACGACTGATCGGTACCGACCTTGCAGTTGAAACCGACGCGGGCGAAGCGATCCCTGGCCGCGACCGCATCCGTTTTCCAGCGCACCTCGCCGTCGTAGGCGGCGATCACGCCGAAGGCCAATGCGATCGAACTGAACGCCTCGCGCGCCGACTCGTATCCGCCTCCCTTGAAAGCGGTCGTCGAGGCGATGGCCGCCTGGACGGCACTCCGCATGTCCTTGACCTCGTCGACGAGGGTCTCCGCCGACACGAGGGCCGACCAGCGGAAACCGTCGGGCGCGGCCGGTGTCGTGGCGGGTGCCGCGCCCGGGGCACGTCCCGCGGCGAGCGCTCCGAAGTCGGGACGCGCGCCCTCGAGGGTGGTGAACGCGTCGTCGAAAAACGTCGCCGTGGCCAGTGCGGGCCAGCTTTCCGGGGGGCGGGCGCGCACGCGTTCGCGCGGCGGTGCCGTGGTGCCGATCGTCGGCAGGCTGCACGACACGACGGCCATGACCATGGCCACCGCCACGGGCGTCGTGGCCCGGCCGGCGGTGCGACGCTTCGCCATTCGGACCGGGAACACGGGTCTCACGACACGCCTCGGCAGCGATGGCCGCGCGGGAAGGCCGACAGGCCGCGGCCAAACCAGGCCGCCGACTCCTCCATGATACCGAGTGCGGCCACCGGCCCGGCGGTCATCCGGCGGCTCCGCCCCCCCAGCTGGCCTGGGCCGCTGCCGGTGCCGGCGGGTGGAGGGGGCGGATTCGTCTTGACCGCGTCGGGCGGCTGCGTCACCCTCCCCCCCCGAGTCTCGACCGGCGAGTCGCCGGGCCCGACTCCCTTGGGAGGATCGCCATGCAGTCGCCGCTTCGGGTCGTTTCGCGGCCGGTCACCCCCCGGCACTGGTCGTTGTGGGTCGCGAGTTTCATCGCCGGATGTGTCGCGGTGGCGGCGTTGGCCCTTCCCGGATGTTCCGCCGGTTCGGGGACCGCGGTGACGGTGGGGAGCGGGGCTGCGGAACGGGCGAAGCAATCGGTGGTGACCTTCCTCGAGGCGGTCAAACGTGGAGATAACGACGCGGCCAGCGCGATGCTCAGTAAGGTCGCCAAGGCGAAGACGGAGGAACTCGGGATGATGGTCGCGCCGCCGGTGAAGCCGACGGCGACGTACTCCGTCGGCGAGTGCGAGGTGGTGGGGGACGCCGACGACCTCGTCCACGTCGCCACCACCTGGAGCGACACCGACGCCGAGGGTTTCACCAGTTCGGAGAACGTCGTCTGGGTGGTGCGCCTCGATCCCGAGGGGTGGCGGGTGGTGGGGATGGCGACGAAGGTGTTTCCCGATCTCCCGCCGCTGCTGCTCGACTTCGAGGATCCCGAGGACATGGTCGCCAAGCAGGAGGCGGTCGCCGAGGAGATCCAGCGGCGCAGTCGTAACGAGGCGGTACCCGGCGCAGAGGAACGCACCGCGCGCGGAGATGCGAACGCCGCTCAGCGGTAGCGTCGGCTGCCCGACCTCGTTCTTGCCGCGTCGCCTCCGTCTCGGCGCCCCGCCGGCTGTTGAAACACCTTGCGGCTGAACACCGTCGCGCCCGAGCCATCGGCGCCTCGGCCGGGTGCGACCGCGGCCGGATCGGCCGTCACGGGTGGTGGGGTCAGCGGGCCATTTTCCCCGCTTGGACCGCAGCGGCGCGGTGACCAGCTTGGGACAAAATCCCCTCTATGGTGGTATTGTCGATCCTTGACACCCCCTTGTGCCCTGCTACCCTAGCCACCTACCCAGTTTGCCCAGGCGGAAGTTCTTTTCCAACCGGCATTGTCCGTCGTTTCATTGCTGCGGCGAGTCGCCACCGTTGGTGAGTGTTTCGGCTGGAACGGGTTTTGTGCCCGGTGGCTTAGG